>NZ_JBNPJT010000028.1:0-52108 GCF_050312595.1 Pseudomonas sp. UM16 | reverse complement strand
TCAGGCTGAACGCCATGCTACGCGACGGTACCGAATGGCGGTGACGAATAGCATGGTGAAGACAGTTGCTCCCACAAGGTCAAAAAAAAGCCCCGGCATATGCCGGGGCCTTGGTTTCAGCTCAGACTCAGGAAGGCATCACCACTGCCTGCCCGCTCATGGCCAGATCCACCAGCTCGCGGTTGGCCACCGCATACATGGCGTAATCGGTACCGGTAGCGGCACGCAGATCGTCGAGCATGGCGCGCCAGCGCTCGACCATCACCCGGTGCTGCTCCAGCCACAATGCCACTCGGGCGTCCATGTCTGCTGGCGCATCGGCCATCTGCAGGACCGAGATGGTGATCGCCCGCTGCTGCAGGTCGATATCATCGCGAAACGACTCGCGAGCCAGGGCCTGCCAGTTGTTTTCCACCGGCAGGTTGCTGATTTCCTGCAGGTACCAGGTCAGGTCCAGGGCGCTGCCAACGGCGAAGAAGGCCTTGGCCACTTCAGCCGGATCCTGGCCAGTGACGTCGGACGCTTCAATGATCGGCAACAGGGTATACAGGTGCGTAGTCCCCGCGACCATGCGCGCCAACAGTTCTGGTACGCCCGCTTCGACAAAACCTTGGTAACGGGTCATCCAGCGCTCGCGGGTCGGCCCTTCCAGCAGCTCATCAAGTTTCAGGCCCAAGGCGGCGATCTTCGGCCCGAAATGCGCTACGTCACGCCCAGCATCCTGCTCGTTGCGACGGCTACGCAGGAACCAGCGGGTTGCCCGGCGACCCAGACGCATCAACTCGTCCATCAGGGTCAGCTGGATTTCCGCCGGCACCTGATAGTCCAGCGCCTCGATCTGGCGGAACCAGTGCGGCAAGTGGAAGATGTCACGCACGATCACGTAAGCACCGGCAACGTTCGCCGGGCTCATGCCGGTGGACTCTTTCAGGCGCTGAACGAAGGTGATGCCCATGTTGTTGACCAGATCGTTGGCGATCTGGGTGCTGACGATTTCGCGCTTAAGGCGGTGACGACGCATGGCCTCGGCGAATTTGCTCACCAGCGACGGCGGGAACGCGGTTTCCATGTCACGGGTCAAGTAGTCGTCATCCGGCACCAAGGACTTGAGCAACGCTTCCTTGAGGTCGATCTTGCTGTACGAGATCAGTACCGACAGCTCCGCACGGGTCAGGCCCTGGTTGGCCGCCAGACGCTCGGCCAGCTGTTCTTCAGTCGGCAGGAACTCGATGGCCCGGTCCAGCTTGCCACGGCTTTCCAGATCAGCCATCAGCCGCTTGTACTCGGCGATGCGCTCGCGAGCCCGACGCGCCGCCAGGGACAATGCCTGGGTCTGCTTGTAGTTGTTGCCCAGCACCAGGCCGGAAACTTCCTCGGTCATGCTGCCCAGCAGCTGGTTACGCTGCTTCTCGGTCATATCGCCAGCCTGCACCACTTCATTGAGCAGGATCTTGATATTGACCTCGTGATCGGAGCAGTCCACACCACCGGCGTTGTCGATGAAGTCGGTGTTGGTAGCACCGCCGTTGAGGCCGAATTCGACCCGGCCCAGCTGGGTCATGCCGAGGTTACCGCCCTCACCCACCACCTTGCAGCGCAGCTCATCACCGTCAACGCGCAGGGCGTCGTTGGCCTTGTCGCCGACATCAGCATGGCTTTCTTCACTGGACTTGACGTAGGTACCGATACCGCCGTTCCAGAGCAAGTCCACCGGTGCCTTGAGCAAGGCATTGAGCAGCTCGGTCGGGGTCAGTTTGTCGGCTTCGATGGCGAAGCGTTCTTTCATCTGCGCGGTAATGGCGATGCTTTTCGCGCTGCGCGGGAAGATCCCGCCGCCTTCGGACATGATGCTGGTGTCGTAGTCGCTCCAAGCTGAGCGCGGCAGGTCGAACAGGCGTTTGCGCTCAGCAAAACTGCTGGCCGGCTCCGGGTTCGGATCGATGAAGATGTGCAGGTGGTTGAACGCAGCCACCAGTTGCAGTTTGTCGGACATCAGCAAGCCGTTGCCGAACACGTCACCGGCCATGTCGCCGACGCCGACCACGGTGATCGGGTCTTCCTGGACATTAATGCCACGCTCACGGAAGTGGCGTTGCACGCCGACCCAGGCACCACGGGCGGTGATGCCCATCTTCTTGTGGTCATAACCGGCCGAGCCACCGGAGGCGAAGGCATCGCCGAGCCAGAAGCCGTAGTCGATGGCAATGCCGTTGGCGATGTCGGAGAAGGTCGCGGTGCCTTTGTCAGCAGCCACTACCAGGTACGGATCATCATCGTCGTGACGCACGACGTTGGCCGGCGGCACCAGAGCGCCGTCCTTGAGGTTGTCGGTGATGTCCAGCAGACCGGAAATGAAGATCCGGTAGCAGGCGATGCCCTCAGCCTGGATATCGTCGCGGCTACCGCCCAACGGCAGGCGACGCGGCAGGAAACCACCCTTGGCACCGACCGGGACGATCACCGAGTTCTTCACCTGCTGGGCTTTTACCAGGCCCAGCACTTCGGTACGGAAGTCTTCCTCACGGTCCGACCAGCGCAGACCGCCACGGGCAACGTTGCCAAAGCGCAGGTGTACGCCTTCGACACGTGGCGAGTAGACAAATATCTCGAACTTGGGCACAGGCTTGGGCAATTCAGGAATCAGCTTGGGATTGAACTTGAAGCTGAAGTACGACTTGACCTGACCTTGTGCGTCGGTCTGGTAGAAGTTGGTACGCAGGGTGGCCTTGATCAGATCAAGGTAGCGTCGCAGGATGCGGTCTTCGTTGAGCACCTGAACGTTGTCCAGGGCGGTGAGAATGGCCTGCTCCAGACGCTGCTGCTTGTCGTCCAGGTCGTCAGTGGTGAGCTTGCGCGCCAGGTAGAAACGAGTCTTGAACAACCGGGTCAGTTCGCGAGCGATATCGGTGTGGTTGTTCAGGGTGCTGGCGATGTAACCCAGGTCGAAGCCCAGGCGGATCTGCTTGAGATAGCGGGCATAGGCACGCAGCAGGGCGACGTCGCGCCATGGCAACCCAGCAGTCAGTACCAGGCGGTTGAAGGCGTCGTTTTCCGCATCGCCTTTGACGATGTGAACGAAGGCATCCTGCAGGGTGTCGTTGAGTTGCTGGATATCCAGGTCCAGGCCTTCGCTGTAGGTAAAGGCGAAATCATGAATCCAGAACTCGCGGCCGTTGGCATGACGCAAGCGGTACGGGAACTCGCCGAGCACACGCAGACCTAGGTTTTCCAGGATCGGCAGCACGTCGGAAAGTGCCAGCGGGGTATCGGCGTGGTACAGCTTGCAGTGCAGTTGCTGCTTACCGGCCTGGGTCAGCGGCTGGTAGAAGCTCATCACCAGCGGCTTGCGCTCGGACAAGGCCAGCAAGTGGTGCATATCAACCACTGCCGAGTGCGCCGCAAAGCGCTCGCGATACCCTGCCGGGAAGCCTTTAGGGAAGTCGGCGAGGATATTGGTGCCCTGGGCTTCGCCGAAACTCTCGACGGTCAGGCTGGCGAAGTCATCCTGCCACGAGCGGCAGGCCTGGATCACTTCGTTTTCCAGCTGCTGCGGGTCGATATCGATGCGGTTCTTCGGGTCGACGCGCAGGATCAACTGCACGCGCGCCAGCACCGACTCGGAGAAGAACGTCCAGAACTCGCAGTCGCTGGCCTTGAGGCGGTCCATCAGCACTTGCTGGATCTTCTGCCGCACTTCGGTGGAGTAGATATCCCGTGGCACATAAGCCAGGCAGTAGCAGAAGCGACCGTATGGATCCTTGCGCAGGAACACGCGAATCTTGTTGCGCTCCTGGATCTGCACGATCGACATCACGGTGCTGAACATCTCGTCCACCGGTGTCTGGAACAGATCATCGCGCGGTAGCACTTCCAGAACCTGCGCCAACTCTTTACCCAGGTGGGCTTTAGGGTCGAAACCGGAACGACGCTCGACTTCGGCCACCTTGCCACGGATATACGGAATCGAGCGCACGCTCTCGCCGTACACCGAGGAAGTGTACAGGCCCATGAAGCGGCATTCCTTGATGACCTTGCCGTCGGCGTCGAGCTGGCGGATCGATACGTAGTCCGGGTAAGCCGGTCGGTGTACGCGACTCGGGTAAGCGGCCTTGGCGAAGGACAGCAGTAGCGGTTCGTTGAGGTAGTTGACCGCGTAGTCTTCGATGCGCAGATCTTCAGCCGTGAGGCCGGCGCGCAGCAGACGGGTCAGGCCGAGGAACGACTGTTCGTCATAGACCAATTGGCCGCCCTGAGCATCACCCTGGACAACAAACTCTTCATAGCCGAGGAAGGTGAAGTGGTTGCCCAACAGCCACTCAAGGAAATCCTTGACCTCGGCCTTCTCGACCTGCGCCGGGGCGTAGGCGGTTTGTTCGACCAGCGTCAGCAGCTCACCCAGCTTGGCTTTCATCGGCTCGAAATCGGCCACCGCCACGCGCACTTCTGCCAGCACCTGCTCCAGTTCGCGGGTCAGTACATTGAGTTCGGCGGCGTTGGCGCAGCGGTCGATCTCCAGGTACATCAACGATTCTTGCGAAACACCCTCGCCCTGGGTGCCCTTGGGCAGAATTTCCAGCAGTTCGCCCTTAGGCCCGCGACGCACGCTCAGAACGGTGGTCTGCAGGGTATGGATGCTGTAACCGCGGCGGTTGAGCTCGGTACGCACCGAGTCGACCAGAAACGGCAGGTCATGGTGCAAGACTTCGACCGCGGTGTGGGTCGATTGCCAGCCATGACGCTCGTAATCGGGGTTGTAGACGTGAACTTCAGGATGGGCCGGATCGAAGCGCTCGATAATGCGCCAGGCCGACAGGGTGCAACCGGCCAGGTCCGACATGCGGCGCTGGGTGAGCTCGTCAAGAGAGATGATGCCGAAGAACTGCTCGGCGAACAGCGCCACTTGTGGCAGTGCCTGTTCGCTGATGTGCTGCGCCAGGGCCGCCTGCAGTTGATGCTGGAAGTCGGCTTTGCTGGCTGCGGTGAAAAACGCCATCTGTGGTACTCCGCTTGGGCTTTGTTATTGAGTGAAGCGTCGCGCGCCTCCGCCATCTACGGATCAACGATAGCCAACCCGCAGCAGGAGGACGGTAAAACCATAAGAACAGGCGCAAAACACGACTCATTAGTCACATTCACCAATTCCACGGATGGGCATCTGCAAAAACGACTGCTCCAGAGCGAGCTGTGTCTTTACGGGTGACCATCGACAGCGCAGCTTAACGAGTGCCTACCCGCCCCTGCTTGCGGCGCTGCGACATATTCGGTCATTGAGGTGCAACTGCTCGTTTATCCTGGGGCCGAAGACTGGCAAAATCATGTTTCAACTTATTGATCGAGCCGCCCATGCAACTGACCACCGCCCTGCTCTTCGCCACCCCTTGCGATGATGAAGAAGACAACATGGCCACCCTGTGCTGCCACAGCGACAAGGGCCAGATGTTTCTCATGACCCGCTACCCGGACGAAGACCGCGTGGACATTACCCTCGACGAGCATTACGCCCCCGTCGAAGGTTTGAAGGTCACCTTCAGCGCCAAACGCCTACTGATCGAGGTTGCACCGCTGGATGCCGACGCCCTCGGTGGCGACGACCATCTGCAGATCCACCTCAGTAGCGACGGCACCGACCTTGCCGAGGTCGAAGAAACCCTGCAGAACATCCTCAAGGGCACCGGCACCTACGTCAGCGAGCTGTAATCGCGGCTGCAGCTTCTTGACAAGCAACTGCCTCGAGGGCATTGTCTGACAACCTGATTAATGAGCAATACCCCATGCTTGAGCTTCAGCGCCCTGACACGCTGGTTGAACGCGTCGTCGGTGCCATCCGTGCAGAGATCGATTCCGGACGCTTGGCGGCCGAAGCGCGCCTGCCCACCGAGCAGCAACTGGCCGAACAGCTGAACGTCAGCCGCTCGGTAGTGCGCGAAGCCGTGGCCCAGCTCAAGGCCGATGGGGTGCTGATCGCCCGCCGTGGCCTGGGTTCGTATATTTCGCAAACGCCCACCGGCACGGTGTTCCGCTTCCCTTCTGCACAAGGCCGCAGCCCAGACCTGGTGCAGATGTTCGAAGTGCGCCTGTGGATCGAAACCCAGGCCGCCTCGGTGGCGGCTCAACGTCGCGATGCGGCGGACCTGGCACGCATGAACAAGGCCCTGCAAGAGATGCTCGACAAGCGCAGCGACTTTGCCGCGGCAGCCGCCGCCGACGTCGAGTTCCACCGCGCTATTGCCGACGCCAGCAAGAACGATTATTTCGTCGCTTTCCACGACTTTCTCCGTGGCCAGCTGGCTGCGGCACGCAAAACCGCCTGGGAAAACTCCGCCGCCCACTCGGTGGGAGGCTCAGCTGACGCCAACCGCGAACACCAGGCGCTGTATCAGGCCATCGTCGATGGCGATCGCCACGCTGCCGCTGCCTGCGCCGAAGCCCACCTGCGTGCCTCAGCCAAGCGCCTGAAGCTGGAATTGCCAAGCATCGATTGAGCACCTGAACGGCAATACCTAACCGGCGCTGGTACACAGCGCCTTTTGTTTGACTGGCTTAGTCTGACAACCTGATAAGCAGACTCTCTGATAAGAACAAACCAAGGTGACACCTGCATGATTTACGACTACTGCATCATCGGCGGCGGCATTGTCGGCCTCGCCACCGCCATGGCGCTGCTCGAACGCCAGCCCGGCGCGTCCCTGCTGATTCTGGAAAAGGAAACTAGCCTGGCCAGGCACCAGACCGGTCACAACAGTGGCGTGATCCATGCAGGCATCTACTACGCCCCCGGCAGCCTCAAGGCTGACCTGTGCAAGCGTGGCGCCGAGGCAACCAAGGCGTTCTGCAGCGAGCACAAGATCAAGTTCGATGTCTGCGGCAAATTGCTGGTGGCCTCCACCCCGCTGGAAGTCCAGCGCATGCACGCGCTGTACGAGCGTTCGCAACAAAACGGCCTCAAGGTCGAGCGCCTGGACGCCGCCGAACTGCAACGCCGCGAACCGAATATCGTAGGCCTGGGCGGGCTGTTTCTCGACGCCACCGGCATCGTTGACTACAAGCAGGTGTGCCAGGCCATGGCCCGAGTGATCCAGGCGGCTGGCGGCGAAGTGCAGCTGTCGACCAGCGTGCGCGCGATTGTCGAGAGCGGCGACGATGTCACCATCAGCAGTGACGACAAGGTCTGGCGCGCGCGCCAGCTGGTTGCCTGCGCCGGCCTGCAATCGGACCGCCTGGCAGCCCTGGCCGGGGTCAAGATCGACCATCAGATCATCCCGTTTCGCGGTGAGTACTTCCGCCTGCCAGCCAGCAAGAACGACATCGTCAACCACCTGATCTACCCAATCCCCGACCCTGAGCTGCCGTTTCTCGGCGTGCACCTGACGCGGATGATCGACGGCAGCGTCACCGTCGGCCCTAACGCGGTGCTGGGCCTGGGCCGTGAGAACTACAAAAAATTCTCGGTGAACTGGCGCGATGTCGCCGAATACGCACGCTTCCCCGGCTTCTGGAAAACCATCTGGAACAACCTCGGTTCGGGCACCACCGAGATGAAGAACTCACTGTTCAAGGGCGGTTACCTGGAGCAATGCCGCAAGTACTGCCCATCACTGAACATCGAAGACCTGTTGCCCTATGAAGCCGGCATCCGCGCCCAGGCGGTAATGCGCGACGGCACCTTGGTGCATGACTTTCTGTTCGCCGAAACGCCACGCATGGTCCACGTCTGCAACGCGCCATCACCGGCCGCCACGTCGGCGATCCCGATCGGCCAGATGATCGCCGAGAGAATTTTCAAGACCCGCTAAAAACCTGCTGCACACATAACTACAAAGACAAAAAGGAAACCTCTTATGTCGGTACATGAGACGGCTGCGGCCGCGACAGAAACCCCGCAACAGAAGAAAAAACGTCTGCGCAAAGTCGCTGCGGCAACCATCTTCGGCTCGATGCTGGAGTGGTATGATTTTTACCTGTACGCCACCATGGCGGCGATCGTGTTCTCCAAGGTGTTCTTCGACCCGAGCAACCCGGCCATGGCCTCGTTGCTGGCCTTTTCCACCTTCGCCATCGGCTTTATCGCCCGCCCCTTCGGCGGCATCCTGTTCGGTTACCTGGGCGACCGCTTTGGACGCAAGCAGGTACTGGTTATTACGTTCTGCCTGATGGGTGTGTGCACCACCCTGATTGGCCTGATCCCCAGCTACGCCTCCATCGGCATCTGGGCGCCGATCATTCTCGTCCTGGTACGGATCATTCAGGGCCTGGGCGCGGGCGCCGAACTTTCCGCCGCAGCGGTCACCTCCTATGAGCACGCCAGCGAAGGCAAACGCGGCAGCCAGGGTGCCTGGCCAGCACTGGGACTGAACCTGGGCTTGCTGTTGTCGTCGCTGACCGTGTACGTGCTGACCATGAACGGCAACGAGTTCCTGCTCTCCGGTGGCTGGCGCATCCCGTTCATCTGCAGCATCGTGCTGGTCGCAGTCGGCCTGTGGGTGCGCAGGAGCATCCCGGAAACCCCGGACTTCAAAGAGCTGGAAAAGACGCCAAGCAAAGCGCAGGTATCGCCGCTCAAGCTGCTGTTCAAAAACGACCTCAAGGGTCTGGCAGTGGTGTTCTTTGTCGCCATTGGCTACAACGCCCTGAGCTACATTTTCAAGACCTTCTCGCTGGCCTACCTGACCCAGTACAAAGGTGTTGAAGCCCATGTCACTTCGTTGTCGGTAACCATCGCCAGTCTGGTGGCGATTATCGCCGTACCGTTCTTCGGCTGGCTGTGCGACAAGTGGAGCAGTAAAGCCGTGCTGATGCTTGGCGGGGCTTTCTCGGTACTGTTCGCCTATCCGTTCCTGGCGCTGCTCAACACTGGCGAGCCGATGATGATCTACCTGGCCATCGCCATCGGCACCGGCATCCTCGCGCCGATGATGTTCGCCCCTCAGGGTTCGTTCCTCAGCCGTCAGTTCCCGACCCAGACCCGCTCCTCGGGCTTTGGTACCGGCCGCGAGATTGGTACTGCGGTAGCCGGCGGCCTGGCGCCACTGGGCGGCCTGGCCTTGGTGGCAAGCTCGGCGACTCACTCCACCGATGGCGTGGCGGTGATCCTGGCCGTAGCAGCGGTGCTGGTAGTGGTGTTCGCCTTCTGTGACCAGGGACGTAAGCATTCCAGCTTCAAGAACTGAGTGATGGCCGTAGGTTCCGTCCTGCCCGTCACCGGGCAAGACGGAACCTACGAATCAATTGCACCTACCGGCCCGCGATGCTTTTCAACCCCGGATGCATTAAAGTAGCAGCCCCCGCCCGGGCGCTTTGACGCGGTACGCCCTGGCTTTTGTCCAGGAATCTTCAACGATGGAACACCGTGAGGCGCTGATCGCGCTGCGCACCTTTCTTTCCACCCAGATCCTTGGTCAGGAAAAGCTCGTCGAGCGCTTGCTCATCGTACTCCTGGCCGACGGCCACATGTTGGTTGAAGGCGCCCCAGGCCTGGCCAAGACCAAGGCCATCAAAGAACTGGCCGAAGGCGTCGAAGCCGAGTTCCATCGCATCCAGTTCACTCCCGACCTGCTCCCGGCCGACATCACCGGCACCGAAATCTATCGCCCGGAAACCGGCAGTTTCGTCTTCCAGCAAGGACCGATCTTCCACAACCTGGTGCTGGCCGACGAAATCAACCGGGCCCCGGCCAAGGTACAGTCGGCGCTGCTCGAAGCCATGGCTGAGCGTCAGGTCAGTGTCGGGCGCAGCACTTACGAACTGTCGCCGCTGTTCCTTGTCATGGCCACGCAAAACCCGATCGAGCAGGAAGGCACCTACCCGCTGCCTGAAGCCCAGCTCGACCGTTTTCTCATGCATGTAAAAATCGGCTTCCCGGATGCCTCGGTGGAGCGCCGCATTCTCCTGCAAGCCCGTGGTGAAGCGCTCAATGGTGAGACCAAACCCGAGCGTCGGGTCAGCCAGCAGGCGATCTTTGCCGCCCGCAAGGAAATCCTTGGCCTGTACATGGCCGATGCCGTGGAGGAGTACCTGGTGCAGTTGGTCATGGCCACCCGGACCCCGGCCAAATTCGACCTGGAGCTGGCCGACTGGATCGCCTATGGCGCCAGCCCCCGTGGCTCGATAGCACTCGACCGCTGTGCGCGGGCCCACGCCTGGCTGGCCGGTCGTGACTTCGTCAGCCCCGAAGACATCCAGGCGGTGTTGTTCGATGTGTTGCGTCATCGCATCATTCTGTCCTTCGAGGCTGAAGCCGCCGGGATTGATCAGGACCGGGTGATCCAGCGCATTCTCGACGTCGTCGCTGTCGCCTGACGCCATGCCTGAACGCTTGCTGGCCGCGCCCGGAATCCGCATCAGCCTCGCCGAGCTGATCGAGATGCGTCATCGCGTGCGCGAAGTGCAGCTGTTCTCCCGGCCCGGCCAGCGCAGCCCGCTGGTGGGCCTGCACCACTCGAAATTGCGTGGCCGCGGGGTCGACTTCGACCAGGTGCGGGTCTACCAGGCCGGCGACGACGTGCGCAATATCGACTGGCGGGTGACGGCACGTACGCAGGAGCCGCATACCAAACTGTTCCACGAAGAACGTGAGCGACCGATCTTCATTCTCGTCGAGCAGAGCCAACGGCTGTTCTTCGGCTCCGGCCTGATGTTCAAATCGGTGCTTGCCGCCCAGGCGGCGGCGCTGATCGGCTGGGCTGCGCTGGGTCACAACGACCGTATCGGCGGCCTGGTGTTCGGTGACAACGAGCACTACGAAATCAAGCCACGACGCAGCAAACAAAGCCTGCTGCAGTTGCTCAACCGCCTGGCCCGGGTCAATCAATCACTGCATACCGAAGCCCAGCCTCAGGCCGACAGCCTTGGCCTGGCCCTGCGCCGCGCCCGTGAAGTGCTACGCCCTGGCAGCCTGGCCATCATCATCTGCGACGAACGTGCCTTGAGTCCAACGGTAGAACAGCAACTGAGCTTGCTCGCGCGGCACTGCGACCTGCTCCTGCTGCCACTGTCTGACCCGCTCGACCATGCCCTGCCCGCCGCCGGCCTGCTGCGTTTTGCCCAGCGCGGTGCACAACTGGAACTCGATACCCTCGACCCGACCCTGCGCCAGAGCTACCGTCAACAAAGCGATGCACGCATTGAACGTTGGGAGCTGCTGGCACAAAAACTACGGGTGGTGCTAATGCCGCTGAGCACCCAAAGTGAAATGATCGAACAACTGCGCGAGTACCTCAACGCGCAACGACCGGGGAAAATCCAGTGAGCTCACTGGAGCAACTGCAACCGCTGATCGCCCCACCCGCTGTTGGCTGGTGGCCGCTGGCGCCGGGCTGGTGGGCGTTACTGGCGCTGTTGCCATTACTGGGGTGGGGCCTGTGGCGTCTGCACCACTGGCGTGCAGGCAAAAAACTGATCGTGCGCGCCGAACTGCCGCTGGAGCCAATCCGCATCGAAGCGCTGGCAGAACTGGCGCGTCTGCCCAAACCCTACGACGGCGAACCCGCGGGTGCCTGGCTGCAGCAAATCAACGCCCTGCTCAAGCGCCTGTGCCGCAATCATTACCCAGACAGTCATAGCCATACCCTCAACGGTCGCCAGTGGCTGGCCTTTCTTGACAACCGCTGCCCAGCCGCCGGCCTGACCCGCTGGATGATCCTGGTTGAAGGCGCCTACAAGCCTGAATGCAAGCTCGACGACAAGGCCATCGCCGGGCTCAATCAGGCGGTCGAAACCTGGATTCGCAAACATGTTTGAACTGGCCTGGCCGTGGATTTTCCTGCTGTTGCCGCTACCTTGGCTGGCACGCTGGCTGCTGCCCGCCGCCGACAGCGGGGAACCGGTGCTCAAGGTCAGCTTCCTCGATGAACTCGAAGGTCTGGCCGGGCGCCGGGCGCGGCTGAACCTGCCAACCTGGCGCCAACAAGCACCGTTCATCCTGATCTGGCTGTTGCTGCTGTTTGCCGCTGCCCGCCCCCAATGGCTGGGCGACCCCTTGCCGGTGGCTGCCAGCGGCCGCGACCTGCTGATAGCAGTGGACGTCTCCGGTTCCATGGACTTCCCCGACATGCAATGGCAGGACGAAGAGCTCAGCCGTCTGAGCCTGGTCAAAGTTCTGCTCGGTGACTTTCTCGAAGCACGCCAGGGTGACCGTGTTGGCCTGATTCTGTTTGGCAGCCAGGCTTATCTGCAGGCGCCGCTAACCTTCGATCGCCATACCGTACGCACCTTCCTCGACGAAGCCCAGATCGGTATTGCCGGCAAGAACACGGCCATCGGCGATGCCATTGGCCTGGCCCTCAAGCGCCTGCGCCAGCGTCCATCGCAGAGCCGCGTACTGGTACTGGTCACCGACGGCGCCAATAACGGCGGGCAGATCCACCCGCTGACGGCAGCGCGCCTCGCCGCCCAGGAACACGTGCGGATCTACACCATCGGCATCGGCGCCGACACGCAAGAGACCGGCAGTGCCGGTTTGCTCGGGATCAACCCGAGCCTGGACCTGGACGAAGCCTCACTCAAGGAAATTGCCGAACTGACCGGTGGCACCTACTTCCGTGCCCGTGACGGCGAGGAGCTACGCGATATCGACGATGCTCTCGACCGCCTGGAGCCGGTGGCTCAGCAACCGACTCAGGCGCGTACGGCGCAAGCCTTGTACAGTTGGCCACTGGCCTTGGCATTGTTCCTGAGCGTGCTGCTGGTGATACGCGAACAATGGCCGGACAATTGGCTGCAGCGGCTGTTGCGACGACCGAACTTTCTCGTGCCGCACCCGCAATGGCGTGAGCGCCTCAAGCGCCTGCGCCTGAGGAGACGCCGATGATTGCCCTATGGCCGCAATGGTTACGCCCGGCTTGGCTGATTGTCCTGCCGCTGCTTGCCTGGTTGCTGTTCAAGCTCTGGCACCGGCAGAAACGCGCCGGACGCTGGCAGATGATCCTGCCGCCTAGCTTTCATGCCGTGCTTCTGGGCGGCGGCAATGGCCGCGACAGCAAGCTGCCATGGGTTGCCCTGGGCCTGGCCTGGCTACTCACGGTTCTGGCCCTGGTTGGCCCTAGTTGGCAGCGCCTGGAGGAAACCCGTCAGCGCCCCGCCGATCCGCTGGTGATCCTGCTCGAACTGACCCCACAAATGCTCGCCGAGGATGCCGCGCCGAACCGCCTGGAACAGGCCCGCCGCAAGATACTCGACCTGCTTGAACATCGTCGCGACAGCCAGACCGCAATCATCGTCTATGCCGGCAGTGCCCACACCCTGGTACCGCTGTCCGACGACCTGGCCACCAGCCGTAACCTGCTCGAAGCCCTCGAGCCGTCGATCATGCCTCAGGCCGGGCAGCGCGCTGATCTGGCCGTGCGTAAAGGCCTGGCGCTGCTGGCCCAGGCCGGCTTGGGTCAGGGCCGCCTACTGTTGGTAGGTTCGTCCCTGAGCCCACAGGAACGTGCCGGTATCAAGCAGGCCCTGGGCCGTCAGGGGCCGAGTTTGTTGATGCTTGGCATCGGCTCCGCGCAAGGCGCACCGGTCAAGCAAGCCAATGGTGAATTCCTCAAAGATGATCTGGGCGGCATCCTCATGCCACGCCTGGAAAGCGCCAGCCTCAAGGCCTTTATCAGCAACACCGGGGGGCGTTATCGCAATGCCCGCATCGATGACCTCGACCTGCGCGGCTTGCGCCTGTTCGAGAACCCGAAAAGCTTGCGCGACGATGGTCAGACCCTGCAACTGGACAGCTGGGCCGACCAGGGTTATTGGCTGCTTTTGCCGTTGCTGCTGTTGGCCGCCTGCGCCGGACGTCGCGGTTGGCTGTTCTGCCTGCCGCTATTGCTGCTGGTGCCGCAACCGAGCTACGCCTTCGAGTTCAACGACCTGTGGCTACGCCCCGACCAACAAGGTCAGCGGCTGCTCGAACAACAACGGCCCAATGAAGCCGCCCAGCACTTTGAAGATCGCCAGTGGAAAGGCCTGGCGCTTTATCAAGCGGGTGACTACGACGGTGCAGCGCGCCTGTTCGCCCAAGGCAACAGCGCCGCCGACCACTACAATCGCGGTAACGCTCTGGCCCGCAGTGGGGAACTTGAAGCCGCTCTCGATGCCTATGAGCAGGCCCTGGAAAAGCAGCCGGAATTACAGCCGGCCTTGAGCAACAAGGCCTTGGTCGAACAGTTGCTGCAAGAGCGCCAAGCTGAACAACCCGAACAACCTGCGCAGGAAGCGCAACAGAGCGATCCCAGCGCGCAAACCGACACCAGCAGCAGCGCCCAGAATAATCAGGCCCCGGCCAGCGAAAAGCCCTCGCAACAGCCCAGCGACAGCAACAAGGACGACAGCAATGCCAGCGAGCAGGCACAGAACCTGGCCAGCAATGCTGATGACGAACAGACTACACGGCCACCCCAGCGCCCGCTCGACAGCACCCTGGATGCCGAACAGCGTCAGGCTCTGGAACAATGGCTACGGCAGATTCCGGATAACCCGGCCGAACTGCTGCGACGTAAATTCTGGTACGAACAGCAACAACATCAGGAACCCCATCAATGAGTCGCGTCTGCGTCTTTGTACTCGGCCTCTTTCTCAGCCTGCAGGTGCACGCTGCATCGCTGCTGGCCAGCGTCGACCGCGCGCGCCTAAACGCTGGCGAAACCCTTGAACTGACCTTGCAGACCGAAGACGTGACGCAGTTCGGCAAACCCGACCTGAGCCCGCTGGAGGCCAACTTCGAAGTGCGTGATACCCGTCAGGTCAACAGCCTGAACAGCCTCGACGATCAGAGTGTCGCCGGTACTCGCTGGATCATCACCCTGCTGCCGCGCCAGAGTGGCAGCGTAGAAATCCCCGCCCTGCAAATGGGCGAATTGCGCAGCGAACCAATCAGCCTGCAAGTACTGACGCAAGAGGCCAGCAACGAAAATCACGGCCCGGTGTTTATCGATGCCAGCCTCGATCAACCCGAGGTCTACGTGCAGGCCCAGGCAGTGCTGACCCTGAGCATCTATCATTCGGTGCCGCTGTACGATGACAGCAGTTTGAGTCCGCTACAGATCGACAACGCCAAGGTCGAGCCTCTGGGTGAGTCGCGGACCTTCGAAAAAGTCATCGATGGCGTACGCCATGGTGTGATCGAAATGCGCTACGCGATCTACCCGCAGCACAGCGGGGACTTGAACATCCCGGCCCTGGCATTCAGCGCCACGGCGGCGCAGAACGACGCCGATCAGGAGCTTAATTCACCCAGGGCTGGCAAGCAGGTGCGGGTCAGCTCTACGCCACTGGTACTGACGGTCAACCCGATCCCCGCCGACTACCCCGCCAATGCCCCTTGGTTGCCGACCAGCAACCTGAGCCTGGAAGAGCATTGGAGCCCGGATCCTGGGCAACAACAGATTCAGATCGGCGACTCACTGACCCGCACGGTGACGGTACAGGCGGAAGGCCTGTCGAGCGCCCAATTGCCGCCGCTGCCAGCAACCGAGGTCACCGGCTTGCGCCGCTACCCGGACCAGCCGCAACTGCGCAACCAGGTCAACGACCGCGGCTTACTCGGCATCCGTGAAGAACGCGAAGCCTTGGTCCCGACCCACAGCGGCACGCTGGAGTTGCCAGCTCAGGAAGTATTCTGGTGGAACACCCGCGAAGACCACTTGGAACACAGCAGCTTGCCGGCACGTAGCCTGCAGATTCAGGACAACCCGGCCCTGAGCGCCGACAAGCCGGCCAACATCGACCCGGTCAGCGTTACTACCCGCCCACTCTGGCCCTGGCAATTGAGTACCTTGCTACTGGCCCTGAGCACCCTGGCCGGTTTTACCCTGTGGTGGCGCGCCCGCTCGCAACCGGCTGTACTGCGCGCCGCCCAAACTGGACCGAGCCCGCGCACCCTGCTGGACGACCTCAAACGTGCGTGCCAGGCCAACGATCCCCAGGCTACTCGCCAGGCCCTGGATGCCTGGGCCCGACAACAGCCGGAAACCCTGGCGCAAATGGCTGCCCGCTTCGTGCCGTTGTCCGACGCCCTGGACGGCCTCAACGGTGCCCTCTACAGCGAAAGCGGGCACTATTGGCAGGGTGATGAGCTCTGGCGTGCGATCGGCACCATTCCGACGGCTGAACATAGCCAACCGACCGCGAGCGAAAACGGCAGCTTGCCGCCGTTGTATCCCAAATAACCCCAAGGCGTGACGCCCTCTGCGTTGCGCCGGCAATCTGCGGAACCCTTCATGCGTCTGTTTCACACCTCTGACTGGCACCTGGGACAAACCCTGCATGGCCAGGAACGCGACTTCGAACACGCCTGTTTTCTCGAGTGGCTGCTTGGCCAGCTCAAACTGCGCCAACCTGACGCGCTGCTGATCGCGGGTGATATCTTCGACACGGTCAATCCGCCAGTCAAAGCGCAGGAGCGTCTGTACGACTTCATCGTCCAGGCCCACGAGCAACAACCGAAGCTCAATATCGTGATGATTGCCGGCAACCACGACTCCGGTTCGCGTATCGAACTGCCGGCACCGTTAATGCGGCGCCTGCGCACCCACGCCCTGGGCCGGGTGCAATGGCTGGATGAAGGTGTACTCGACAGCGAGCGCCTGCTGATTCCCCTGACCAATGCCCGCGGCAAAGTCGCTGCCTGGTGCCTGGCCCTGCCCTTTCTGCGCCCGGCCGAAGTCACCGGTGCACACTTGGGCGACGATTACCTGCGTGGCATCGGCCAGGTGCATGAGCGCTTGATCGCCGCAGCACTTGAGCGACGCAAGCCCGGTCAGGCGTTGATCGCCGTCAGCCACGCGCACATGGCCGGCGGTTCTGTCTCAGAAGACTCCGAGCGCAGCCTGATCATCGGCAACGCCGAAGCCTTGCCCGCCAATCTGTTCAGCAAGGACATCAGCTACGTCGCCCTGGGGCACCTGCACAAGCCACAGCGGGTGAACCGCGAAGAACGCATTCGCTACAGCGGCTCGCCGATTCCGCTGTCGTTCTCGGAAATCGGCTATCAGCACCAGATCCTCGAAATCGAACTCGATGGCAGCGCTCTGGCCAGTGTTGAATCACGGCTGATCCCACGCGCGGTGCACTTGCAACGCCTGGGGCCGGCGCCTTTGCCTGAAATTCTCGAGCAATTGGCTGATTTGCCAGTGATCGACCTGCTCGAAGACCCACAACGTCAACCCTGGCTGGAAGTGCGGGTGCGCCTGGACGAGCCGCAGCCGGACCTGCGCCAGCAACTGGAAAACGCGTTGCAGGGCAAGGCCGTGCGCCTGGTGCGCATCGGCGCCGAGTATGCAGGCAACCGTGAAAGTGCAGAGATGGATGACACAGCCCTGGTAGAGCTGGGGCAGATGACCCCGCAGGAACTGTTCAGCCGCGCCTGGACTCAGGCCTACGGCAATACCGTGGACGAGCAGACCCTGGCCGATTTCGCCCTGTTGTTGCAGGACGTTCAGCAGCAAGAGGAACAGCCATGAAGATTCTCGCCATCCGCCTGAAGAACTTGGCATCGCTGGCCGGTCCATTTGAAATCGACTTTACCGCCGAACCGCTGGCCAGCGCTGGCCTGTTCGCCATCACCGGCCCGACCGGTGCCGGCAAGAGCACCCTACTCGATGCCCTGTGCCTGGCGCTGTTCGGTGCCGTACCGCGGCTGAGCAACATCGGCCGGGAAACCAAGCTACCGGAAGTCGACAGCGACATTCTCACCAGTGATCCGCGTACCTTGCTGCGCCGTGGCACGGGCAGCGGCTTTGCCGAAGTCGACTTCGTCGGCATTGATGGTCGCCGCTACCGTGCACGCTGGGAGGCCAATCGCGCCCGCGACAAGGCCAACGGCAAACTGCAAGGCAGTCGCCAGAGCCTGCAGGACCTGGACAGCGATCAACTGTTGAGCAACCAGAGCAAGGGCGAATACAAACAGCTGATCGAATCGCGCCTGGGCTTGAACTTCGAGCAGTTCACCCGCGCCGTGATGCTGGCCCAGAGTGAGTTCAGTGCATTCCTCAAGGCCGACGACAAAGACCGCAGTGAACTGCTGGAAAAGCTCACCAACACGGCGATCTACAGCCAGCTTGGGCGCCGCGCCTATAGTAAGAGCAAAGAGGCCGAAGAAGCGCACAAAGCGCTGCAGGAGCAAGCCGCCGGGGTCATGCCGCTGTCAGACCAAGCCCGTGCCGACCTTGATCAACGCTACAAGCAGGCGCAAGAGCGCTTGAAGGGCGAACAGGCGCAGCTACGCCAACTGGAGCTGCAACGCGCTTGGCTGAACGAGCTGCAGCAACTGCAAGCCCAGGTGCACAGCAGCAGCGAGCAATTGCTCAGCGCTCAGCAGCACAGCGACAACCTGCAAGGTGAGCGCTTGAACCTGGTGCGCTTGGAGCACCTGGCACCGCAGCGTCACCAATTTGCCCGTCAACAGGCCTTGAGCAGCCAGCTCACGCCGTTGTCCGCCAGTATCAGTGCCTTGCACCAGCAGCACGGTGAGCTGCAAGCATGCCAGCAGCAACTGCACGAACAACAGCTCGGCGCGCAAGAGGCGCTGACTCAAGCCCTGGCCCGACAGAGCGAAAGCGCACCCTTGCTGCGCCAGGCCTTTGCCGAACAAAACAGCCTGACCCGACTGACCCAGGAACTGGCCACCTGCCAGGCTCTCAAGCAACAGGCTGAGCACGCCTGCAATGAAGGCCAGCAACAACTGCTGCAGTTGGCGGAACACCAGCGACTGAGCGAAGAACGTCTCGGCCAGATCAGCGAACAGCTTGTGCACAGCGAATCCCTGGCGGGCTTGAGTGATGCCTGGCACGCTTACCGCGATCGCTTGCAGCAGTTGATGCAACTGGGCAACCGACTGAACCAGGGGCGCGGCGAATTGCCGGGCCTGCAGCAACGGGTCGAACAGGCCAGCGCCGCCCTGGAGCAACAACGCGCCGCCATCGCCCTGCTCTACCACGAAGCTCAGGCCGAACCCGAAGCCCTGGCAGAACAGATTGGTCTGCTCGGCGAGCTGCTGCAGAAAAACCGCCAGCAACAGCGCCAGGTGGAAACACTCAGCCACCTGTGGCAACAACAGCAAGCACTGGAACAACGTCAGGCCGCCCTGCGCGAGCGCCAGCAAGCCGCCCTCAAACAGCGCGAACAGTTGATCAGTGCCGGCCTCAACGGCAAGAACCAGTTGACCACTGCCGAACAGGCCCTGACGGTCACCCGGCAACTGCTCGAACGCCAGCGCCTGGCCCGCAGCCAAAGCGTCGAAGAACTGCGGGCGCAACTTCAAGATGATCAGCCCTGCCCGGTGTGCGGCAGCCAGGAACATCCGTATCACCAGCCTGAAGCGCTGCTGCAGAGCCTGGGCCGCCATGACCAGAACGAAGAGCACAACGCCCAGCAAGCAGTCGACGCGCTGAAGCAGCAATTGGATGAACTTCGCACGCAACTGGGTGGCGTCAACGGCCAGATCAAAGAGTACCTGCACCAACAAGAGCAACTGCTCGAACAGCTGCAAGCCATCGCTCCGGACCTTGAGGCACACCCGCTCCACACAGTGCTGCTGGAACAGGACTGCAGCCAACGCGATGCCTGGCTGCAATTACAGTCGCGCCGGCTGAGCGACGACATCAACCGCGACGAACAGCGTCAGAACACCCTGCTGACCCTGCAAAAAGATGCCGCGCGCCTGCAACAGCAGCTGCAGATTGCCAGCGACGCCAGCCAGCAGGCCATTCAACAGCTAAGCCACCAGCAACAAGCCCTGGCTGCCGATCAAGCGCGCCTGGAGCAAGACCTGGCGAGCTTCGCTAGCGTGCTACCAGCGCCTGTTCTCGATGACTTGCGCTGCGAGCCTGCGGCTACCTTCCTGCACCTGGACCAGCAACTGGCCTTGCGCCTGGACCTGCTGCAACGGCGCAAGGACGAGCAGCAAGAACACAGTGATCGCCAGCAATCTCTGGACAAGGCGCAACTCCAGCAACAGACGCGGGAACTGAAAAAAGCCGAGCTACAGCAGCAGTTCAGCGAGTTTGAGCGCCAACAGCAGCATTGCCAGGCCAGCCTCTCCCAACTGCTTGGTGAGCATGCGGGCGCCGAGCAGTGGCAGCAGCACCTGGAGCAGGCGGTCGAGCACGCTCGCCAGCAACAGGCCGAGGCGGGCCAGCAATTACAGGAAACCCAGGCGCGACTGATTGAGCTGGCCGCTGAACTCAAGGCCAAAGGTGAGCGCTTAAATGCCTTGGAACAAGAACACGCCGAGGTTCGCAGTCAAATCGAGCAGTGGCGTCAGCAGCATCCAAAATTGGATGACAGTGGCCTGGAGCAATTACTGGGTTTTGATGACGACGCCGTCAGCCAACTTCGCCAACGCCTGCAGGACAGTGACAAAGCGCTGGAGCAAGCACTGATCCTGCTCACAGAACGCCAGCAGCGCCTGGAGCAGCATCAGGCTCTGGCCACGCTGGAGCTGCCCGCCGAGGCCCTCGAGCAGGCCCTGCATACGGTGCAGGTACAACTGACTGGCAGTGAACAGGTGTGTGCCGAATTGCGTGCCGAGCAGGCCGACGATCAACGCCGCCAACAGGCCAATCAGGCCTTAGCCGAGCGTATGGCTCAGACCTACGCCGAATGGCAGCGTTGGGCGCGGCTCAATGCCTTGATCGGCTCGGCCACTGGCGACACCTTCCGCAAGATCGCCCAGGGCTACAACCTCGATTTGCTGGTGCATCACGCCAATGCCCAACTGCGTCAGCTAGCTCGACGCTATCGCCTCAAGCGCGGCGGTAGCCTGCTTGGCTTATTGGTATTGGATACTGAGATGGGCGATGAATTGCGCTCGGTGCACTCATTGTCCGGTGGCGAAACCTTCCTGGTATCGTTGGCCCTGGCCTTGGGTCTGGCATCGATGGCCTCAAGCACCTTGCGCATCGAATCGCTGTTTATCGACGAAGGCTTCGGCAGCCTTGATCCGGAGTCGTTGCAGTTGGCCATGGATGCCCTCGATGGCCTACAGGCTCAAGGCCGCAAGGTCGCGGTGATTTCCCACGTGCAGGAAATGCACGAGCGCATTCCGGTCCAGATCCAGGTGCGCCGTCAGGGCAATGGCTTGAGTACAGTGGAGGTCAGCGGATGATTCTCTACTCGTTCCGCCGCTGCCCGTGGGCCATGCGCGCACGCCTGGCGCTGCGTTACAGCGAATGCCCGGTGGCCATCCATGAGGTCAGCCTCAAGGTCAAGCCGGCCGAGCTGCTCGCCCTGTCGCCCAAAGGCACGGTGCCAGTGTTGAGTACCGGTGAGCAGGTACTCGATGAGAGCCTGGAGATCATGCGCTGGGCTTTGGCCCGGCATGATCCGCAGGATTGGCTGTTACGCGCCGACCCTCTGGCGGCAGAAGCAGCTGATGCCTTGATCGCACGTAATGACTGCGACTTCAAGGTCCAGGCCAACCTGTACAAATACGCCGAACGCTATCCGGAGCATTCCCGTGAACACTATCGCCAGCAGGCTGAACCTTGGCTGGCCGAATTGAATGCACTGCTGGCCCAGCACGCCTATCTACTCAGCGAACATCCAAGCTTGGCCGATGCGGCCTTGCTACCGTTGATGCGTCAGTTTTGCGCAGTGGAACCCGAGTGGTTCGCCAAAGCGCCCTACCCGCACCTGCGTGCCTGGTTGCAGGGCTGGCTTGAGTCGCCGTTGTTCAAGGCGATCATGGCACGTTAGTTCCAAAGGCCTCACAACGCCAGGATCGGCGAAGAATAGAGAAACAGCAGTACCGCCACGATGCGCCAGATCATGCTTCATCCCCTGATCGAGAAGAGTCAAAAATTTAGCGCCAAATTTAATCACATGGCGATATGCCATTACCAGAAAATTTACATGCCCCCGTGCTGCGACTTGTGGTCCAGCGCGGCATAGAAGTTGGCACTTTGTTGCAAGTATTTCTGGGTGTAGCTGAGGGTAGAGGACTTACGCTCGCTGATTTCAACCTGAGCGTGCGCAGGCAAGGCAACCGAAGCAGAAATGGCAGAAGCGGCAATGACCGGGAAAAGATTGAAGTTCATGGCGCTGACCTCGAAGTCTGTGGTTTGAAGTGGCCGTTGCAGGCCGTGGTTCAAACTTACGCCGCTGGCGCGGCGCACAGAAATTCATTGCAGCAGTAGCCATTATCAAGGCGGTTGATAGTCAGTCGATGAACTTGAGGTCCGACGGTGCGTCCTGGGACACCTTCTGCACCGTGTCACCCAGCAGGCCGCTGCGTGGATCGCGGCTAATCACCACTATCTCGTTGCTCTTCTGATTAGCCACCAAAAGGAACTTGCCCGTCGGGTCGATGACGAACTCGCGGGGATGATCACCCTCCACGCTGCGCCGCTGCACTTGCATCAGCTTGCCGCTGTCGTCATCCACCGCAAAGACCACCAACTCATTGGCCGTGCCACGATTGCTGACATACAGAAAGCGCCCATCAGCCGACAGGTGCAAGGCGCCTGCGGCCTTGGCTGCGGCATCGTTTTGCTCAGTCAACGGCAAGCGCTGGCGTTCGATCAGTTTGCCGTCATCGTGATCAAAGGCCACCACCTGCGCGCTCATTTCCAGGGTCAGGTAGGCCTGCTTGCCGTCGCTGCTGAACAGCAGATGACGCGGACCGCTACCCGGTGGCAGCTCGACCGATGCAGGCGTGGCCGGACTCAGCGGGTGCTTGGGACTGGCGCCATCATAGCGGTAGATAAATATCTTGTCGGCGCCCAAGTCGCTGGCGAACACGTATTGACCATCCGGCGAGGACACCACCGAATGCACATGCGGGCCGGCCTGGCGTTGCGGGTTGGCACCGCTGGCCTTGTGCTGGTCCTGCTGCACCAAGGCGCTCAACCTGCCGTCCTTGGCCACCGGCAACACGCTCAAGCTGCCGCCAGGTGTCGGTTGCACACCGTAGTTGGCGACGAACAGGTAACGCTGGTCATGGCTGAGGCTGGCATGGGTCGGCTCGTCGCCGCCGCTGCTGATCTGGTTGAGAGGTTTGAGGGTGCCGTCTTTGGCGCTGACGGAAAAACTGCTGGCTTGGCCCTGACCCGCGCCGTTCTCGTTGACCGCGAACAACAGCCGATGGTCAATCGACAGGGTTAGCCAGGAGGGATTTTCACTCCTGAGCACCTGCAATGGCTTGGCACCAATCTGGCCACTGACACTGCTGAAGGCATAACGGTATAGCCCTTCACTGGCGCCATCGGTGTAACTCCCCACCAGCAGCTGCGCTGCGTGGGCAGTGCTGATCACACTCATGGCACTAGCGATCAGCAGGGTCGTCAGCTGGCGCTTCATCGTCATCCTCATCCTCATCCGGTGCGCGAAAGGCACTCATACAGACTAGTCGATGCTCGGCACTGTCGGCAGCGATCAACCAATCCTGACCGTCGGCTCGGGCGGCGGTAATTTGCTCGGGGGAAAAGGACCATGTCTTGCGGGCTCGACCGTCCATGCATTCGATCTGCAGGCCGGTGTCATCGAAGGTGAAGGCAAACGCGTGCAAGCCGTCGATCAGGAGCATGTCGCACGTTTCGAGGGCTTGGGAAAGGGTTGTCATTGCGCAGGTATCATCGGCTGGAAAAACGCCATGATACTCCATCCTCTAACGCATCGCCGGCAAGCACGGCCCCCACAGAAATTACAACCTCTGTAGGAGTCGGCCTTGCCGGCGATGGGCTACACAGTAGCCCCGCTTACCACACCGATCAGTGAGCGAAAATCGATCCGCTCGCCTTGCCGGCCATTTTCTCCGGTTTGATCAGGAACCGTGCCAGCGCTGGCAACAGCCACAGTGCGCCGAACATGTTCCACAGCAACATGAAGGTCAGCATCAGGCCCATGTCGGCCTGAAACTTGATCGCCGAGAAAATCCAGGTGCACACGCCAATGGCCAGGCACAGGCCGGTGAACAGCACGGCTTTACCGGTCGACTTGAGCGTCTGGTAGTAGGCTTCCTGCAACGGCAGGCCGGCACGCAGGAAGCTTTCCAGGCGGCTGTAGATGTAGATGCCGTAATCGACACCAATACCCACACCCAGCGCCACCACCGGCAAGGTCGCGACTTTGACGCCGATGCCCATGAACGCCATCAGCGCGTTGCCGAGCACCGAGGTCAGCACCAGCGGCAGCACGATGCACAGGGTCGCGGCAAACGAGCGGAAGGTGATCATGCACATCACCGCCACACAGATGTACACCAGAATCAGGATGGTCAGCTCAGCCGACTTGATCACCTCATTGGTGGCCGCCTCAATCCCGGCGTTACCGGCCGCCAGGAGGAACTCCAGGCCTTCCTTGTTATGGGTATCGGCAAACTCTTTCACGGCATTGACCGCCCGATCGAGGGTTTCCGCCTTGTGGTCGTTGAGGAACACCAGCACCGGTGCCAGCGAGCAGTCGGCGTTGTACAGACCGTCGGCGCGGGCGATGGAGCTGTTGAGCACGTCAGTGTTACGCGACAGGCTTTCCCATTTCAGGTTGCCTTCGTTCATGCCCTTGATCATCTGCTTGGAGACGGTAACCAGGGAAATCGCCGACTGCACGCCTGGGGTGTTCTCCATCTTCCACATCAGCTCGTCGATCGGCGCCATGGTCGAGTAGATCGAACAGCCCTCGGTCGGCGTTTTGACCATCACCACCAGTACGTCGGAGCTGGTCGAGTAGTTGTTGATGATGAAGCTGTTGTCGTTGTTGTAGCGCGAATCCGGACGCAACTCCGGTGCGCCCTGGTCGAGGTCACCGATCTTCAGGTTCTGGCTGTACCAGAGGCCGCCACCGAAGGCCAGCAAGGCCAGGACGATGGACACCGGCGCGACCTTGGCGCTGGCGAAGTTGGACAGCAAGCGCCAGAACGGATGCTCGCGGGTCGCGTCCTTCTTGCTGCGCTCGATGGCTTTCTTGCTGATGCCGACATAGGAAATCGCCACCGGCAGCAGGATCAGGTTGGTGAACACGATCACCGCCACGCCGATCGAAGCACCGATTGCCAGCTCGCGGATCACGCCGATGTCGATGATCAACAAGGTAATGAAGCCGACGGCGTCGGCCAGAATCGCAATCATCCCCGGCAGGAACAACTGGCGGAAGGTGCGTCGGGCAGCGGTCAGGGCGTTATCGGCGTCGCTCGATTGCAGGGCAATACCGTTGATCTTCTGCACACCGTGGGAAATACCAATGGCGAAGATCAGAAATGGCACCAGCATCGAGTACGGATCCAGGCCGAAGCCCACCGCATGCATCAACCCCAGTTGCCAGACCACCGCCACCAGGGTGGTGATCAGTACGGCAATGGTGCTGCGGATACACCAGGTGAACCAGTACAGCAGGACCCAGGTGATCACCAAGGCGATAGCGAAGAACATCGCTACCATCACCAGGCCATCGATCAGGTCACCGACTTTTTTCGCGAAACCGACGATGTGAATCTTCACATTAGGGTTTTGCGCCTGGAACTTGTCGCGGATTTTCTCTTCCAGCTGATGGGAGAACTGCTGGTAGTCGAGCTTGATCAGTTTGCTCTGGTCCTGCGGGTCCGGGTAAGACTCCAGCAGCGGCACATCGATGATGCTCGACTTGAAGTTGTTGCCTACCAGGCGACCGACCTGGCCGGACTTGAGCACGTTGTTGCGCAGTAAATCGAGGCTGTCAGGCGAGCCGTCGTAGGTGTTGGGAATGACTTCACCACCGGCAAAGCCTTCTTCGGTCACCTCGGTCCAGCGCACGCTAGGACTCCACAGCGATTTCAGCCCGGAGCGGTCAACCCCTGGAATGTAGAAGACCTCGTCGTGAATCTGACGCAAGGTCTCCATGTAGTCCTTGCTGAAGATATCGCCATCGGTGGCTTCCACCGAGATGCGCACGGTGTTGCCAAGGTTGGCCAGATCGTTGCGGTGTTCGAGCATCTTCTCGATGAAAGGATGCTCAAGCGGAATCATTTTCTCGAAGCTGGTCGAAGGACGGATCTGCATGGCCTGCCAGAACAGGAACACACTGACCAGCAGGCAGATCAGGATCACCACCGGGCGGTTGTTGAAGATCAGGCGCTCAAGCAGCGTCGCCTTGTCGTGATGGTGCTGCTGATTCATGTTGAACTGCTCCTGCTGGCTCATGGCTGCACTCCTTCGGCGCCCTGGGCCGAGGCCAGGTGCACACCACCCTGGCCAACCAGCACCAGTCCCTCACCATTGCGAGCGCTGACAGCCGCCAGAGCGATGCGATCGGCGCGGTTGAAGATGCTAAAGGTCTGACCGTCGTCGCTGCTGCGCAGGACACTGCCACCGTTGCCGACCAATACCAGGTTGCCATTAGCCAGAAGCGTAGCGCTTGCCAGGCCAAATTCGAGGGCACCGCGGGCGGCCTTCAGTTCGATCTGTTGCCAACTGTCGCCAAAATCTGTGGAACGGTAGAGGTTGCCACGCAGCCCGTAGGCCAGCAGTGTGCGCGGCTGGGCGGTGCCGATCACACCAAACAGCGAGCCTTCATAGGGGCCTTGAAGCTTCTGCCAGGTCTGGCCGTCGTCACTGGAGCGGAACATGCTGCCCTGCTCGCCGACGATGAACAGGCCGGCCTCTTTGACCTGGGCTATGCCGTTGAGGTGGAACTGGTCTTCGTTGTCCAGACGTTCAGCGACATCGAGCCACTGTTTGCCACCGTCGGTGGTTTCCAGCAAGGCGCCATAGGCACCCACGGCAAAGCCATGCTCGGCGTCCTTGAACCAGACATCGAGCAGCGGTGCTTCACGTTGCAGGTCTTCGAATTGCTTGGTCCAGGTCACCCCGCCGTCGCTGCTGGCCAGGATCTGCGCGTCGTGGCCGACCGCCCAGCCCTGCTTGGCGTCGACAAAATAAACGGCGGTGAGCAGTTGCCGGGTCGGCACTTTGGCTTGGGTCCAGGTCTTGCCCTGGTCATCGGAGAAGAGAATATGGCCGCGATCACCGACAGTGATCAGGCGTGGGCCGGCTTGGGTCACGTCGAGCAACAGGCTCCTTTCGGCCTTGGCCGATTCTGTTGAGTAGACCTTGGCCTCGGACGTTGCCGCCACAACCGTGGTGGCCGACAACCCCATCGCCATCACCAGCAAACCGCTGGCGGCCAATGCCCATGGGCGCGCGCGCGCTGCGCCGCCGGTACCTGCCATGTATGGCTCGGTCATAGATGTGTCCCCCGATTATTGTTATTTGGGTCAATCTATTTGCAGGTACTGCGAAAAACCGTGTTCCAGAGCCCCGCAAAAGCTGAGAGCCATCCTATCGGGGTTTTTGAAGGGCTGACAACGAACGGGACGTTATCTTTTGTTAAGCGAGGGAAATGCGGACGTTGCAGGGGCGGGTTGACCAGCGCCGCCCCGGTCAACCCGCCCCTGCAGATGAGTTTTAAGCCAGGCTCTTGCTCACCACTTCATAAACATCGCTGGACAGCGAACCGGACGCCAGAATGCGCTCCAGTTCGCCCTTCATCAGCGCCTGACGGGCGGCGTCGTATTTGCGCCAGCGGGTCAACGGCGCCAATTGCCGCGAGGCAATCTGCGGGTTGAGGGCGTTGAGCCCGATCACCAGATCCGCCAGGAAGCGATAGCCAGAGCCATCGCCAGCATGGAAGTTGACCAGGTTCTGGCCAGCGAAGGCACCGATCAAGGCACGTACCTTGTTCGGGTTCTTCATAGTGAACGCTGGATGCTGCATCAGCGCTTTTACCCGTGCCAGACCGCCCGGCAAGGTGCTGCCCGCCTGCACGCTGAACCATTGGTCCATGACCAGTGGGTTGTCCTTGAAGTTTTCCGCGAAGACTTCCAGCGCCTTGGCCCGTTCGGCTTCAAACGGCGAGTTGACCAGCACGGCCAGCGCGGTAAGACGCTCGGTCATGTTGTCACAAGCGTCGAACTGTTCCTGGGTTGCGGCCAGTACTTCAGGTTTGCCACTGAGCATCAGGTACGACAAGGCAATGTTCTGCAGGCTGCGGCGAACTGGTGGGGGCCCTGCTCGGTTTTCATCAGACGCTTGAAGTAGTTATTGAAGCTTAAGTGTTTCATGATGTGTTTCCTAACGCGCAAGAATGGCATCAATGGGCTGGCGGATTGGGTAAATTATTTTTTACGCCAATCTTCATTGCCTACTCCGGTCTTTTGGTCTCGCTAGGGATTTGCGCCGCCCCAAATTTTCGGCTTTGGCTGCCATTGCTATTGCTCAGGCTCGGAAAGGCCCTAAGTCCGTATGGTAGGGGCAGGATGATTACCATGAGGTCTATAGTCTCATCATAGGTCGGGGTACTGATGAATACTAAAGTTATCGTTAAATTGGCGATCCTGACTGTATATCTTAAAGCTGGAATGCTGTCGGAAAAAACCTACATCGCCCTTTTGATAATGTCGATTTTTTCAACGGCACTGACAACACCATTACTCGTTTTCCTAGGGAGATAGTGGGACAGCCACTAAACGTGACGAGAGACGTGTCGATTGAGGTGTTTGATTTTTTCCGGAATCCCTATTACCGTCCAATGAAATTAAGACCAAGGCTACGCAGATGCTCCACTCATCACTGAAGAAATTTTCGCCCTAATTATTCACACCAATAAATTGGCCAGGCGATTTAACAGACACTTCCAACGCTCGCACTTTGATCGCCCTGACGCTTCTTTCATTCGGCGCAGTGGCACCACTTAGTCTCCCGGCAGCTCTACGCATCGTAGCAGCGGGCTTTTTAATACATGTGCTCGCTAGACCAAAGACAAACAAAAAGAGCAAACCTCACATGCGACATCTCATCAAAGGCAACCCACCAGTTGACCGAAACAATGGGGGCGACGTCATGAAAAACATACCCGATACAGTATATGCGCTCTCTATAGAACAGTCTCGACGCTTGAAGGCAGTGCACCACGCGCCCGAATCCATAAATGGTGTATCGCCCTATCTGGCAACCATCACCTGGTCATTCCCAGCTGACCCCACATTACTATCTAACGCCGTGGATGCAGTGATCTCCCGGAATGAAGTCCTACGTTCGAAGGTTACTTCCCCCAACTATTCCAGCACCCCGTTTCAAGCCATTCTTCCCACTTCCGAGCTACGACGGTTAGGTTTGCACTCCAAAGTCCCATCGACGAGCGATGCCTTCGAGATGCTTTTAGATTGTTGGAGGGGAAGTGGTTACGAACAGGCTCTGCTACTCACAGATAGTCTTACAGAGTCAGGTGAGCGCTGCCTTTCTCTCCTGCTGTCACCCGTGTTCGGAGACTTACCTACCCTCCGGCTCTTCGCCAGGGATCTTGCGCGGCTTTATCACCAGCAGACCTTGGCCCAAACAGTTGATCAAGACCCTGCGGTGCAGTTCGTTGAAGTCATAGACTTTCTGAACGAGCGTAAACTTGAACCACAACCAGAGACTGAGAGTAAACCTCACGCCTTCAACGCAAGCCTTAAACCGTACGGATTCCAAGACAAACCAGACGGACAAGGTACCTGTTCTACGTTAGTGCAGATAAATACTGATGCCATGGAACAGATCTGCACAGTGTGTTCCAAGACCGGCGTCTCGAAAGAAGCGGTGTTGTTGGCGGCCTCTCATAGAGTCTGGAAACGCCTTTACTCGACGGAACCCTCTGGGTTCACAATCCTCCACGAAGGACGCGCGCATTCTGAACTTGCTGATGCCTATGGCCCATACGCACTTCGCCGATATTTACCGGCGCAGTGGGAGACAGAGCAAGAAAAATCAGAAGATGTACTGAGCAAGGCGGCGCGTTTTATAGACGCCTCCTTTGAAACAGATACTGAACCGGCTGAATCCCCCGGCGCCATAAGCCTCGTGTTCGAATGTGGTTTGGGAAGTAAATGCGCTGACCCTACAGGTTTTCAACTCAACTTGCACGCCGCGCCTGCTTCAACCTCTGAGGTCGTCATCTCTTTTATCGAGGGGGTATTACCCTCTGCGCCAGGATCACTGATTTTGAGTGGGCATTCTGCCGCCACCAGCAAGCTCGCACTAGCAGACTTGGGTCATATGATATGCACGGAAATAAATGAGTGGCTCAATCCTACGCGAGACTGCAGTTCATTATCGGTGAATTCCCATAAGCGCTCGAATGAAGTACAGAAAGTTGACCTTCTTGCCAACCTGCACGAGGCCTTGCGCACAGGCGCAGAGAACTTAGCGATCAAGTCCGACATTCAAGACTGGACGTACCGTCAGTTGTACGACTTCGTGAACGCTACAGGCTGGCGCCTGTTGGAACTTGGCGCTACAAAGGGCCGCCCGATCGTTATTATCGATACAGCCTCATATGAACTAATCGGTACTTTGTGCGCATGCCTGTTGCTAGGCGTCCCATTCGTCGTCATTGATCCGGATACGCCAGTCAAGCGGCGAAATACAATATTAGACAGTCTGCAAGCGCCGCTGATTCTGGTCGCCGAGGGCGCTATTCTGGCCGAGCTGCACGCGGCTGGAGCACAAGCGATTGGCGCCGGTGAGTTCGTCAATGACGCCCCTCTTCCAATCATTTCAATGGATGCTGAACATCCCGCTTACCTGATTTACACATCCGGCTCCACAGGCACTCCCAAGGGTGTGGAAGTTGGCCACGCGGCACTGGAGAACTTTCTCTCTTGGATGGTGGAAGCCTTCGCGCTGACCTCTTCGGATCGGGTTCTTGTCAGTACTGCTCCAACCTTCGATGTGTTTATACGTGAAGTCTTTTGGCCGTTGTTGCAGGGGGCGGCAATAGTGCTTCCTGGGCGGCAATCCAATTGGTTGGATCCTCGAATTCTGGCCTCTCTGTGTGCCGAGCAGCGGATCACCCATCTTCGCCTTGTGCCGTCTTTGATGCTGGAGTTTGTGCACCTTGGGGTGGTGCTTCCTTCCACGATTAAGCGTTTCATGAGCGGTGGAGAGGCTGTTCCCACGAAACTCCTACAGGATTTCATAGCGCTTAACCCGCTGCCGTTTTGCGTTTTTTATGGACCTACCGAGACCACCATCAACGTCGCTTTCTGGCAAGGAGAGGGGCACTTCACCCCCATCAACGCACCACTTGGATCACCCGCCGCTGGAGCGCAGTTGCTTATTTTGGACGAGTCGTTTCAACCGGTGCCCTGGGGCGCTGCCGGGCAGCTATCTGTGGCCGGCAAGCCATTAGCAAACGGCTATAAGGATAATGCGGCTCTGACAGAAGAGAGCTTTCGTTGGCTGGACCTGGGCGGACTCGAAAAAACCCGGGTCTATCTGACGGGCGACAGGGCCCGCAGACTCCCGGATGGTTGCTATGAATTCCTGGGCCGCATGGACGACCAGGTCAAGCTCAGAGGCTTTCGCATTGAGTTGGGCGAAATCGCCCATGCGCTGAGGCAGCAGGAAGGAGTGACGGACGCCTTGGTACTGGCCGACACTCAAGCCACAGAAGCGCACCTGATCGCCTATGTCATGCCGGCTCATCGTGCAAACGACAGCACAGCCTTGCGAGAAGGCCTGCGCCGGGAATTGCCCGAATACATGGTGCCCGCCGCGTTCGTCGGGGTTGATCAATGGCCTTTGACCCAAAACGGCAAGATCGACCGACGTGCATTGCCGCAACCGCAAGCCGCAACCGGCGGCCACGGCGCCCTCCCCGCCGAAGGCCTGCCCCGCCAGCTCGCGCAAGCCTGGTCCGAGGTGCTTGAGGTCCAGCACTTGAGCGTGGAAGACAACTTCTTCGATCTCGGCGGCCATTCGCTGCTGGCCATGCGCTTGATTTCCAGGCTGCGGGATGACGGCCTGGACATCAGCCTGAGGCAGTTTTTCGACCGACCCACCATCGCCAGACAGGCCGAATTCTTCGCACAGCAGCCTCGCGATCCGTTGATCAAAGCCGTAGAAATCCCGCGCCTGCCCCGTGAAGAACTCTTGCCGCTGTCGATGACACAGAACCGCTTGTGGATCCTTGATCAGTTGGTGCCCGGCAATCCGGTCTACAACATTCCACTGGCCCTGCGCCTGACCGGCCCGCTGCAACAGGCCGCCTTAGTGAAGTCCTTGGAAGCGATCGTTCAACGCCACGAAATCCTGCGCGCCAACATCATCAATGACGATGGCGAACCGCAAATCACTTTGCGCACATCGGCGGCGGTGCCTTTCGAGGAGGTCGAGCTATCGGCTGCCAACCTCGACGAGTTACTCACGGAGCGTGCGCGGCGGCCGTTTGACCTGAGTGAAGATGCACTGATCCGCGCGACGTTGGTCACGCTCGGGGCTGAGCACCACGTGTTGCTGCTGGTCATCCATCACATCGTGTTCGACGGCTGGTCGCAGTCGGTTTTGTTGAAAGAACTGGCGCAGCTATACAGCGATTTTTGCAACGCCCGCCCTTCTTCGCTGCCCGAACTGGCGTACCAATACATCGATTACGCCCAGTGGAAACGCACCCAACTGGCCGAGCAAGGTGTGCTCGAACGCCAACAACGCTTCTGGCGCGAAAAATTCGACAGCGCACCGAAGACCTTCGGGCTGCCCACCGATTTCCCTCGCCCTGCGGTGCAGAGTTTTGCCGGTGCCGAATACGTATTCGAGCTCGCGCAGCCGTTGATGCGCGACCTGGAAAGCCTCGCGCGCCAACAGCGGGTCACCCTGTTTTCGCTGATGCTCTCTGCCTACGCCGCGACGCTTGCGCAGTTGTCAGAGCGCCGGGATGTGGTGATTGGGACAGACCTCGCGGGACGCAAAGTTTCCGGAAGCGACAACCTGGTGGGCTTTTTTGTCAACAACGTCCCCCTGCGCTTCGAGGTGACGCCCGATCTGAGCTGGCAACAATTGGTCAGCCATGTTCATGATCAATTCATGGAGGTCATCGATCAGCCGGTAGATCTTGAGTTCGACCAGATAGTCGATGCGGTGCGTCCAAAACGTGAAACCAACCGCAACCTTCTATTTCAGACGTTGTTCGCTCTGCATTACGAGACGGACGAGATGCTGCATTGGCATAACCTCACTGTGGATCGCCTGGACATCGACAGCGCAACCAGCCCGTTCGATCTATCGCTGCATGTGACGCGCCGCGGTGAGCACTTTGTGGGGCTTTTTCGCTACAGCACCAGCCTGTACTTGGGCCTGTCCATAGAGATGCTGTGCGCGTCCTTCACCGCACTGCTTGAACGTTGGGCGACGTGTTCCGATAGTCGCTGCGACGCGAACGCAGAGGCAGGCGAATGACTGGGCTCGATCTCATCACAGCGGCCAGATGCCAAACGCAGGAGCGCTCATGACCTTATCGCCCCTGCCGACCCGGATGACCCGACAACTCACTTGGATCATCGTCGCTACGCTCTGCACCTTGGTTGTCAAGGAAGTGTGGCAAACCTCGATTCCGTTGATCGCGGTGTCCATCATGCACCTAGATCCACGATCACTGGGGTTTCTCGTCGCCACCGAAACCCTGCCACTGGTTTTGCTGGGATTGTTGATCGGTGGCTGGGTCGATCGGCTGGGGCCGCTCAAAACCCTGGGGTTGTCACAAATCGGCCTGGTCGTGATTTTCTCGATCAGTGTTTATCTATCCCAGCGTAATGACCTATCGAACGCCATCCAACCGTTGTTCCTGGTGGTGTTTCTAGTTGGCTTGCACAGCATGTTGTTCGATGTGTCATTGCTCTCAGTCACACCGACCTTGGTGGCGCCTGAGCAACTGCCTTGGGCCAACAAGATCCAGGCCATCTGCCAGTCGATAGCAGAGATTGGCGGCCCCATCCTGGCCGGCAGTACGCTGGCTGTAGCCGGACCTACAGGTACCGCCACGCTGTTGTGCCTGCTTTCCGCTACGGCCTTGATCACCTGCACGGCCGCAATACGCTCGGGGCCAGGTTCGAAGGCCCACGTCACGCCTGCGAAACCGGTAACAACACTTGGCCCCAAGTTTTCCGGGTTTCGATCGCTGGTGCAGTCGGCGCTAATGCGTGCGGTAGTGTTCAACTCGCTAACGTGGAACATTTTCTACGGCATGCTGTTGCCTATCTTTGTCGGCGGTGTGGCGATTCTGGGAAACCGCCCCGAACTCACCATCTCTGTGGCCTTTTCAGCCAATGGCGCGGGCTTTCTTTTGGGGAGTCTGGGCTCAACGTGGATGGTCTCGCGATTGGGTGTGGGACGTACCATCCTGGCGGCAAAACTAATAGCCGCGTTAACAAGCCTTGGGTTGATGCTGTTCCTCTATACGTCTCGCTTTGAGACGCTGACAGCCCTCGCAGCCGTGGTTTTTTTCATCTTCGGCGCAGTTGTGGCGACCTCTCAAGTCAGCTCCGTGAGCATTCGCCAGGCCGCGATCCCGCGACCGTTCCTGGGACGCACAATGGCCGCGTTCCGTGTCACAACATGGGTGGGTTTGCCGGTTGGCTCGGTCTTCGGTGGCTATGCCGCTCATCACTTCGGAACCTTTGGCGCTCTAGGCGTGGCCATTGCCTTCAATGTGCTTTGCACCGTAGTGCTATGGCGCTCTCCCCTGTCAGCACCCGTCTTGGACATTCAACAGGTCAATCACGACGTCCCATCCAGCCTTCCAGATCCGGAGAAAAGATGAGCACCATCCGCCGACAAAGAAACGGAATTTCGTCTGTCGATGTACTTCAGACGCTGGTTTCGTTCAGTACCGATCCACACGAACCCCCTTGCACCATGAAGCCTCGTGTTCCAGGTGTTTCATTGGATGATCTACGCGACGAACGCCTGGAACAGACCAGGCATCTGCTGGCGCAACACGGCTGCGTCTTGTTGCGGTCATTCCAGGTAGAAGGGGCCGCCATGTTCTCTTCATTCGTCAAACGACTGGCCAAGACCTCAGCCCACTATCGAGAACCCGCCACGCCGCGCACCCATGTGCATGGAGACGTCTTTACCTCGACCGAATATTCATCTGATCAAAGTATTCCTCTGCACAACGAGAACTCGCATTGCGTGGCGTGGCCAATGACCATTGCTTTCTATTGCGAAACCCCGGCCAGTACCCGCGGTGGGACACCGATTGCAGACTGCCGAGGCGTGCTCAAGCGGCTAAGCGAGCCGCTCCTTACTGAATTCGAGCGGCGCAAGATCCGCTACATCCGCCGCTTCGGAGAAGTGCTGGGGTTCAGCTGGCAGAAGGTGTTCGGTGTCGATACCCGGCAGGCGCTTGAAGCCTATTGCGCCGATTCCGCCATGACGCCTCACTGGACTGAAAACGGCCTTTACGTGACGTATGAACGGGACGCGATACATCGGCATCCGTTAACGGGCGAGCGCCTGTGGTTCAACCATGGCCTGTTCTTCAATCCGGCGAGCATGCCGGATCAGATGCGCAATGAACTGTTCGAGCAAGTCGGGGCTCAGGCACTTCCCTACGACACGTGCTACGGCGATGGCCAGCCTTTTGAGCGCGAAACCCTTGAAGCCATACACGCGGCTTATGAGGCTGAGACTCGGGTATTTGAGTGGCAAACCGGTGACGTGCTGGTACTGGACAACATGCGCTTTGCCCACGGCCCGTTTCAAGCTCCTCCGGCCAGGCTGTAGATGGGGATCTCGTGAGCTGCGGAATCAGATTGATCAGCAGGCCATCGCCGTCAGGCCTGATCGCGACAATAGAAAAGCGCTCCCCAAAAGGGCAGACACGCATTAGCACCGCGCACAAGAACGCCGATTTGTAGATGTGTCTTCTCGAAAGAACATCATCCATCAAATCGGCATTCCTGTTTCTGCCTTTACCAGAATTCTGTGAAAAACCAAAAATTTGGGACTGCAAAGCAGCCCCCTTGGCCCTTAAGCCAGGCTCTTGCTCACGACTTCGTACACATCGCTGGACAGCGAACCGGAAGCCAGAATGCGCTCCAGCTCGGCCTTCATCAGTGCCTGACGCGCCGCATCGTACTTGCGCCAGCGGGTCAGCGGCGCCAGCTGGCGCGAGGCGATCTGCGGGTTGAGGGCGTTGAGCTCGATCACCAGGTCCGCCAGGAAGCGATAGCCAGAGCCATCGGCCGCATGGAAGTTGACCAGGTTCTGCCCGGCGAAGGCGCCGATCAAGGCACGCACCTTGTTCGGGTTCTTCATCGTGAACGCCGGATGCTGCATCAGCGCCTTGACCCGTGCCAGGCTACCCGGCAAGGTGCTGCCCGCCTGTACGCTGAACCATTGGTCCATGACCAGCGGGTTGTCCTTGAAGTTTTCCGCGAAGACTTCCAGCGCCTTGGCCCGTTCGGCTTCAAACGGCGAGTTGACCAGCACGGCCAGCGCGGTAAGACGCTCGGTCATGTTGTCACAAGCGTCGAACTGTTCCTGGGTTGCGGCCAGTACTTCAGGTTTGCCACTGAGCATCAGGTACGACAAGGCAATGTTCTGCAGGCTGCGACGAGCGAAGTGTTCCGCTGCGGCGACGTATTCGGTTGTCCGCGAGAGGCCGCGGTTGGCCTGGTAACGTGCATTCAAGGCGTCGAACAGCTGATCGGCGATCTGCTTGCGGGCGAACTCACGGGCCGCGTGAATGGCATCGACATCCGCCACTTCGCTGATTTCGGTGAGGTAGGCTTCGCTTGGCAGCGAGAGCATCTCGGCGACCATGGCCTGATCCAGTTGCTCGTTGGCCAGTACCGTGCCCAACGCCGTGACCAGACGCTGGTCGAGCAGCAGCGCACTGCCCTGCTGATGCTGGGCGATCAGCTCCTGCAGCACCTGCACCGACAGCTGCTGGCCGGCTTCCCAACGATTGAAACCGTCGCTGTCATGCTGCATGAGGAACATCAGCTGATCGCGATCGTAGGGGAAACTCAGCTTCACCGGCGCACTGAAGCCGCGCAGCAGCGAAGGCAGTGGCTTGGCAGCCACATCGACGAAGGTGAAGGTTTGCTCGGCTTCAGTCACCGACAGCACCCGCGAGGTGCCTGCAGCTGACGCTTCACCCTGCAGACGCAGGCCGATGTCGTTGCCCAGGGCATCGAGCAGGCCGAGCTCGACCGGTATCACGAACGGGTGTTTCTCGACCTTGTCCGGGGTCGCCGGGTAGCTCTGGCGGAAGGTCAGGCTGTAGGTTTGCGCGGCGCTGTCATACACCTCGCTGACCGCCAGACGCGGGGTGCCAGCCTGGCTGTACCAGCGCTTGAACTGGGTCAGGTCGACACCATTGGCATCTTCCATGGCCTTGATAAAATCGTCGCAGGTCACGGCCTGGCCATCATGGCGTTCGAAGTACAGGTCGCTGCCTTTGCGGAACCCTTCGGCGCCGAGCAAGGTACGGACCATACGCACTACTTCCGAGCCCTTCTCGTAAACGGTCAGGGTGTAGAAGTTGGAGATTTCGATGAAACTGTCCGGGCGTACGGCGTGCGCCATAGGGCCGGCATCTTCGGCGAACTGGTGGGTACGCAGGTAGGCTACGTCCTCGATACGCTTGACCGTGCGCGAGTTCATGTCGGCACTGAATTGCGAATCGCGGAACACCGTGAAGCCTTCCTTGAGCGACAGCTGGAACCAGTCGCGACAGGTCACGCGGTTGCCCGACCAGTTATGGAAGTACTCATGCGCCACCACGGCCTCGACTCGCTGGTGCGCAGCGTCGGTGGCGGTTTCGGCGCGGGCCAGCACGCAACTGGAGTTGAAGATGTTCAGGCCCTTGTTTTCCATGGCGCCCATGTTGAAGTCGTTGACCGCAACGATCATGAAGATATCCAGATCGTATTCACGGCCATAGACCTCCTCGTCCCAGCGCATGGACTTCTTCAGGCTGGTCATGGCGTGTTGGCATTTGTCGATGTTTTCCGGCTCGACATAGATGCGCAGGGTTACGTCACGGCCCGATTGGCGGGTGAATTTGTCTTCGACACACCACAGGTCACCCGCGACCAGGGCGAACAGGTAGGCCGGTTTCATGAACGGGTCTTCCCAGGTCGCCCAGTGCCGGCCATCTTCTTGCGGGCCGGTACCGACCGGGTTGCCGTTGGACAGCAGCACCGGGTAACGATGCTGCTCGGCGATCACCGTGGTGGTGAATTTGCTCATCACGTCCGGGCGGTCGAGGTAATAGGTGATCTTGCGAAAGCCCTCGGCTTCGCACTGGGTGCAGAACATGCTGCCGGACTTGTACAGCCCCTCCAGCGCGGTGTTGCTTTCCGGGTGGATCTTCACGCTGGTGTCGAGCTTGAAGCTTGCCGCTTTCGGCTGCACGGTAAGATGACTGTCGTCCAGTTGGTAGTCAGCCGCTTGCAACGCTTGGTCGTCCATGGCGACTGCAATCAACTGCAACTGTTGGCCATCTAGCACCAGCGGCGGCAAGCCTGGACCACGCGCAGGATTGCGGCGCATGACCAACTGCGCGTGGACCAGGCTGTGGTCCTCGAACAGTTCGAAGGTCAGGTGCGTCTCGTCAATCAGGTACTCGGGGGCCTGATAGTCCTTGAGGTAGATCACTTGCGGCTGTTCGGTACGCATGTGGCGGTCCTTTTACTGATGCACGGCGAGCTGGTACGCCGTGTACTTGCGAATATTGATCACACCGGTATCGAAAATCAGGTACTGACCTTTGATCCCCAGCAGCGTGCCTTCAGCCACCGGGTTCTTGTCCAGGTTGAAACTGACGATCTTGCTCGGGTAGGCCTCGACCGGGTAGCGTATTTCCAGCACTTCGCCGTCGCTCAATGGCTGCACGGCCTGTAGGCCGAAGCGCGCCTGCAAGGCGGTCAGGCCTTCGGCGCAACTGTCGAACAACTGTTCACGCACCGCCAGCAGGTCAACCGCCTCGGCATCGCCCTTGAGCAGTGCCCGCCAATTGGTACGATCAGCGACCTGACTGCGGAGCAGGTCTTCGACCAAGCCCGATTGCTGGCGGGTGGCAACCCGAACGATCGGCAACGCCTGGCTGGCGCCCTGATCAAGCCAGCGCGTGGGCAACTGAGTGGCACGGGTGATGCCGACCTTGATACCCGAAGAGTTGGCCAGGTACACCACATGATCGGTCATGCAGAACTGCTCGCCCCAGGACGGTTCGCGGCAGGTGCCTTGATCGTAATGGCATTTTTCCGGGGCCATGATGCACACATCGCACTGGGCCAGTTTGGTCATGCACGGGTAGCAATACCCCTGACTGAAGCTGGTCTTGGTCTTGCGACCGCAATGGCTGCAATGAATAGCGCCGAGGTATTCCAGGCGCAGGGTCTTGCCGATCAACGGATTGACCGGCACCTCCTGTTCGCCCAGACGAAAAGCGTACTGCACCACCGGTGCGCCAAGACGCGCCGACATTTTACTGATGGAGCCGCGGCCAAGTTCGATCAATGGACCGCATCCGATTTGAACAGGATGTTAGCTACCGGCGCCGACTTCGAGCTGCACTCTTGCGGCCCCATGTAGCCGGTCCGCTGCTCTTCAGGCAGGTTCTGCAGTTCCCAGGCGATCACTGCCTGCAGCGACAGTTCTTTCTGTTCGGTGGTGAGCTTGCGCCCGTCCGCCCATTTGCCCAGTTCCACAGCCAATTTCAGGCTCTGGTAGATTTCCGGGGTGATGTTTTCGATCATTTGCGCAAAAGTGGACATAGCGTCTCCCAAATCAAGCCGTCAGTTTACGCCGGGCCAGCGCCCCGCCCAAGAGCCCGCTGAGGCAACCGACCAAAAGCCCGCCGACATGCGCGGCGTTGGCAATCTGGCCGAAGCCCAGCAGGCTGACCAATCCAGACAGACACAACAGCAGCCAGACCAGCATCATCACCAGCACCCCCCGCGGCATGCGGTAAACCGGATTGGGGGCCAGCCACTGGTATAGCCAGACGTGCCCAAGCAGGCCGTAGAGCACCCCCGACAAACCGCCAAACAGGCTCGGCCCGCCAAACAGGTACTGCGCGGCGTTGGATACCAGGCTGAACAACAGGGTCAGGCTGAGTAGCGACCAAGGGCCTTGGCGCAGTTCGATACGCCGACCCAACTCCCAATACCACAGGGCGTTCATGGCCAGATGAAGGATGCCGAAATGCACCAGCATCGGCGTGAACAGGCGCCACCATTGGCCGTCTGCCAGGCTGGCGTCCAGCGGGGTGAAGTACAGGTACTCGCCCTGCACGCGAAAGTCGAGAAAGGTCAGCCAACTCAGGGTCGCTAAGTTATCGCCAAGCCCGGTCAGCCCGGCGACGATCAGGCACAGCAATAGCACCACGGCAGTGGCCTTGCTAGCCTGTAACTGCTCGGTGAAACCCGGCCGCGACGGCGGCGCCAGGGCGGCATCGGCGGGCAGCTGGAAGTCGGCATCGCCTTCGGGAAAGCGCTGGTAAAGCGCGCGGACATCCTCCGCGAGGTTTTCCGCCACCCATAACACCTGATCTCCGCCCTCCTCGCTGACTCGGTGCGGCACCTGCAGGCGCCGCAACAGGCCGACAAAGCCACTGAGGTCAGAGTTCAAGGGCATGCGTAACACCACCACTGCACTCATTGGTTGGCCTCCGGCCGGTCCACATCGACCCAGACGAACTTGCGCGGGTCGATTTGGGTTTCATCATCGAGTCGGTAAGCGACCAGCTTTCCATACAGCACCGCGCTGTAATCCAGGCAGGCCAAATTGGAACGGATCGGTGCCGGCTTGCCGCTGCGCCAGTAATGGCCGACAAACAGCATGGGCTCCTCCTCTCCATAGCGCAGCAAGGCATTTTTCTGGGTGTGGCTGAGTGGCGTACTGGCGACTTTCTCCGGCAAGGCATCCGGCTGGAAGACGATATCACCGTAGGTTTGCGGGTCTTCTTCCCAGAACTTGGTGCGGAAGAAAGCCCGGGTCAGGCCGTCGCCGCCGGTCAGGGTCAAACCGTCCGGCAGGCGCATGTCGGTACCGCGCAGCAGGCGGTTGCAGACCGTCGCGGCAAAGCTCTCCGGCACTGCTGAAGCCTGAATGAAATGCTCGTCGATGCGACCATCAGGATGCTGCTGGCGTAATGGTTCGATCAGCCGCGGGTCCCAGCAGGCATGCACGACACGGAAGCGCCCGGCATCGATAAACAACGGCAACGCGTAGAACCATTCGAGAAAATCATGCCAATCGCCTGGATGCTGCTCGAACTGGGTCAGGGTTTCGTAGATCAGGCGACCATGGCGCGGGTTGTGTTCGCGCACGAACTGCTTGCCGCTGCCGGGCAAAGCCGGGGTATTCCAACCCAGCGCGTTGTACTCATGATTGCCCATGATGCAAAAGGCTTGGCCTGCATCGACCATGTCATGGACGATGTGCAGCGCCTCACGAATCCGCGGGCCGCGGTCGATGATATCGCCGAGGAACAGCGCCTGGCGCTGGGCATGGCGCCAGACGCCGCCCTGGCGTTTGTAGCCAAGGGCATCGAGCAGGCGTTCGAGGGTGTGCGCACAGCCGTGCACGTCACCAATCAGGTCGTAACTACGGGCTGGATCGAGCATCACTCGCCTCCACCACCCAGGCGGCTGCCCCAACCGAGTTTGGTCCGGCAGACCTCGTAATAATTGTGATCCAGTGGGTGAATCAGGCGCAGCTTCTGCGGCTTTTTGTTCACCGTAATGGTGTCGCCAGGGGCGCAGGTGAAGTGGTTCTGGCCATCACAGGAAATCTGCGGGTAGATCTGCAGATCCTTGGACACCACGATCTTCAGTTCACTGTTGCCATCAACCACGATCGGCCGCCCGGACAGGGTGTGCGGGTACATCGGCACAATGACGATAGCGTCGAGTTTAGGGTGCATGATCGGCCCGCCCGCTGACAGCGCATAAGCCGTCGAGCCCGTCGGCGTAGCGACGATCAGGCCGTCGGCCTTCTGGCTACAGACAAACTGGCCGTCGATGTAAATTTCGAACTCGATCATCCGCGTCGATTTGCCCGGGTGCAGGACCACGTCATTGAGCGCATCGCCCTGGCCGATGGCTTCAGCGTGGCGGCGCACTTCGGCCTGGAGCAGGAAGCGGTTTTCCACCAGGTAATGACCGTCGAGCACTTCGGCGACCTTGACCTCCAGCTCGTCAGGGCGGATGTCGGTCAGAAAGCCTAGACTGCCACGGTTGATGCCCAATACCGGCGTATTGTGCTTAGCCAGGGCGCGGGCGGCGCCGAGCAGACTACCGTCACCGCCAACCACGATGACCAGGTCGCAGACCTCACCCAACAGCTTGCGCGACGAGGTCTGCAGGCCGTGGCCAGGCAGGACTTCGGCAATCGTGTCCTCGAGGATGACGTGCAGATGCCGTTGCAGCAGGAATTTTTTCAGTCGGCGAATAGTATCGAGCACCTGCGAGCTGCCAAGGCGACCGATGATACCGATATTGCGAAATTGCTCCATGGGGCTCCTGCTAGACGCTACGGCGGGTAAAGAGGCGCAATGGCGCCAAAGAGTTCGATTATGGGCGAAAGCGTCGGCTAGCAGCAAACGCCGGAGAAAATCGCCAAGGCCTGAAGCTTAGCGGCTATGCTCGCTGGATGAACCCTTTTCCCGGCCTGATCGACCTGCCCCGCCTGTTGCGCCAGCCCCACGTGCGCGACCTGGCCTGGGTCATCCTCGCCCCGCCGCTGCTGCGCGACACGCCCTGGCCACAGCGTCATCCGCTGGCGGGCAGTGACTGGGTCGCCCACCCTGAACGCCTGCAGCAATGGCTATATGGCCTGGATCACGACAGCAGCGCGCTGCACCACTGGCTAGCGCAAACCAGCACCCGGCGACTAGGCCTGTACTACGAACGTCTCTGGCAGTTTGCCTTGCAGCAGGCACCGGGGGTTGAGTTGTTGGCCGCCAATCTACCGATCCGCAGCGGGGGCCACACCTTGGGTGAGCTGGACATTCTCCTGCGCGATGGGCAAGGCGTGCACCACCTGGAGCTGGCGATCAAACTCTATCTGGGGCCGCCAGGCGGCGATGGCAAGGACCCGGCGCACTGGTTGGGCCCAGGCTGTCACGACCGCCTGGACCGCAAGCTGGCACACCTGAGCGGTCACCAACTGCCGATCTCTGCTCGCGTCGAAAGCCGTGCAGCCCTGGCAGCCCTGGGTATCGAGCGGTTCAGCGCGCAACTCTGGCTTGGCGGCTACCTGTTCTACCCCTGGCCCAGCCATGCCGACTCTCCTGCCGGCGCACATCCGCAGCACTTGCGTGGGCAATGGTTGCATCAGTGCGATTGGCCGACCTTTGTCGAGCACAGTGATGACGGCTACTGGCAGCCCTTGCCACGCCAAGCCTGGCTGGCGCCGGCGCGGTGTGAAGCCGAGGCATGTTGGTCAGCAGCACGCCTGGGGAATTGGCTGCAAGCGCTTGATCCTCTGGCACCCGCGCAACTGCTGGTGCGCATGGTGGAGGTTCAAGGTGGCGACTGGCAGGAAGCGCAACGGGTGTTTCTGGTGTCGGATCAGTGGCCGAACCTGCCAGGCTGAGTGGATACCCTCGTCAACCCAGACTCAAACGCAGCGCCAACGCTGCCAAGGTCACCAGCAACACCGGCAGTGTCAGTACAATCCCGACCCTGAAGTAATAGCCCCAGCCAATCTTCACCCCCTTGCGCTCCAGCACATGCAACCACAACAGCGTGGCCAGGCTGCCGATCGGGGTGATTTTCGGCCCCAGGTCGCTGCCGATCACGTTGGCATAGATCATCGCCTCCTTGACCACGCCAGTGGCCAAGCTTGCGTCGATCGACAGCGCACCAATCAGCACGGTCGGAAGGTTGTTCATGATCGACGACAGCACTGCTGCCAGCAGCCCCGTGCCCATCGCGGCGCCCCACACTCCACCACGGGCAAAGTCATCCAGCCAGCCGGCCAGATAGTCAGTCAAGCCAGCGTTGCGCAGGCCATAGACCACCAGATACATCCCCAACGAGAACACCACGATATGCCAGGGTGCCTCTTTGAGCACCTTGCGTGTGGATATCTTGTGTCCACGCGCGGCCACCAGCAGCAGCACCATCGCGCACAGCGCCGCAATGGCACTGATGGGAATACCCAGCGGCTCCAGCGCAAAACAGCCGATCAACAAAATCGCCAACACCAGCCAACCGGCAACGAAGGTAGCCGGGTCCTGCACCACGCTACGCGGACGGTCCAGTTGCAGAGGGTCGTAATTAGCCGGGATGTCTCGGCGGAAATACCACAGCAGCATTGCCAGGGTCGCCACCACGGCGACCAGGTTGACCGGCAACATTACCGCGGCGTAGCGATTGAAACCGATGCCAAAGAAGTCGGCCGAAACGATGTTGACCAGGTTCGACACCACCAGCGGCAGGCTGGCGGTGTCGGCGATGAAGCCTGCGGCCATGACAAACGCCAGGGTCGCCGTCGGACTGAAACGCAAGGCCAGAAGCATGGCCACCACAATGGGCGTCAGGATCAGCGCTGCACCGTCATTGGCGAACAACGCCGAGACCAGCGCTCCGAGCAGGACGATATAACAAAACAGCCGTCGGCCACTTCCTCGCCCCCAGCGCGCCACATGCAAGGCCGCCCAGGCGAAGAAACCCGCAGCATCGAGCAGCAGGCTGATGATAATCAGGGCGATAAAAGTGCCGGTAGCGTTCCAGATGATCTGCCAGACCACCGCGATATCACCCCACTGCACCACCCCGCTGAGCAATGCCAACAAGGCGCCACCACTGGCGCTCCAACCAACGCCCAAGCCTCGGGGCTGCCAGATCACCAGGGTGATGGTTAGCAAGAAAATCAACGACGCCATCAGCATTTCAAAAGCCTTGTGAACGAAGGAGGACGAAACGGCGAATTCTAGCGACAGGTCAATACGGCGTCGGCAATTTTTTGTTGCAATTGATGGGGAATCGGCTGCTCAGCGATTACAGTGATTCCCATTGCGCCGCCAAGAGCGCGAACTTCAACCTGATGACAAGGAATGACCATGACCCTGAATTCGCCCAAGGACCGCTATAGCGGTTTATCGATTACTTTGCACTGGCTGATGCTGGTGCTGTTGGCAGCGGTGTACGCCTTGATCGAACTGCGCGGCCTGTTCCCCAAGGACAGCGTCGAACGCAACCTGATGAAAGACCTGCATTTCATGCTCGGCCTGAGCGTTTTCGTGTTGGTCTGGTTGCGCCTGGCCCTGCGTCTGGGCCGCCCCACGCCGCCGATCGTCCCTGCTCCGCCGGCCTGGCAGACTGGCCTGGCCCACTTGATGCACCTGGCCCTGTACCTGCTGATGATCGGCCTGCCGCTGGCCGGCTGGCTGATTCTCAGCGCGGCAAACAAACCCATCCCCTTCTATGGTTTTGAGCTGCCGGCACTTATTGCACCGGATCCGGACCTGGCCAAATTCATCAAAGGCTGGCATGAGCGCATCGGCACTTGGGGATACTGGCTGATCGGCCTGCATGCCTTGGCCGGGCTTTATCACCACTATGTGCAGCGCGATAACACCCTGGTGCGGATGCTGCCGCGCAACAACTAAGCAAAGCCGCGGCGGCCCTGCAGACCGCCGCTATGCAGGAAAATCAGCCGGGTGCCGGGGGTAAAGGCACCCGCCTCCACCTGTTGTTGCAAGGCCAGCAGTGCCTTGCCGGTGTAAAGCGGCTCCAGCGGCACACCGGATTCGGCCTCGCAAGCGGCGATAAACGCCAGTAAGGCTTCATCGACATAGGCAAAACCGCCGCGACTGGCTTCGTACAAACGATATCCATAGGCCCCGGCCAGGGCTTGAACCTGTGCAGGAACGCCATGGTCCATTGGCACAGCCAAGGCGCCATGCACTGGATGGGCACCACCCTCAGCCAACACCAACCCGGCCAAGGTGGTACCTGTTCCCGCCGCCAGCCACCAGCCGTCATAGTCCGGCCACCCCAGCGTTGCCAACTGTGCGCGAGCCTGCTCAACAATCTGGGCGCAGCCTTTGACTCCCAACGGACCGCCACCGCCTTCAGGTATGCAGTGCCAGCCCGGGTATTGGCTCTGCCAAGGCTGCCAGAAGTCGGGCTGATGCCGCGCTCGGTACCCGGCATAGCCCAACCAATGCAAGTGCATACCAAAGGCTTGCAGGTCACGCACTGTGGGGGTGTCCTGAAAATGCCCGCGCAACAAGCCTGCCGTGGCAAAACCAAAACGCTTACCGGCAGCTGCCAGCGCGTGCAGATGATTGGAATGAGCGCCGCCCAGGCTGATGACACCGGGGGCGGCTAGATATTGGGCCACACGCAGGTGTTCCAGCAGTTTGAACCACTTATTGCCGCTGATCAGCGGATCAATCAAATCCAGGCGCAGCACCGCCAACTCAACACCGAACGGACGTAACCAGCTCAGTTCCAGTCGCTGCAGCGGGGCATGGGGAAGAGAATCAAAGCCGAACATGTAAAGATCACTGCCACTAGGAAGCAGCAGTCTAACAGCGCGGCGGGATCGGCACCCCGCCGTGCGCCTCACTCAGAGCTCAGCAGCCAGACGCGAACCCTGGTTGATCGCCCGCTTGGCGTCCAGCTCGGCAGCCACATCGGCACCGCCGATCAAATGCACCGACTGCCCGGCCGCTTGCAAGCCTTCGTGCAGCTCGCGCAACGGGTCTTGCCCGGCACAGATCACCACGTTATCGACTGGCAGCAGTTGCGGTTCGCCCTCACCGATACGGATATGCAGGCCGGCGTCGTCGATACTCAGGTACTCAACGCTGTTGAGCATCTGCACGCGCTTGTTCTTCAGACCGGTACGGTGAATCCAGCCGGTGGTCTTGCCCAGGCCATCGCCCACTTTGGTTTTCTTGCGTTGCAGCAAGAACACCTGGCGCGCTGGCGCATGCGGTTCAGCCTTGATCCCGGCAACTCCACCTCGAGCGTTCAGCGCGGTATCGATACCCCACTCTTTCCAGAACGCTTCACGGTCCTGGCTGGTGGCCCCCCCCTGGTGCACCAGGTACTCGGAGACGTCAAAACCGATACCGCCAGCACCGATCACCGCGACTTTCTGACCTACTGGCTTGCGTTCAAGTAGCACGTCCAGATAGCTAAGCACCTTGCTGTGTTCGATCCCCGGAATCGCCGGCAAGCGTGGCGCAATGCCGGTGGCGAGGATGATCTCGTCATACCCGCCCTTGGCCAATTGCTCGACATCGACGCGGGTATTGAGGCACAGCTCGACACCGGTAGTCTGTAGCTTGCGTTTGAAGTAACGCAAGGTCTCAAAGAACTCCTCTTTGCCCGGCACACGCTTGGCGACGTTGAACTGGCCACCGATTTCACTGGCCGAGTCGAATAGCGTCACTTGATGGCCACGTTCGGCGGCGACGGTGGCGGCAGCCAGCCCGGCTGGACCAGCACCGACCACGGCGATCTGCTTGACCTGAGTGACAGGCAGGTAATTGAGTTCGGTTTCATGGCAGGCCCGTGGGTTGACCAGGCAACTGGTCAGCTTGCCGCCAAAGGTGTGATCGAGGCAGGCCTGGTTGCAACCGATGCAGGTGTTGATCTCATCGCCACGCCCGGCGGCGGCTTTATTGACGAACTCAGGGTCGGCGAGAAACGGCCGCGCCATGGAGACCATATCGGCATCGCCGTCGGCGAGGATCTGTTCAGCCACTTCCGGGGTGTTGATACGGTTGGTGGTGATCAGCGGAATCTGCACCGCGCCACGCAGCTTGGCGGTGACTTTGCTGAAAGCGGCCCGTGGCACCTTGGTGGCAATCGTCGGGATCCGCGCTTCATGCCAGCCGATACCGGTGTTGATAAGGGTCGCGCCGGCCTTTTCGATCGCTTGCGCCAGTTGCACAATCTCTTGCCAGTCACTGCCGCCTTCAATCAGGTCAAGCATCGACAGGCGGAAGATGATGATGAAATTCGGGCCCACCGCCTCACGCACACGGCTGACGATCTCCACTGCCAGGCGCATGCGGTTCTCGTAGCTGCCGCCCCAGCGGTCAGTACGGTGGTTGGTATGGGCGGCGAGGAACTGGTTGATGAAGTAGCCTTCCGAGCCCATGATCTCGACACCGTCATACTCGGCGCTTTGCGCCAACAACGAGCAGGTGACGAAATCCTGGATCTGCTTTTCGATGCCCTCCTCGTCCAGCTCACGCGGCTTGAACGGGTTGATCGGCGCCTGGATGGCGCTGGGCGCCACCGACTTGGGGCTGTAGGCATAACGCCCGGCATGCAGAATCTGCATGCATATCTTGCCACCGGCCTCATGCACGGCCTTGGTAACGATGCGGTGTTTGTCGGCTTCTTCCGGGGTACTCAACTTGGCGGCACCGGAATACACCCCGCCCTCGACGTTCGGGCCAATACCGCCGGTAACCATCAGACCGACCCCGCCACGGGCGCGCTCGGCAAAATAGGCGGCCATACGCTCGAAACCACCGGGCTTCTCCTCCAGACCGGTGTGCATCGAACCCATCAGGGTACGGTTGCGCAAGGTGGTGAAGCCCAGATCCAGCGGGGCGAGCAGGTGCGGGTATTGAGCGGCGACCATATTGAACTCCACAACAGACGTAATCACGGAATGCAGGCGCCTCGCACGGCTGGCGGGGCCTGTCGGTTATCTGTGGACGACATTAAAGAGCTAGCTTGCGCGGCTCAATGATCGAAAATGACAAGTTATTGATCCTACTGCACCTGAGGTCTACCCTTAGGGCCGAATCCTTTGTTGGCGCTGTGCTGTTTCATGCGAAAACTACTGTTAAGCGCCCTGGCGCTGGTTGTCATTGCTGCGCTCTGTGGCTACGGGTTCTGGACTGAGCAGCGGCCGAGTGGACATTACCTATCAGACCTGCGCGTCGAGCTGGCTCTAAGTGAGGGCGTCCGCGCCGACCATGGCAACTTACTGGGGGTCGAGCCGCAACTGTTCCCCAGTGACTACCAGAGCCTGCAGCGCCTGCACCGCAAGCTGGCTGCGTACCTTGAGCAAGCGCGCGCGCAAGGCCTGGTCAGCGCCCGCACCATCGTCATCCTGCCCGAACATATCGGCACTTGGCTGTGGGCGCGGGGCGAAAAGAACGAACTGTACCAAGTCACCGAACGCCGCGAGGCCTGGCAATGGCTGGAGCTGAGCAACCCGATCAGCTACGGCCTGGCCATGCTTGGCGCCGAGGGCGACGACTGGCGCGCCGATGCGCACCTGCGTATGAAGGCGCAGCAGATGGCCCGCGACTACCAACAGCTGTTCGGTGGCCTGGCCAAAGAGTTCGGTGTCACGCTGGTGGCCGGCTCGATTATTTTGCCCTCTCCGTATGTCGAGAAAGGCAGCCTGCGGGTCGGTTCAGGCGCCCTGTACAACAGCAGTCTGGTATTTGCCGGTGACGGCTCAATACTCGGCCAGCCACAACGCCAACAACACCCGGACAGCGATGTGCGCCGCTACATCGACAGTGGCACCGACCAGCCACCACACGTTGTGCAGACCCCGGCCGGACGCCTGGGCGTGTTAATCGGCAGCGATAGCTGGTATCCGAGCAACCAACAACAACTGGCCAACCAATCGGCGCAGTTCATTGCCAACCCGGCATTTCTCGGTGGCAAGGACAGCTGGAACGCGCCCTGGCGTGGCAATCGTCATCAACCCTTGGCTGCCTCACTGCCGCTCAAACCCGGCGAAGTCAGCGAAGCCCAGGCCTGGCAACAGTTGACCCTGCGCGCCAACCCCGGCGACATGAGCAGCATGAGTGTATTCTTGCGTGGGCGTTTCTGGGATGTGGTTGCCGAGGGCCAGGGCTTTGCCAATCGCGGCGGCCTCAACCTGAATGGCAATCACGCCAACGGTGCGCGGCTGCTGAACCTGTGGCTGTAGTGCGGCCATGACCCGCCCACGGATGCGCCTCGGGGATCTCTCAGTCGGTTTTATCCAGAGCCTCAGTGAAACCCTGCAGCAGCGCGGCATCGAGCCCACAGCGCTGTTGCAGCGTTATGGCCTGGACGCTCCCCGCCTGAATGAAGCTGGCGCACGCTTGTCTATCCCACGCTATATGCACCTGGGCCATGCCGCCATCGAACTGACCGGCGACCCGGCCTTGGGCTTGCAGATGGGCGCTATCAGCCGTCTGAGCCAAGCTGGCCTGGCCGGGGTCACTGCAGCGCAGGCTCCCACCATCGGGGAGGCGGCGCGCACCCTGCTGCGCTTCGAACCGTTGTATGCCGCTAACTACCGCGGCCATTCGAGTTTTCATGAAGACAGCACTGGCGCCTGGCTGCGCTTTTACTCCATCAGCCCCTACAACGACTACAACCGCTTTGTGGTGGATTCACTGCTGTCTGGCTGGCTCGCTCAGTTATCAAACCTGGCAGGGGTGAGCCTGGTGGCTGAGCGACTGGACATCGAGTTCGAGGCGCCCGCCTATGCCGCCGACTACCAGGCGCTGTGCAGCACTGCGGTGCACTTTGGCGCGCAGACCAACCAGCTGCGACTGAATCGAACAAGCCTTGCCCTGCGCAACCCAGCGCACTGCCCAAGCACTTGGCAGCATTTGCTCAACTTGTGTGAGGCAGAACTGGAGCAGCGCACACGCATCCGCAGCTTGAGCGAACGCATCGCCCATTTGCTCGGGCCGCTGCTAAATGGCGCAAGGGAACCGGATCTGCAGGAAGTGGCGCAGCACCTGCAACTGCCGACCTGGACACTGCGGCGCAAGCTGGCTGAAGAAGGCACGCAATTTCGCGCCATCCTCAACGACACTCGCCGCGATCTGGCCATGGCCTATATCCGTGACACCGAACTGGCGCTGGGCGAAATCGCCTACCTGCTCGGTTTTGCGTCGGCCGAAGCGTTCCAACGCGCATTCAAGCGCTGGAACAGCATGACCCCAGGAGCGTTTCGCCGCAGCCAGCGACGAACCGGCTGAAATTACAGTTCGGTGGCGTCTTCAGCAGGCTCGGGCGGGTCAAGCTCGAAGGCGCGTAACTCGAGTAGTTCTTCCTGATAGTCGTCCATCGTCTGCTCCGTCGTTTCTCATTCATTTCATTGATTAGTCATCGAGCCTAAAGTGCCGCGATGAAAGAAAAATGACAATGACGCTTATCAAAACAACGTAGCAGCAACGGCGAAAATTACCGTGGCTTTACTGCGGCGCTTGTTCAGGGTTGCTGCCAGGCACCACCACCGGCACTTCGGTCGAAACAGGCTCAGGCGCAGCAGGCGCTGGCTGCTCGACATTGATCGGCGCCGCGTCGACCGGCGGCGCCACCGGCATCGAGCCAGTGCTGTCATCCACCACCGGTGCTGCCGCAGCCTCAGCGGCGGGTGGCTGTGACACAGGGGCCGGCTCAATGACCGCAGGCACTGGCTCAGGCGCCTGGACCGGAGCCAAGGTAGCAGCTTCAGGTGCAGGGTTGGCTTCAGGCATCCCCAGTGCTGGGGCAGGCTTCTCTGCCGGCTTTTTCCGCGCTTTCTTCTGCTCTTTGGGCAGGAAACTTTCTACCAGTGCAAAGTAGCGCTCGTAAAACTTGGCCGACGTCACCGTCTCACTGGCGACCTTAACCATCGAGTCATCGGTGGAGCCGATCGGCATCGACACCGAACCGAGGATGCCAACGCCGAGGCTGGCCGAGGTATTGGACTTTTTCAGCGCATAGCGGTCCTGGAGGGCGTTGGCAAATATGGTCGAACGCTGCTCATCGCCGCTGTCGCGGGCGCAGACCACGTTGAAACTGATCTGCAGGTGCGAGTCGCCGGTCTGCTGAAAGCTCTTGTTGCCGTTGACCTGCCCGGCATCGCTACTGGTGATGATGTAGCCCTGGCTGAGCAAGGCGCGGCGGGCCGCTTCGCATGAACCCGCTTCGCTGACCGGGAAATTGCGCGAAAAGGTACCCGAGTCGTCGAAATTCTCGTGTTCGTAGATGGCAGTTTTCTTCGAAGAACAGCCGGAAACACCCGCCAGCACAAGGGCCAGCCCGAGCGCACTGAAGACGGTTGACTTTGACATTGCAAATCCTGAGTAAAACAATCAACGCCTATTGTGCAACACATCGGCGGATCACTGAAACCGCAGCTAGACGATCACTGCAGAAAATTCATCAATGGGCCTGTAAATCAGGCTGATGCCCCAGGGCGCCACTGGTCGAAAACTTTATCTATGCAATGCGCGCCGCTCAGCTGGGCTTCGAGCAGTAACGTCATGGCCCGTTTACGCAGGCACAAAAAAAGCGACCCGAAGGTCGCTTTCTTTGATACTTCAATATGGCGCAGCGGACGGGACTCGAACCCGCGACCCCCGGCGTGACAGGCCGGTATTCTAACCGACTGAACTACCG
>NZ_JBNPJT010000027.1:0-52890 GCF_050312595.1 Pseudomonas sp. UM16 | reverse complement strand
GACACCCAAGGCGCCGACCGCATCGCCAGTGGACCGATCACACCGCAGTCCATCGAGGGCACCTACGGCAAGCTGGTGTTGGCCGCCGACGGCTCCTACACCTACACCCTGAACACCGCCGACCCGGACTTCATCAACCGCACCGGCACCGGCGTCGAAACCTTCACCTACACCCTCAAGGACGCTGACGGCGATAGCAGCACCGCAACGCTGAAGATCAACGTCAGTAACCTGAATCATCCGGTCGTCATTAATGGCCTGGACGTGGATGGCGGCGAGTTGATGGTCTATGAAAAAAACCTCAGCGACGGCAGCAGCCCAGACAACCCACCGTTGACCCAAACGGGCAGCTTCACCGTGTCGGCGCCAGATGGTCTGCAAACCCTGACCGTAGGGGGCATCACCGTGGTCAGCGGTGGTAACGCGGTTGGCTTTCCGCAAACAGGGACTACCCCGTTGGGTAACTCGCTGACCATCACCGGTTACAATCCGAGCACTGGGGTAGTGACCTATTCCTACACCTTGCAGGACGCTGAAAACCACCCAGGTGGCAACGGCATCAACAATCTCAACGAGCCCATCACGGTCACCGCAACCGATAAAGATGGCAGCACTGACCATGCCACGCTGGATGTAACCATCGTTGACGATGTGTCTGCAGTCGCGGGCGCAGAGCGCTCGGTGACGCCAGGGCAGGTCGACTCCAACCTGCTGCTGATCATCGATGTGTCCGGCAGTATGCAAGTCCAATCGGGAGTCGACGGCAAGACGCGACTGCAGTTGGCCAAGGATGCCATCAGCGCCTTGCTCGACAAGTACGACGAGATGGGCGACGTCAAAGTGCAGATCGTTACCTTCAATTCATCAGCTTCGCAGGAGTCGACCACCTGGGTGTCGGTCGCTCAAGCCAAGCAGATCGTTGCGGGCCTGTCGGCGGGTGGTGGGACCAACTACGATGACGCAGTCGCTGAAGCCAAGTCGGCGTTCGCCAATGGCGGCAGCCTGATCGGGGCACAGAACGTCGGCTATTTCTTCTCTGATGGCAACCCGTCTACGACCTCTCAAGGCATCGGCTCGGATGACGAGACCGCCTGGAAGTCGTTCCTCGACAGCAACGGCATCAAGTCGTATGCCATTGGTCTGGGCAACGGCGTCAACGCCAGCAATCTCGACCCTCTGGCCTATGACGGCAGTAGCCATACCAACACCAATTCGGTGGTGGTCACCGATCTCAATGTATTGAATCAGGTGTTGTCCGGCACGGTGCAAGCTGCGCCAATCACTGGCAGCCTGATGAGCGGTGGTATGTTCGGCGCCGACGGCGGCTTTATCAAAGCATTGCTGGTTGACGGCACTACCTATACCTATGACCCCAAAGCCTTGAACGGACAAGGTAGCTACAGCGCCAACGGTACTGATCGAGGTTCTTTCGACACGGCAACCAACACCTTCAACATCAAGACCATCAAGGGCGGTACCTTGTTGGTCGACATGGATACCGGGGCGTTCACCTATACGCCGCCAAAAGATAACGGCACGACGGTGACCGAGAATGTCGGTTTCACTGCCAGTGACAATGATGGTGACTTGAGCAGCGCCAATCTGGTGGTTACTGTCCATACCAATGTCGCGCCAGTGGCCGGTGCCGACCCTATCATCACCAACATTCTCTCCAGCACCATCACCGTCCCGGCGGAGGCGTTGTTGGCCAATGACAGCGATGCCAACAACGATAGACTCAGCGCAGCGCCGATCACGTTCGATACTGGCTGGGCGGCCAAGGGGGCTGGCTTCTCGGTTGGCAACGGTACTCCGACGGTCAATTTCCTCGGCAGCGCTGACAAAACTGTCAACCAACTGAAGGACCTGGCGCGCAGCTCATTCCGCGGTGCATCGAATACCACTACCGCAGCGTTGATCGTCAGTGGCTACCTGGGAGCACTCTCCAGCAACGCCAATGCCGAAGACGTGCTCACCGTCACCTTGAAACAAGGCGAGTCGCTCAAACTCGATCATGATCGGCCTGCCGGCAACATCCTCATGGAGTGGAAAGACGAGCATGGCGTCTATCAGAGCATTGCCGATGGTGCCAGCTTTACCGCCAGTCATGACGGGGTGTACAGCATCCATGTGATCAACCAGACCAACCCCACGGGGAACAATGTCAACGGTTCAGAAAACTACGCGTTGACCATGACGGTCGACTACGCCAATGCCCAGAACCAAACCTATAACGGCACGTATACGGTCAGTGATGGGCACGGCGGCACCGGCACCGGCAATGTCGATATCACTTACCAGCAAGGCAGCACCTTGACCGGTACCGATGGTCACGACACCTTGCTTGGCGGCTCGGGCAACGACACCCTCAACGCCGGGACGGGCAATGATGTGCTGATTGGCGGTGACGGTAATGACATCCTCAACGCGGGCGATGGCAATGATCTGTTGATCGGCGGCGCGGGTAATGACCAGCTCAATGGCGATGCCGGTATCGATACCGCCAGCTATGCCAGTGCCAACGGTGCGGTAACGGTTACCCTGGCGAGTTCGTTGGCGCAGAACACCGGGGGGGCAGGTAACGATACTTTGACCGGCATCGAGAACCTGATCGGTTCGGACTACAACGACAACCTGACAGGTAATGGCACCGCCAACCTGCTCCAGGGTGGGCTGGGCAATGACACGCTGGTCGGTGGTGGCGGTAATGATGTCCTGATCGGCGGGCCGGGAAACAACGTTCTGACCGGCGGCGACGGCAACGACATCTTCCTCTGGCAACAGGGCAACAGCGGGCATGACAGGGTGACGGACTTCACTCCCGGTACTGATCGCCTCGACCTGTCGCAATTGCTCCAGGGGGAAAATGCGACGACAGCGTCACTGGATGACTACCTGCACTTCAAGGTCACTGGCAGTGGCTCCGGGGTGGTCTCGACCATTGAAGTCAGTGCTGTGGCGGGCGCGGCGCCGACGCAGACCATTGACCTGGCGGGGGTCAATCTGGCTCAGCATTACGGGGTGACGGCGGGGGCGGGTGGGGTGATTGCGGCCGGGCAGGATACTGCGACCATTATCAATGGCATGCTCAATGATCATTCGTTGAAGGTGGATACGGTGTAGTAGGCGGGCGCGGCGTTACGAAGGTCTACGCAAGGTCTTCTGCCGTAAGATGTAAATGCTGACCAGCACCGCACTGGTCAGCATGAACCCACGTGCCCACGGCAGGGGCACCAGGTAGCAGGACAGGCCGATGCTCAGCCACATCAAGCCGATTGCATAGACTTTACCTTTGAGCGGGATGCCTTCACCACTGAGGTAATCACGGATCCACGGGCCCAGCCGCGGGTGGTTGACCAGCCAGTGGTGAAAGCGCGGCGAGCTGCGCGCAAAGCACGCCGCTGCGAGAAGCAGAAAGGGCGTGGTCGGCAATACCGGCAGGAAGATGCCGATCACACCCAGCGCGACGCTGAGCCAGCCGATGGCCAGCAGCAGGTAGCGCATGTACGCGAACTCAGTGGTGGCGTGGCTTGAGCAATGCAGGTGCAGGCTTTTCATCCGGCGCATGTTGCAGCAGGTACAGCGCAGTCAGTGCCTCTGGGATCTGCACGACCATGTCGTCCATCAGGTTGGCATCGCTGGCGATGTCGGCGAACTCAGGTTGTTCGTCGAACAGGCCGGAACCGACCATGATCGGCAGCAGCATTTCGCTGACTTCTTCTTCGGCGGTCTCGAACCAGGCTTCTTCACGCATGAATACGCCTTCCATGAAGCCGATGCACCAGCCGCGCAGGTCGGAGTCGTCCGGCTCGTCGCCCAGGTCCAGATCGCACGGCAGCTCGAATTCCTCGTCGCTGGCCAGTTGGCGGGCGATGTGCGCCTTGAGCTGGATCAGCGTGGCTTCGATCTCTTCACGCTGGGCATCATCCTTGTAGTGCGGCTCTTCGGCGAACAGGGCGTCGATCCATTCGCGCTCGGGAACGTTCTCGGTACCGATCGACAATGCCGTCAGGTAGCCGTGAGCGGCAACGTAGTCCAGCGCTTCTTCGTGCAGCTCGTCGGCGTCGAGGAAGGCTTGCAGGCGGTTCAATTGCTCGGCGAAGGACATTACAGGGCTACCTTGGGAATAAACGATGAACGAATTCTAGCATCTTGCGGCCCTTGCGAGGCAAAGTTGACGCCTATCGCAGAGCACCCTGTGCACCGCAGTGCTCGGGTATAATGCCCGGCTTTTGTACCTGGACGCGCGGTAATGGCCGGTCAGGTAAAAGCCGCTTACGCATTTTCAGGTGTAGCGGGGAAGATTTTCATCCAGCCTGTGGCCAGGATGGTTCTGCGATTTATGGAGTTTTTATGCTCGAACAGGCTCAGCGCGTCCTCAAGGACATCTTCGGCTACGACAGCTTTCGAGGGCGCCAGGGGGCGATCATCGAATGCGTAGCCAAAGGTGGCGATGCGCTGGTGTTGATGCCCACCGGGGGCGGTAAGTCCCTGTGTTTTCAGGTGCCGGCACTGTTGCGTCCGGGCCTGGCGGTGGTGGTGTCGCCGCTGATCGCGTTGATGGAAGACCAGGTGGCGACCCTCGACGAGCTGGGCGTCGCTGCCGCTTCGCTGAACTCCACCCTGAGTGCCGAGCAGCAACGTGAGCTTGCCGGGCGCATTCGCCGTGGCGAAGTAAAGATGCTCTACCTGGCGCCGGAGCGCCTGGTGCAGCCGCGCATGCTGGATTTTCTACGCACCCTGGATATTGCCCTGTTCGCTATTGACGAGGCCCACTGCGTTTCGCAATGGGGGCATGACTTCCGCCCCGAATACCTGCAACTGGGGCAACTGGCCGAGCTGTTCCCCAATGTGCCACGTATTGCCCTGACCGCCACGGCGGACATGCGTACCCGCGAAGAGATCGTTACGCGCCTGCATCTGCAGAATGCCGAGCGCTTCCTGTCGAGCTTCGACCGGCCGAACATCTTCTACCGTATCGTGCCCAAGGAGCAGCCGCGCAAACAGTTGTTGGCATTCCTTGGCGAGCGACGCGGTAACGCCGGCATTGTCTACTGCCTGTCGCGCAAGAAGGTCGACGATGTTGCCGCCTACCTTTGTGACCAGGGCTTTCCGGCGCTGCCTTATCACGCCGGCCTGCCAGCCGAGACCCGCGCCTCGAACCAGCGCCGCTTCCTCAACGAGGAAGGCCTGATCATGGTTGCGACCATCGCCTTCGGCATGGGCATCGACAAACCCAACGTGCGTTTTGTTGCCCACCTGGACTTGCCCAAGTCGCTGGAAGCCTACTATCAGGAAACCGGCCGCGCCGGCCGTGATGGGCTGCCAGCTGATGCCTGGATGGCCTATGGCTTGCAGGACATGGTGATGCTCAAGCAGATGCTGCAGAACTCCGAGGGAGACGAGCGGCACAAACGCATCGAGCAACACAAACTCGACGCCATGCTTGCGCTTTGTGAAGAAACCCGTTGCCGCCGCCAGATCCTGCTCAACTATTTTGATGAAGAACTGCCCCAGCCTTGTGGGCATTGCGACAACTGCATCGATGGTGTGCAGACCTGGGACGCCACCGAGCCAGCACGCCAAGCCCTGTCCGCGGTGTACCGCACCGGCCAGCGTTATGGCGTCGGCCACTTGGTCGATGTGCTGCTGGGTAAGGACAACGAGAAGATCCGTAACTTCGGTCATGATAAACTGGCCGTGTATGGCGTTGGCAAGGCCCGCTCCGAAGGCGATTGGCGCTCACTATTTCGCCAACTGGTGGCACGTGGTCTGGCCGATATCGATCTGGAAGGTTATGGCGGCTTGCGCCTGTCCGACAGCTGCCGCCCGTTGTTGCGTGGCGAAGTCAGCCTGGAATTGCGCCGCGACCTTAAGCCGCAGACCAGCAGCAAAGGCAGTAGCAGCGGCGGTAGTCCGGCCAGTCAACTGGTACGTGGCGACGAGCGCGAGCAATGGGAAGCCCTGCGAGCGCTACGGCGCAAGCTGGCTGAAGAGCACGGTGTGCCGCCGTACGTCATCTTCCCCGATTCGACCCTGCTGGAGATGTTGCGCAGCCAACCGGCGAGCCTCAGCGAAATGGCCCAGGTCAGCGGTGTCGGCGCACGCAAGCTGGAGCGCTATGGTGCAGCGTTCCTCGACGTGCTCGGCGGAGCCGCCGAGGCGCCGCCTCAAGTCGCTGACCTGCGCCACGAATTGACCAGCCTGGCGCGGGCTGGCATGACCCCGGCACAAATCGCCGGGCAGTTGAACTGCAGTGAAAAGAACGTCTACAGCATGCTCGCCGAAGCCATTGGCCGTCAGCAGTTGTCGCTGGAGCAGGCCTTGGACCTGCCCGAAGACTTGCTGGCCGAAGTGCAGGACGCATTCCTCGACGGTGAGGGCGAATTGCCGCCAGTTTCGGCCATTGCCGAACAGTTTGGCACCCGCGTACCGGAAGGGGTGCTGTACTGCGTGCGAGCGGCGTTAGCGGCTGAATTCGAGATGTAATCCCGGCATTGTCATCTTTTATAACGATTGTCAGACAGCTAGAGCCTTAATGAGCCTTGCCTGTTGCGCAGGAGCATGGTTAGCTGGCTAATAATTAGTTCTGATGATGAGTTTTCTATGCCGTTGACCGACCAACACCGTTTCGGAATGCAGCTGGCCCAGATGTCGCGGGGCTGGCGTGCCGAACTGGATCGCCGCCTGGCCGGGCTCAATCTCTCCCAGGCTCGCTGGCTGGTGCTGTTGCACCTGGCCCGTTTTGATGATGCGCCTACCCAGCGTGAGCTAGCCCAGAGCGTTGGCGTCGAAGGCCCAACCCTGGCGCGCTTGCTCGACAGCCTGGAAGCGCAGGGGCTGGTACGGCGCCAAGCGGTGCTGGAAGACCGACGGGCGAAAAAAATTCACTTGTGCCCGCCGGCCAAGCCTCTGATCGACCAGATCGAAACCATCGCCAATGCCTTGCGCGCCGAACTGTTCACCGGTGTTGACGAAGAAGAGATGCGCGTGTGCATGAAGGTCCACGCGCGAATCCTCGCCAATCTTGAAAAGTCCTGACCTTGCCTAGAAAGTGTGACCGAGGTTGAGGTACAACGCCTTCTCATTCTCGCTGTTGGCCCCGTAGCTGAAGTTCAGCGGGCCCAACGGCGTTTCGAAGCCGACGAAGATGCTGGCGGCGTTGATATAGCCGCTGTCGAATTCATTGTCATTGTTCCAGGCCCTGCCACGCTCCAGTGAGCCACCGAGGTACAGTGGAAAATCCAGTGGCAGGTAGGCTCGTGGCGTCAAGCGACGGTAGTAGACCATGCGCATCAGGCTCATGTTCTGCCCCGACACCGAGTCCTGGCGAAAGCCTGACAGCTGCCTGGCACCACCCAATATAAAGCTTGAAGTGACCACCTCGGCCTGGTCCAGGGTCCGCCCGTACTGAGCCCCCAGCACCCAGGAGTTGGGGCCACTACTCAGGGCTTTGTCCAGTTTGAAGTTCCACTGCCGGTAGCGTTCATCCGAGCCCAGGTCAGGATCGAATTGGCGCAGGGTCAGGCTTATGTCTTCACCGGTGTGCGGGAAATAGACATTGTCCAGGGTGTCGAACGAGTACTTCAGCTCGTAGAAGCCTTCGTTGAAGCTGAAGTGCGGCAGGTCCTGATCACCTATGCGCACATCGGCCTTGCCCCAGGCCTGACCGACGCCGAAGCGCACTTCACCGCTATTGCCGATCTGGCGCCCCAGGTTCAGACCGAAGCCGTAGCGCTCCAGACGGTACTCGGCAATCGGGTCGTCATCGAGCGTGGCTTCGACGTTCTGCGAGCCCAGGTCCAGATAGGGCGCGACGAAGTAGCGGGAACCGGCATCCAGCGGTTGATAGAACTCACTGTATAGCTCCTGCTGATCACCAATCTGCGCCCGGGTCAGCCACTCGGCACCCAGTTCGTTGATGCCGTTGACCCGATAGCTGGCGCCGATGTTAAAGGCGCTGTCGCCACGCATGTCATCCGAGAGGTTCAGGCCCAAGCGCAGGTAATCGGTACCGCCACGGCGGCCGCGGGCATTGATCACCAAGGTGTTATCGCTGCCTTTGTGGACCACCCGATACTGCACCCGGTCGAAATAATCGAGGCCGTAGAGGGTGCCCATGTCGGTCTGCAAGCGGCCCAGCTCCAGGGGTTCACCGATCGGCTGGCGGATATAGAAGCGGATTACATCGTCGCTGACTTTCGAGTCGTTCTCGATCCTGATTGCCGTGATCACTGGCGTACGCTGGCTTGGCGAGCGGGCGACATTCAATTCGGTATCTTCGGTGTCCGGGCGCTTGAGCGCGGCCAGGCGTGGGTCGAGGGCGCGGGCAGCGCGATATCCGGCGTCGATCATTTCCTTGGCGCGACCAAAATCGGTAACGCCGAAGCTGGCCAGCGGTGGCTGGATCAGGATGTCATCACGGTGCAACGACGCCAGTTGCTCTTCGGAGTTGCGCCGGGTCATCAAGGTAATTGACTGATTGAGGACATCGACCACGGTTGTCATTTCTTTGCGGCTGCGCAGCGGGGTGCCGATGTCGACCACAATCGCCATGTCCACACCCATCTCGCGGGCAACATCCAGGGGAATGTTGTCGACCATGCCACCATCGACCAGCAACCGCCCATCCAATTCGACGGGGGCAAACACCGCCGGGATCGACATACTGGCGCGAATCACCTGAGGCAGGTGACCACGACGGAACACCACTTTCTCACCGCTGGCAATATCGGTGGCCACCGCGCGGAAGGGGATCGGTAACTTGTCGAAATCGCGGGTGTCGCTGGTATGGGCGAGCATGCTTTCCAGCAACAGGGCCAGGTTTTGCCCTTGAATCACCCCAAGCGGCAAGCCAAGGCTGCCGTCGTCGCGAAAGCTCAGCTTCTGTTGGACCAGAAAGTCGCGGTCATCCTGCTTGCGACGAAACGGTACGTCCTTGCGTGGTGGCGCGTCTGAGAGTGCTTCTTGCCAGTCGATACCCAGGGCCAGCTTTTCCAGCTCCTCGACTTTGTAGCCGGAGGCATACAGACCACCAACCACCGCACCCATGCTGGTGCCGGCAATGGCGTCAATCTTGATGCCTTGCTCTTCCAGGGCCTTGAGCACACCGATATGGGCAAGGCCACGGGCGGCACCACCGGACAGCACCAGGCCGATTTTCGGGCGTGGTGGTTCGGCAGCCAGGAGTGGGAAGGAAACGACGATCAGCAACAGACTAAACAGCAAGCGGTGCATCATGGCTCTCGGAGCTAGGGGCAAAGACCGCTAGTATAAGCGCGCCCGCCTGTCAGGAGACGGTTACCCCATGAATGCGCACAAAGCCGAAGTTGTCATTACCTACTGCACCCAGTGCCAATGGCTGCTGCGTGCCGCCTGGCTCGCCCAGGAACTGCTCAGCACGTTCAGCGATGACCTGGCCCGTGTTGCCCTCGAACCCGCCACCGGCGGTACCTTTCGCATCACCTGTGACAGTGTGCAGATCTGGGAGCGCAAAGCCGACGGTGGTTTCCCGGAGGCGAAGGTGCTTAAGCAGCGGGTGCGCGACCAGATTGACCCCCAGCGCGACCTGGGGCACAGCGACCGTCCGTGATTGCCATCAGCCTTCGACAGCCAGCACCTTGGGGGGTTGGTTGCTGGCCGCCAGGCGACTGGAGATGATAATGGCAAGGATGATCAGCGCTCCCCCCAAGAGCATGCGCAGGGTCGGTGCTTCGGCGAAAATAAGCCAGGCCAGGGCAATGCCGTACACCGGCTCCAGAGCGAACACCACCGCTGCGGTGCGTGCCTTGATCACCGCCAGGCTGGCGACAAACAGGCTGTGGGCGACGCCGGTGCAAAATACCCCCAGTAAGCCGATCCACAGCCAGTCCATTGCCGAGACCTCAGCCAAGGCCGGAGCGGCAGCCGGTAGCAGGCACAGTCCGACTACGGCGTTTTGGCACAACGCTGCCTGAACGGCCGGAATACGCCCACTGGATGCCCGGTTGGTCAACGACAGCAACGAGAACAACAAGCCTGACAGCAACGACCAGAGCAGCCCGCCGGTGGCCTGGCTGGCCAGGTCGAAGTCTGGGGTGACCAAAATCAAGCCGATGCTCACCAGCACCACCAGGATGATTTCGTTGCGTCGAATGCGCTCGCGAAACAGCAATCCCTCAAGGATCACGGTAAAGGCCGGGAAGCTGGCAAAGCCTAGGGTGGCAATCGCCACGCCGGCGACTTTGACGGCGATGAAGAAGCTCACCCAATGCCCGGCCAGCAGTACGCCGCCCAACACCAGACGCCGCCAGTCCTGAGTTTGCAGGGGCTGCCAGGCTTTTTCTGCCAGGCGGGCGAAGATACCCAGCGCCAGAACGGCGAATATGGCTCGGCCGAAGACGATGACCGACGGCGCCGCCAGAGCCAATTTGCCGAAGACGCCAGTCAAGCCGAAAAATAACGCGCCGATGTGCAGGGCGCCGAGGGCGGTGCGATGGTTCATGGTGATCCTTGTTGGAAGCAGGACAGCCGCATTAGTGTACGAAGCCTGGGCTGCGGCTGTCTGTCGCGATCCTAGCGTCAGTTGTCGCCAGGCTCGCGGCGAAGATCGCGAGGGCTACGGCCGAAGGTTTTGAGCATGGCGGCGGAAAAGGCACTTTGCGAGTTGTAGCCGACCCGATGGGCGACTTCGCCGATGGCCAGGTCGGTCTCGGTCAGCAAACGGCGCGCTTGCAACAGTCGCCGTTGGCGGATGTAGTCCATTGGGGTTATCGACGCTTCGGCGATGAAACGGGCATGTAGGCGAGCGCTGGAAAGCCCGGCCAGGCGCGCCAGGTCGGCAACCTGTAGTGGGTAGGCGGCGTGTTGCTCGATATGCGCATCGAAGCTGGCGAACGGCAGTTGCTTGGGCGCGGTGGCTGGTGCTGCTGGGCTGTTGAGGCTGGCCAGCAGTAACACCGCACCTTGTTGTGCGATCAGCGGGTCGGTCACCGGGCTTGCCGCCAACCAGTCGACCAGTTGTTGCTGGCGATTGTCCAAGGGCAATGCGCCACGATGCTCGAGCAGACGCTGGCTGGCCCCAGCATGCTCGCCCAAGCGGCTTGCCAGCCAGTCCTGCCCAGGTACATCGAGGACCAGGCAATGGCTGCCGGCGATGCTGCCACAGGTATGGTGGGTGCCGCTCGGCACCACGATCAGGCCTTGGCGTTCGATGCGCGCGCCGCGACCGTCAAGTTCGAAGTCCAGTTGGCCGCGCAAGCCGAACACCAGCTGCGGGTGTTCGTGGCTGTGGGCGATCAGGTCGTCACTGTAGTGACGCAGGGAAAGGATCGAGCTGCCGCTCATTGCGCAGTCCTCCAGGCAGTGGCAGCAGTGTACAGGGTCGGGCAGGGCGCTCATATCACCTGAATGATGGGCGCGCGAGGTCTGCTTCAGTGCTGTTCAGGCGTTCTCGTCCATCGATTGCAGTGCAGCCTGGTAGATCGACTGGCGTGGCTGGGCGAACAGGCGCTTGAGCATCGGCTCGAAGAAGCTCAGCGGCAGGCTGTCATAGCCCGGATCGAAGGCGGCGGCATCGTAGTGGGCGCAGAATTCGATGGTCTGCTGGTACTGCGGGTGGTCTTGAAATTGTTCGCGCAGGTGCCGATCCATCCCCAGGTGATGGAAGAAATAGTAGCCCTGGAAGATCCCGTGCTTTTCCACCATCCAGAGGTTCTCCGGGCTGACAAACGGCTTGAGGATGGCGGCGGCAATGTCGGGATGGTTGTAGCTGCCCAGGGTGTCGCCAATGTCGTGAAGCAAGGCGCAGATCACGTATTCCTCATCGCGCCCGTCACGCCAGGCGCGGCTGGCGGTCTGCAGGGAATGGCTGAGGCGATCAATGGGAAAACCGCCAAAATCACCATCAAGCAGGCGCAGGTGGGTCAGGATCCGTTCGGAAAGTTGCGCGGCATAAGCCCGGAAATCACTGGCGATGATCGCCCAGTCCTGCTGGGTGCCATCTTGCATATGCGTGAAGCGGGCTTGCTGGTTCATCGGCGTTCCAGGCGATGGGCGATTAAACCACTCTACCTTGACCGTTCGTCGCAGCAGTGGCCGTTGAAGACGCGATTCTGGCCTTGTGAGCCTAAATCAGAAGGACACTTTTCCGCGCAGCATGTCACGGTACATGGCGAAATCGCCGATCAGACTGTAGAGCGGGTGCTTGAAGGTGGCGGGGCGGTTTTTCTCGAAAAAGAAGTGCCCGACCCAGGCAAACCCATAGCCGGCCAACGGTACCAGCAACAGCAGGATCCACTTGCCACTGCCCAGGGTGTAGGCGAACAGGGCAATGACCAGTGATGTTCCGACGAAGTGCAGGCGTCGGCAGGTGGGGTTGCTATGTTCTTGTAGATAGTACGGATAAAACTCGGCAAAACTGCGAAATTGCTGTGGACTGTTCACGACGCAGCTCCTGAAACTCTCGACACTGTTGAAGATACACGGCGTGGAGCCTGAACTGAGTCTAGAGTGAGTAAAATCATCGGACAGTGACAATAGGCGCCAATTGAGTATCCTTTGAGTTCACCGCAGGAGCGGTCAGTTCGAACATAAGAAGCCAGCCATGAGCGAGAGAACCACGTCAGCAAGCTGGGCATCAGGGATCGTCAAGGCACTCGAGCTCGAAGGGCTTGATTGTCGTGCCATGTTCAAACAACTCGGCCTGGACTTTGCCGCGCTGGATGACCCCGACGCACGTTTTACCCAAGACTCCATGACCCGTCTGTGGCAACTGGCAGTCGATCTTTCCGGCAATCAGGCCATTGGCCTGAACATGGCCCGGGTGGTGCGTCCGGCGTCATTTCATGTGGTCGGATACGCATTGATGTCGAGCCGCACCCTGGCCGAAGGCTTCGAGCGTCTGGTGCGTTATCAGCGCATCATTGCCGAAAGCTCCGACTTGAGTTTTCGCCTGGAGCCGGACGGTTATGCACTGATTCTCACCGTTCATGGCGACCACCTTCCGCCCACCCGGCACAGTGCCGAAGCCTCTCTGGCATGTGCGCTGTCGTTGTGCAGCTGGTTGAGCGGGCGGGTGATTCAACCCCGACGGGTGTTGATCCAGGGGCCTCAGCCTGTGGATGTGACGCCCTACAAAACGGCCTTTCATTCACCCTTGGTGTTTGGTGCTGCCCATGATGCGCTGGTTTTCGAGCGTGCCGACATGGAGGCGCCGCTGCCGACAGCCAATGAAGCCATGGCCACCTTGCATGATCGCTTTGCCGGTGAGTACCTGGCGCGTTTTTCCGAAAGCCGGGTGACCCATCGTGCCCGCCAGGTGTTGTGTCGGGTGTTGCCGCAAGGTGAACCCAAGCGCGAGACCGTGGCCCAGGCCCTGCATTTGTCCCAGCGCACCTTGCAGCGGCGCCTTCAGGAAGAGGGCACCAGCTTCCAGACCTTGCTCGATGACACCCGTCGCGAGCTTGCCGAGCAGTACCTGGCCCAGCCGAACATGACCCTGCTGGAGACCGCCTACTTGCTGGGTTTTGCAGACCCGAGCAATTTCTTTCGGGCGTTTCGTCGCTGGTTCGATGCTACACCGGGTGAATATCGGGCCCGGATGGGGGCATCCGCCGCCGTGCCTGAGGCGGGCAGCGAAAACCCGGTCAATGACGCCAGAACGCCGGCATACACAGCACCAGCACCGTAATAATCTCCAGGCGCCCAAGCAGCATGCCGAACGCCAGGATCCACTTGGCGGCATCCGGTAGAGTGGCAAAGTTGCCGGCCGGGCCAATGGTTTCCCCTAGCCCTGGGCCAACACCGGAAACGGTACTGGCGGCACCGGTCAGAGCGGTCATCCAATCGACCCCAAGCAGCGACAGCAACAGGGCGATCACGCAGATGGTGATGGCGAAGAAGAACGAGAAAGTCAGAATCGAACGGACAATTTCTTCGTCGAGACGGTGGCCGTTGTATTTCTGTTTGATCACCGCTCGTGGGTGAATCAGTTGGTTGAGGTTGGCCTTGAGCAGGATGTAGGCAACCTGGAAGCGGAAAATCTTGATCCCGCCGGCGGTTGAGCCAGAACAGCCACCAACGAAGCCCAGATAGAAGAACAGCATCAGCGAGAAATTGCCCCACAGGCTGTAGTCACCCAAGGCAAAGCCGGTGGTGGTTACCACTGAGGTGACGTTCAGGGCGACGTGGCGCAGCGCATCCAGCCAATGCAGGTCGGTGGTGGCCCAGTACCAGGTACCGAGCACCAGCCAGGTCATCAGTAGCATGGCCAGCAGGCCCTGGACCTGCTGGTCTTTGATCAGTGCCTTACGGTTACCACGCAGGGTGGCGACGTAAAGGGCAAAGGGTAAGCTGCCGAGGATCATCACCACCACCGCCACCCAATGCACGGCCGGCTGGTCCCATTTGGCCAGGGATTGGTCGGAAGTGGAGAAACCGCCAGTGGAAATTGCCGACATGGCATGGTTGATGGCATCGAAAACGTTCATCCCCGCCAGCCAGAACGCCAGGCCGCCCAGAGCGGTGATGCCGACGTACACCGCGACGATCGACTTGGCGACCATGTGTGAGCGCGGCATGACCTTTTCCGAGCGGTCCGATGATTCGGTCTGGAACAGGCGCATGCCACCAATGCGCAGCAGCGGCAGAATCGCCACGGCCATGGCGATAAAGCCGATACCGCCGAGCCAGTGCAGCAGTGAGCGCCACATCAAAATACCTGGCGACATGCTGTCCAGGCCGCTGAGCACGGTGGCGCCAGTGGCGGTGATGCCGGACATGCTTTCGAAGAAGGCATCGGTGTAGCTGATGTGCTGGGTCAGCAGAAACGGCAGGGCGGCAAAGATGCACACCACCAGCCAACTGCTGACCGTCAGCAGGTACATGTCCCGCGGGCGCAGGTGCACATGTTCGGGACGTCCCTGGAGCACCATGGCAAGTCCGGCGACGAAGGTGATCATGCTCGCCCACAGAAACGACGGCAGATCGCTGGTACGATCGAAGATCACCAGGGTGGCCATGGGCACGACCATGCTGATCGCCAGGGTGATCAGGAAGATGCCGATGATAAAACCAATGATCCTTAAGGTCGGCAACGCCATGTGATCTGCTCTGACTCGTAACGGAAGGGCGCCATTCTACCTATGGACCTTTTTAAGTAAACGCTAGAATAGCTGCACATTTCTTTTCAGGGGGTAGCCGATGGAGGCTCTCGACGCATTGCTCAACCGTGTTTCCGTACCACGCCTGGTGGGGCCCGCGCCCAATGCAGCGCAGCGTGAGGCCCTGTTTCAGGCCGCGTTGCGGGCGCCGGACCATGGCCAACTGCGGCCTTGGCGCTTTCTGACCGTCGAGGGGCAGGCGCGCGAAAAGCTCGGCGAACTGCTGGCCGAAGCAGTGAAGCTGGACGGTGAAGCCAGCGAGGCGGCTCTGGATAAAGCGCGCGCCATGCCATTGCGAGCGCCGTTGCTGGTGGTGGTGATTGCGCGTTTGCAGGACCATTTCAAGGTTCCGCAGTCGGAGCAACGTCTGGCGGCGGGGTGTGCGGCACACGGGATTCTGCTTGCCGCTCATGCCCAGGGTATCGGTGCGGTCTGGCGTACCGGCGAGTTGTCCTACAGCAAGCACGTGGCCAAGAGCCTGGGGTTGGCTGACAATGAGGAAATCATTGCCTTCCTGTATCTTGGCACACCGCTGAATGAGCCACGCACCGCGCCGGTACTGGCGAGCGCTGATTTTGTCAGCGCCTGGGAGCAGTAACGTTCTCTAGTGCCGTGCCGGTGCTATCGCCGGCAAGACCGGTTCCTACAGTGGACCTATGGGCATCAATACTGTAGGCGCTGGTCTTGCTAAGGTCAGACGCTGCCAGGCCCGGCCAGTGGCAACTCCAGGCGCGCGACAAACCCTCCTTGAGGATGGTTCTCCAGCGTCAGGCCACCGCCATGGCGTTCCGCCGCCTTGCGCGCAATCGCCAGGCCCAAGCCATGGCCTGCCGCACTTTGCCCTGGTGCCCGAAAGAATGGCTCGCCCAATTGCCCCAGGTGTTCTTCGGCGACACCCGGCCCATGGTCGCGCACGCTCAGTACGATGCGTTCATTGTCACGTACTGCAGTGACCTCGATGGGTTGCCCTGGCGGGTTAAAGCGCAGGGCATTGCGCAGCAAATTGTCCAGCGCCCGTTCGAGCAGGGTCGGCCAGCCTTGCAGGCTCAAACCGCTTTCGTGGTGTAGCTGTATGTTTTGCTCAGGCGCATTGAGCTGGGTGTCCTTGTGCACGCTTTGCAAAATCGCATCAAGGTCCACCGGCTCAGCCCGCGCCTGTTCGGCATCGACTCGGGCCAACACCAGAATTTCGCTGATTAACGCTTCCAGGCGGTCGCATTCGCGGGTCAGACGCGGCCATAACGCCCGGCGTTGCTCCGGTTCGGCGCGCTCGGCCAAGGCCAGGGCGATGCGCAAGCGCGCCAATGGCGAGCGCAGTTCATGCGAGACGTCTCGCAATAATTGGCGCTGGCTGCCGATCAGACTCTGCAGGCGCGAGCCCATGCGGTTGAAGTCAGTGGCCAGCACACCGAATTCGTCGCGACGGTTGGCCAGCCGCGCCAGGCTGTTCTGTTGGTAAGTGGTCTGCCCCAGGTCATGTACTGCACCGCGCAATCGGCTCAGCGGGCGGGTGATGGAAAGGGTCACCAGCAGGCTGAACAAGGTCAGTACCACCAGGGCGATCCCCAAGGCACTGAGCGGCCACAACAGGCTGTCCCGATGCCAGGCGTCCAGCTCCGGATGGGGGATGCGATAGATCAGCAGATAGGTTTCACCGCTGTCAGGGCTGGTGTATTCCTCGGTCAGGCGCCGCCAGGGCAGGCGTCGTTCGTCGTTGTGGCGCCGCGCCTCAAAGGCCGCGGCGCGGCGCGGGAAGGTCCCGGGTACCACTGCCTCGCCACTGTCGTTGAGCACCTGAACGTCAATGTTGTAATGACGCTTGCGTCGCTCCAGGAAATGTTGCGCCGAGTCCGCGCCTTGCTGCTCGTAGCGCTGGGTCCATTTCTGCGCCAGGGTGTTGAGGCCCGGATGCCTGCTGAGGATCCAGGCGTCCTGGTTCAACATGTGCCCAAGCAGGATCGACAGGCCAGCGACCAGGGCAATGGCTAGCCAAAAGCTGGCCAGGATGCGCCAGAACAATGAACGCAAGGGAGACTCCTTCAACGGCAAAAAGCCCGGCCTGCGCAAGGCAGGCCGGGCGGGTGGCAGACAGCTTACTGGGCCTTGCTGGCTTTTTCAGCCTTCCAGGCTTTGAACTCGGTCCATTCGGCGCGGCGCTGGTCCTGGTCTTTCTTCAGCTCATCGAATTTTTTCTGCTGATCAGGCTTGAGCAGGGCGCGGATCTCGGCGTGGGTTTTGTCTTTCTTGGCTTGCAGCTCGTCTTTCAGGGCTTTCTGGTCGGCTGCCGGGAGTTTTTCCAGGTAGCGCTTGGTGATTTCCTGACGGCTCTTCATTTGCTCGCCCATCAGTTTGCCGATCTGCTGGCGCTGCTCGCGGCTCAGGTCCAGCTGGGCGAAAGGCGCTCCACCGCGGTGGTGATCGCCGTGGCGCATACCGTCTTCAGGCATGGCCATGGCAACGGTCGGCAGAGCGGCAGCGAACATCAGGGCGATAAGGGTCTTGCGCATGGTGTCTCTCCTTTCTAGGGCCGGTGATTACCGGATGAGCCCAGTTTAGGGAGATCAAGGTCAACAGCGGTCAAGCAAGGGTAAAGCTTGAGTAAAGATGACCGCACGCCGTACTGACATTACAGGCTGTAGTAGTAACCACGACTGCGCAGGGCAACGATACGCGGGCGGCCGTCGGGGTGTGGGCCAACTTTTTTGCGCAGGTTACTGACATGCATGTCCAGGCTGCGATCGTACAGGGTCAACTTGCGGCCCAGGGCAATTTGCGCCAGTTCCTGCTTGTCCAGTGGTTCGCCAGGCTGGCGCAGCAAGGCTTCGAGAATGCGGCTCTCGGACAGGGTCAAAGTCAGTTCTTGTTCATCGATGCTGACCACGCCACGGGCTGGACTGAAGCACAGATCGCCGACTTCGATCTGGCTTGGCGTCGTGTTGGGGTGGCTACGGCGCAGCACGGCCCGCAGGCGGGCGGTGAGCTCGCGGGGGTCGCAGGGCTTGGCCAGGTAGTCGTCGGCGCCCAGTTCCAGGCCGAGAATCCGATCCAGCGGCTCGCCCCGGGCCGAGAGCATCAATACCGGCAACTCGGCATGTTCGCTGCGCAGTTGCTTGAGCAGCTCCAGGCCGCTGCCGTCGGGCAACATCACGTCCAGCACCACGGCTGCCGGCGCCTGTTCGGCCAGGGCCTTGCGGGCACTTGTGCCATCGTGACAGGCGCGTACCGCAAAACCTTCTTGGGTCAGCCAGCTGCCGAGCAGCTCGCAGAGTTCCTGGTCATCATCAATCAGTAACAGCTCGCTCATGACTCACTCAATTCAACCATTGCCGACGCTTTCTGTGTCCGCCACTGGCAAAGATACCGCAGAGTGCCGCCAAGAGGGCAACTGCGCCACCAATCACGAACCATTGTTGCTGGTCACTGAGCAGGCGTTGCGGGGCGCTGGCCTGGAGTTCCTTGAGGGCCAGCTTGAGGCGCTGGTTCTCTTGGCGTAGGCGGGTGAGCTGGGCGCTTTCGCGTTCGCTGTCGGCATTGTGCAGTTGTTGGGTCAGCGCTTCGCGCTGGCGCTCGCTTTGCGCCAGACGCTGTTGCAATTCAGTGATCTGGCTGCCAGCACTAAGCGACAGCGGCGTGCTGGCGGCCGTCGGCTCTTCAGCCTGGGCGAAAGGGCTCAGCAACAACAGGCACAGCAGCAGGGACAACGGACCTTGACGCATTGGAACTCCTGATTCTTGTCGATTCAGCAGGTTGTCGGCTGGCACACAAGAATAATGAGCAGTGGCGTCGGTAAAAGGCGGGGAGTGCGGTGCGCGCCAGGGCGCACCGCATGCAGCAGATTACGGCAGGACTTGCTTGAACGGCTTGACGATGACCTCTGCATACACGCCAGCGGCGATGTACGGGTCAGCGTCGGCCCAGGCCTGTGCAGCGGCCAGTGAGTCGAACTCGGCGACGATCAGGCTGCCAGTGAAACCGGCGGCACCTGGGTCATTGCTGTCGATGGCCGGGTGTGGCCCCGCCAGCACAATGCGGCCTTGTTCCTTGAGCTGCTGCAGGCGTTCGATATGCGCCGGGCGGGCGGCCAGACGCTTTTCCAGGGAGTCGGTGACGTCACTGGCGATAATGGCGTAGAGCATGTCAATCCTCGTGCTTCGGGGTGGAAGGCGGGGTGCTGGGGTCGTTGTCGTGCAGATGGCGCGACAGGTAGACACCCTGGCCCACCAGGAACAGTACGGTCATGCCCAGGCTGCCGAACACCTTGAAGTCAACCCAGATCTCCTGAAAGGTGAAGGCGACAAACAGGTTGGCTGCGCCGCAAAACAGGAAAAACACGATCCAGGCCAGGTTCAGACGCGTCCAGACGGTGTCCGGCAAGGTGATGGCATGGCCCATGATGCGCTTGATCAGCACGCGGTCACCGATGAAGTGGCTACCGGCAAAGGCCACGGCGAACAGCCAGTTGACCACCGGTGCCTTCCATTTCAGGAACGTTTCGCTGTGGAAGGCCAAGGTCAGGCCGCCGAACACCAGGCAGGCGACCAAGGTCAGCCATTGGCCTTTTTCCAGCTTGCGTTGGCGAATGAACAGCGCGCCATAGACCACCACGGAGCTGAGGATCAGCATGGCCGTGGCGCTGAAGATGCCGCCAAGTTCGAAGCTGTGGCCGGCGAATTCGACGACGCGTGGTTCGAGCTTGAAGACGATGAAAAACAGGAGCAGCGGGATGAAATCGATGAATTGTTTCACAGTGGCAGCCAGAAGCAGGATGTGACGGCATAATAACAAACATCAATGACAGCGAAAGCGCCACCTATGAATGTTGATCTGCACTGCCACAGTACGGCCTCCGACGGCGCCTTGACGCCGACGGTTCTGGTCGCCCGGGCCCATGAGCACGGCGTGCGGATGCTCTCGCTGACCGACCATGACACCCTCGATGGCCAACTGGAGGCTCGTGCGGCCACCCAGGCCTTGGGCATGCAGTGGGTCAGTGGGATCGAGCTGTCGTGCACCTGGGGTGGAGCGACCATCCATGTCCTGGGCTACAACTTTGCTCTGGACGCCGCGCCATTGCTGGAGGCCGTCGAATCGCTGCACCGCGGGCGTTGGTTGCGCGCCGAAGAAATCGACCGACGGTTGGCGCTCAAGCATATGCCGGGTGCCCTGGACGGTGCACGGGCGATCCAGCAAGAGCTGGGGGACAGCGGCAATGCCCCGGCACGCCCGCATTTTGCCGAGTATCTGGTGCGTGCAGGTCACGTCAAAGACCGTGCTGAAGCCTTTCGCAAGTGGTTGGGCGCCGGCAAGCTGGGCGACGTCAAGTTGCACTGGCCGACCCTCGAAGAGACCGTGGAAACGCTGCGCAAGTCCGGAGCCTGGGTCAGCCTGGCGCACCCGATGCACTACGAATTAACACGCAGCAAGCGCCGCCGGCTGATTGCCGACTATATTCAAGCAGGCGGCCAGGCACTGGAAGTGGTCAACGGCATGATGCCGGCCGAACAGGTGGGCACCATGTCCATTCTGGCCCGTGAGTTCGGTCTGCTGGCAAGTGCCGGCAGTGACTTCCATGGCCCTGGCACCTGGGGCGAGATCGGTGTCTACCGGCCATTGCCAGAGGACCTGCCACCACTGTGGCGTCGATTCAAATATGAGCAGCCTATCGCGGCCGTCTGAACAGGAAGAGAATGTGAGTCAGTTTTTCCAGATTCATGCGGAAAACCCGCAACCGCGCCTGATCAAACAGGCCGTCGAAATTATCCGCAAGGGTGGGGTGGTGATCTATCCAACCGACTCATCCTATGCAATGGGCTGCCAGATCGGTGACAAAAATGCCATCGAACGGGTCCGCCGCCTGCGCCAGTTGGACAAGAACCACAACTTTACCCTGATCTGCTGCGATCTATCGCAAATGGGCCTGTTCGCCAAGATCGACACCTCGAACTTTCGCTTGCTCAAGGCCCATGTGCCAGGGCCTTATACCTTCATTCTCAACGCTACCCGCGAAGTGCCGCGCCTGTTGCTGCACGAGAAACGTCGTACCATCGGCTTGCGCGTACCCTCCAATCCAATCGCCTTGGCGCTGTTGGAAGAGCTGGGCGAGCCGTTGATGAGCGTCAGTCTGATCATGCCTGGCGAAGACGAGCCGTTGACCGATCCCTATGAAATTCGCCAGACCCTGGAACATCACGTTGATCTGATTATCGACGGTGGTTTCGGCGACCTCAAAGCCTCTACGGTGATCAACCTGGCGGGCGATGAACCTGAAGTTATCCGCGTCGGCTGCGGTGACCCGGCACCGTTCATGGTCGAAGCGTGAGTCAGGCGCCCACCTGCGAGCCGCGTATCGACCCGCAAGCAGGCGCCCAGCAGGAGCTGGCGCTGGTGTTGGTGTATGGCGAGGCCATGACCGAGATGCCGGTGGACCTGTACATCCCGCCGGACGCCCTGGAAGTATTCCTCGAAGCATTCGAAGGCCCGTTGGACCTGTTGCTCTATCTGATCCGCAAGCAGAACGTCGACATCCTCGATATTCCCGTGGCGGAAATTACCCGCCAGTACATGGGCTACGTCGAGTTGATGAAGACCGTGCGCCTGGAACTGGCGGCCGAGTACTTGGTGATGGCGGCAATGCTGGCGGAGATCAAGTCGCGCATGCTCTTGCCACGCTCGATCGAGATCGAAGAGGAAGAAGGCGATCCGCGCGCCGAGCTGATTCGCCGTCTGCAGGAGTACGAGCGCTTCAAGGCTGCGGCCGAGGGCATCGATGGCCTCAGTCGGGTCGGCCGCGAGATCATTGTGCCGCGCCTGGATGCGCCGCAGGCCAAGGTGCGCAAATTGTTGCCGGAAGTCAGCCTGGAAGAACTGCTGATGTCGATGGCCGAAGTGTTGCGGCGCGGTGATTTGTTCGAAAGTCACCAGGTCAGCCGTGAGGCATTGTCGACCCGTGAGCGCATGAGCGAGGTGCTCGAGCGCCTCAAGGGCGGTGGTTTCGTACCCTTCGTCGAACTGTTTACGGCCGAGGAAGGTAAGTTGGGCGTGGTGGTGACCTTCATGGCCATTCTGGAACTGGTTAAGGAATCCTTGATCGAACTGGTGCAGAATGAGCCTTTTGCGCCGATCCACGTCCGCGCCCGGGCTGAGTGACCACGAGCAACGCCATGAACCTGAACGATCCGCGCGACCTGGCGCCATTGCTTGAAGCCTTTTTACTGGCCTCGGGAAAACCGCAATCACTGGAACGGCTGTTCGAGCTCTTTGAAGAGGCTGAACGCCCCGAACCTGCAGTATTCAAGAAGGCCCTGGAGGTGCTGCGCAAGTCCTGCAACGGGCGCGCCTTCGAGCTCAAGGAAGTCGCTTCCGGTTATCGCCTGCAAATCCGAGAAGACTATGCCCCTTGGGTGGGACGGTTGTGGGAGGAGCGACCGCAGCGCTATTCGCGTGCATTGCTGGAGACCATGGCGCTGATCGCCTACCGCCAGCCCATCACCCGTGGCGAGATTGAAGACGTGCGTGGTGTGGCGGTCAACAGCAACATCGTCAAGACCCTGCTTGAACGTGAGTGGATCCGTATCGTTGGCTACCGGGAGGTACCGGGCAAACCGGCGATGTTCGCCACCACCAAGGCCTTTCTCGATCACTTCAACCTGAAGAACCTCGATGACCTGCCAGCTTTGGCCGACCTGCGTGAGATGGAGCCAGAGCCGATCCTGGCGCTCGATGATGCGCCGGTACCGGCCCACCTGCAGGCCCTTGCCGATGAAAGCGCCGAACCTGAGGCGCCTCGGGAAGAGACCAGTTTTCGCAGCCTGCTGGTCGAACTCGATTCCATGGAGGAAGGTCTCAAGACCGACTTCGACGACTTGCTCGAGGAGCAGCCTGCGGCTGAAGACGCTGAGGCGCTTGATTCGCAACCCGAAACGCCACGCCAGTAACTCGGCCCTTCGGGCAGAAATAACCGCCCGATTGAAGAATTTCAACTAGTCTCAGGTGCGCTCGGGGCGTGATCAGCGTATGATTCGCGACCTTTTTGGCGCTTGTTCGCCTAAAACAGTTTTCAATTCTTACACCGGGAGGTGCCCAGATGAGTGATAAAGACCTGCAAGAAACCCAGCCATTGCCGCCGTCAGGCGAGAAACTGCAAAAAGTTCTCGCACGTATCGGCGTGGGTTCGCGCCGTGACGTCGAGGCCTGGATCAGCCAGGGTCGGATCAAGGTCAATGGCGTCAACGCTACCTTGGGTCAGCGCGTCGATCTGCATGACGCGATTTCCGTAGATGGCCGCCTGATCAAGCGTGAAGAGTCTGCCGAGACCGTGCGCCGGGTAATCATGTACAACAAACCTGATGGCGAGATCTGCACGCGAGACGACCCAGAAGGCCGTCCGACGGTATTCGACCGCCTGCCACGGCCCAAAGAAGGCCGTTGGATCAACATCGGTCGACTCGACATCAACACCACTGGCCTGCTGATGTTCACCACCGACGGTGAGCTGGCCAACCGTTTGATGCACCCTTCCTACGAAATGGACCGTGAGTACGCGGTACGGGTTCGTGGTGAAGTCGACGAAGACATGATTGCCCGCCTCAAGGCTGGTGTTGTGCTCGAAGACGGTCCGGCGCGGTTTACCGACATTCAGGAAGCGCCGGGTGGCGAAGGCTTCAACCACTGGTACCACTGCGTGGTGATGGAAGGTCGCAACCGCGAAGTACGTCGCCTGTGGGAGTCTCAGGGGCTGGTGGTCAGCCGCCTCAAGCGTGTGCGTTTCGGACCGGTGTTTCTCAACTCCGACCTGCCGATGGGTCGCTGGCGCGAAATGAGTCAGCAGGAAGTCGACATCCTCGCCGCTGAAGTGGGTCTCACCCCTGTGGCGATGCCAACCTTGAACCACAAGAGCAAGGACAAGCTAGAGCGCCTGCAGCGCAAATCCACGCGTCCGCTGGGGCGTGGTGAGCGTGTGCGTACCCTGCGTCCAGCGCAGGACGGCGCCGCAGCTGCTGAACGCCCGGCCCGCCAACCACGTGGTGGTGAAGCTGAGCGTCCGGCCCGTCAACCACGGGGTACTGAAGCTGAGCGTCCGGCCCGCCAACCACGGGGTACTGAAGCTGAGCGTCCAGCTCGCCAGCCGCGTGGTGAAGCGCCGCGCAAGGATGGCGGGCGCAGTGGCCGTAGCGCTGTGGCCGAGCGCCCAAGCGAGATGAACAAGCGTGGCAAGCCAGCACCGAAGCGTCCAGGAAGCACCCGCAACAAGCCTCGCCCATAAAGGCACTGCGGGTCAGGAAACAAGCCAACCTTCGGGTTGGCTTTTTTTTGCCTGATTTTTCCTAGGGTTAGCGTCACCCCAGGAAGCATTGGAACGTTTTTGAACCGCCATGTAAATAAATCGTTACAAAGCAATGCATCAGGTGTTGAGGTTTCCGTGATTTGTCGGTGCTGTAAACAGAACTTGCCGAAAACCCCGGGCCTGAGGGATTTACGTGCACGTCAAGTGCTTGCCCGCAGCCCTTGGGAACGGTGAGATGTGCGTCATTGCCGTGTGCAAAGCCGGGCCGGAGAGCCTGGCATTCAATAAGAACAAATGGAGGCGCCATGTACGCCGATTACCTCCCCAGGCGAGTTTCTTTCCTCAGGAACGCTGCGTTTTGTCATCAGACATTGACGCAACGTGTTGACCCCTGCGCGTCTGCAGGGGTATACAATGCGCCGCGTTTTACCTGTGACCCCAATGCGTACCGCGCACTCTTGCTGACACCCGGCTGATTTCCCACGGCTTTTGCCCTGGATGGGCAGCAGTTGTCCAAGATCCTCAAGGTAACCACCTTGTTAATTCCGCTGCGCCACGAGCGCGGTGGGTCCGATTCCGTCACAGATAAAAACAAGCAGGTGACTTCGTTCATGAGTGGACAAAACACGCATTCAGGTGAGCTGAAACGCGGCCTGAAAAATCGCCATATCCAGTTGATTGCCCTCGGTGGTGCAATTGGCACCGGGCTTTTCCTTGGCTCGGCTGGCGTGATGAAATCGGCCGGCCCGTCGATGATTCTCGGTTATGCGATCTGTGGCTTCATCGCCTTCATGATCATGCGCCAATTGGGTGAGATGATCGTCGAAGAGCCGGTGGCCGGTTCGTTCAGCCATTTTGCCCACAAGTACTGGGGTGGTTTCGCCGGCTTCCTGTCGGGTTGGAACTGTTGGGTCCTGTACATCCTGGTTGGCATGTCGGAGCTGACTGCGGTTGGCAAATATGTGCACTACTGGTGGCCGGAGATCCCGACTTGGGCCTCGGCAGCAGCTTTCTTCGTGCTGATCAACGCGATCAACCTGGCTAACGTCAAAGTATTCGGCGAAGCCGAGTTCTGGTTTGCGATCATCAAGGTCTTGGCCATCGTCGGCATGATTGCCTTGGGCAGCTACATGCTGGTCAGCGGTAGCGGCGGTCCTCAGGCATCGGTAAGTAACCTGTGGGAGCACGGCGGGTTCTTCCCTAATGGCGTTAGCGGCTTGGTCATGGCCCTGGCGATCATCATGTTCTCCTTCGGCGGCCTGGAAATGCTCGGTTTTACCGCTGCTGAAGCCGACAAGCCGAAAACGGTGATCCCGAAAGCGATCAATCAGGTGATCTACCGCATCCTGATCTTCTACATCGGTGCCCTGGTGGTGCTGCTGTCGCTGACCCCGTGGGACAGCCTGGTGACCAGCCTCGATGCTTCCGGTGGCACCTATGGCGCCAGCCCGTTCGTTCAGGTGTTCTCGCTGCTCGGTAGCGATACCGCAGCGCACATCCTCAACTTTGTGGTGCTGACGGCGGCGCTGTCGGTGTACAACAGCGGCACTTACTGCAACGCCCGTATGCTCTACGGCATGGCCGCGCAGGGCGATGCCCCGGCAGGCCTGGCGAAGATCGACAAGCGCGGCGTACCGGTGCGTTCGATCCTGGCGTCGGCAGCGGTGACCCTGGTAGCAGTGTTGCTCAACTACTTCATCCCGCAGCACGCCCTGGAGTTGCTGATGTCGTTGGTAGTGGCGGCCCTGGTGATCAACTGGGCAATGATCAGCTACTCGCACCTGAAATTCCGCCAGCACATGAACAAAACCGGCCAGAAGCCGTTGTTCAAGGCGTTGTGGTACCCCTACGGCAACTACCTGTGCCTGGCCTTCGTGGTGCTGATCCTGGGCATCATGCTGCAGATTCCGGGTATTCAGATGTCGGTGTATGCGATTCCGGTGTGGCTGGTGGTGATGTTTGCTTGCTATGGCCTCAAGGGAAATCGCCAGGCCCGTCGCCTCTCCGAGGCAAATACAGCGGTCAAGTAAGGTGTAGCCTGTGTTGAAGAAGCCCGGCCTTGTGCCGGGCTTTTTGTTTTATGCGGTATCCTTGGGGCCTTATCAGGCCTGTGACTTATGTTGATCATTTCCAATTCCGTGCAGATTCCCGACCATGAGATCGAACTGACGGCTATCCGCGCCCAGGGGGCGGGCGGGCAGAACGTCAACAAGGTTTCCAGTGCTGTGCACCTGCGATTCGATACGCAAGCCTCGTCCTTGCCGCCGTTCTACAAAGAGCGCTTACTGGAGTTGCGCGACAGCCGCATTACCCGCGACGGGGTGATCGTCATCAAGGCTCAGCAATACCGAACCCAGGAGCAGAATCGCACAGATGCGCTGGAGCGCTTGCGTGAGCTGATCCTGGCGGCGGTCAAGGTGGACAAGGCGCGACGTCCGACCCGGCCGACTCTGGGTTCGAAAACCCGGCGTCTGGACACTAAAAGCAAGCGTGGGGCGATCAAAGCCGGGCGCGGCAAGATCGACTACTGAAGGTCGGGCCGGTGGCAGGTGGTGGGTGTGAGCGGGTTTCACCAGAGGGAATTCTTGACGGTGTGAAAACGTGTTAACGGGGGTGGACCCTGCATCAGCCGTTTTCACACAGTCTGATCTGCGCGGTTATTCCTGGTCGGCGCTGGGAGTTTCGTCGCCGTCGTGGTCAGCCTGAGCTGGTTCGGCGCTGTGAGTGGCAGGTGTCTGCTCTTCTGGGTTCAGGCTTGGGAAGGGAAAGTTCGGGATTTCATGCATCTCGTCGTTCCTCGCAAGTGTGTGGAAAGGCTGCGCAAGGCGCGCTTGGCTTGTTAAAAGCTCGTGCAGGATACAGGAGTCTGAATGACAGTATGAATTTTCCTGCCTGATGGCGTGCGTGTGTAGCGGATTCACCGGGGCGCCGGACTGCCGCCCCGGTGAATCCACTGGTGTCTAGCGGCAGACGTCGGCGATGGCGGCAGCCAAGGCGCCTAGGCGCAGCGCGTCAGCGCCAGCGATGTTCGCGCGGCCCGTGCCCACCATGTACACGCTATGGCGCTCACGCAATTGTTTGACCTGCTCCGGTGATAACCCGGTGTAGGAGAACATGCCACGTTGCGCGGCAATGTGCGCAAAACGCTCACTCAGGCCATGCGGGGCAAGCGCCTCGACCAGGCCGACGCGCAACTCGGCAATGCGCTGGCGCATCGCCTCGACTTCTTCGGTCCACAGCTGCTTGAGCGCCGTATCACCGAGAATCTGCGCCACCACGGCAGCGCCATGATCCGGCGGTGTCGACCACAGGTTGCGAGCCAACAGTGCCAATTGACTGCGTACATCCAGCAGCTTCACGGCATCATGGCTGCACACCAACAGAGCGCCGGTGCGATCACGGTAGAGGCCGAAGTTTTTCGAGCAGGAGCTGGTGATCAGCAATTCAGGCAATTCGGCAGCGAACAGGCGTACTGCCCAGGCATCCTCTTGCAGGCCGTCGCCAAAGCCTTGGTAGGCGAAGTCGATCAATGGCAGCAGCTCGCGGCGGCGAACCACCTCCAGTACGGCGCGCCAGTCGTCCTGAGATAGGTCGAAACCGGTCGGGTTGTGGCAGCAGGCGTGCAGCAGGACTACATCGCCCTTGGGCGCCATTTCCAGCGCCGCCAGCATCCCGCTCACATTCAGACGGTTGTCCGCACCCACGTAGGGGTAGTGGCTGACCTTGAGGCCGGCGCCAGCGAAGATGGTTTCGTGGATCGGCCACGTCGGGTCGCTCAGCCAGATGCCGCGGCCGGGCAGGCAATGCTCGATGAACTCTGCCGCCAGGCGCAGGGCGCCAGTGCCACCAGGCGTCTGGGTTGCCCCTGCGCGCTTGTTGGCCAGCAGTGCCGAGTCGCTGCCGAGCACCAGTTCGCTGATCAGGCGAGCAAACTCGGCATCGCCGTGACCGCCGACATAGCTTTTGCTCGACTGTTGCTCGAGCAGGCGCTGTTCAGCAAGTTTGACGGCGGCAGGAATCGGCGTCAGGCCCTGGGCGTCCTTGAACACGCCGACACCCAGGTCGAACTTGTGTGGATTGCTGTCGTTGGCATAAGCCTCCATCAGCCCCAGAATCGGATCGCCGGGTACGCGCCCAATCGCGTTGAAGTGCATTACTTACGGCCTTCGGCGGTGTTGGCGACCTCGTCGGTGCGCGCAGCCATGATGAAGTCGTTACGGTGCAGGCCTTTGATCGAGTGGCTCCACCAGGTCACAGTAACTTTGCCCCATTCGGTCAGCAGGCCTGGGTGATGGCCTTCAGCTTCGGAGATCTCGCCAACGGCATTGGTGAAGGCCAGGGCGTGTTTGAAATTCTTGAACAGGAAGACTTTTTCCAGCTGCATGATGCCGTCACGGACTTCGATGTTCCAATCCGGGATCTGCTTGATCAGTACCGGCAGTTCTTCATCGCTGACCTGTGGTGCATCGGCTCGGCAGGCTTCGCAGTGGGCTTGGTTCAAGGCGTTCATAAGGTTTTCCGCAAGTGGTTTGTTATTGATTTGCGAGGCGGCTCAGGCGGCCGCCTTCGGTGGAAATTTCGGTGCGTGCAGGCCCATCTTCATTGCCGCGTGGACCATGCCCATGATGTCTTCGTGGGCGAGGTCGAACAGCCGTTTGAGGTTGGGTAGGGCAAAGTACACTGGTTGCAGGATGTCGATGCGATACGGGGTGCGCATGGCTTCCAGCGGGTCGAAAGCCTGGTGTTCAGGCTCATCGGACAAACTGTAGACGGTCTCCTTCGGTGAGGAGAGGATGCCGCCACCGTAGATTTTACGCCCCTGCGGGGTATCGACCAGGCCGAACTCGATGGTCATCCAGTACAAGCGGGCCAGGTAGACACGTTCTTCCTTGGTCGCTTTGAGACCAAGTTTGCCGTAGGTGTGGGTGAATTCGGCGAACCAGGGGTTGGTCAGCAGTGGGCAATGGCCGAAGATCTCGTGAAAAATATCCGGTTCCTGCAGGTAGTCGAGCTCTTCTTCGGTGCGAATGAAGGTCGCCACCGGAAAGCGCTTGCTGGCCAGCAACTCAAAAAAGGTTTGGAAGGGGATCAGCGCCGGCACACGAGCAACTTGCCAGCCGGTGGTGGCGCCCAGCACTTTGTTGATTTCACCCAACTGTGGGATGCGGTCGTGCGGCAGGCCCAATTGTTCGATGCCTTCCAGGTATTCCTGGCACGCGCGGCCCTCGATTACTTTCAGTTGGCGAGTAATCAGGGTGTTCCACACCGCATGTTCCTGCTGCGGGTAGTCAATAAACCCTTGCGCATCGGGCTCGCGAGCCACGTATTGCGTGTGTTTCATGCTGCTCTCCTGCTGAGGGCCTTTTTTGTTATGTGATCAAGCCGTTGCTTAAGAGATAACCCGCAGCGCCGCATTTTGCATCGGTCCAGCGTCTCGAGGGGCTGGCTAATCGTGCGGTTTTCTGTAACGATTATTTTACAGAATTAGCAGGGTACCGATATTTCGAGGGCTTTTGTTGAGCGAATACCGGTTTTTTGTCACGTAATCTTTACGGAAATTCTGCCGGGCTGCTAAATAATTGCTCGCCCGGCAGCGACCAAGGCTCGTTCCATGCCTATAGGTAGGACAACTCATGCGTATCAAAGTGCATTGCCAGAACCGCATCGGCATTCTGCGCGACATCCTTAACCTGCTGGTGGAATACGGCATCAACGTCGCCCGCGGTGAGGTCGGTGGCGAGCACGGTAATGCCATCTATCTGCACTGTCCTAATCTGATCAACCTGCAGTTTCAGGCCCTGCGGCCCAAGTTCGAATCGATCACGGGTGTGTTTGGCGTCAAGCGCGTAGGTCTGATGCCGAGTGAGCGGCGGCACATGGAGCTCAATGCCTTGCTCGGGGCACTGGATTTCCCGGTGTTGTCGATCGACATGGGCGGCTCTATCGTTGCCGCCAACCGTGCGGCGGCGCAGCTGCTCGGGGTGCGTGTGGATGAGGTGCCGGGGATCCCGTTGTCGCGCTATGCCGAGGATTTCGATTTGCCGGAGTTGGTGCGGGCGAACAAATCGCGGATCAATGGCCTGCGGGTCAAGGTCAAGGGTGATGTGTTCCTGGCCGACATCGCGCCGCTACAGTCAGAGCACGACGATAGCGAAGCACTGGCGGGGGCGGTCTTGACGCTGCACCGCGCTGACCGAATTGGTGAGCGCATCTACAACGTGCGTAAGCAGGAGTTGCGCGGCTTCGACAGTATTTTCCAAAGTTCGCGGGTGATGGCGGCGGTGGTTCGTGAGGCGCGGCGCATGGCGCCGCTGGACGCGCCGCTGTTGATCGAGGGGGAAACCGGTACTGGCAAAGAATTGCTGGCGCGCGCCTGTCACCTGGCCAGCCCGCGCGGCCAGGCGCCATTGATGGCGCTCAATTGCGCCGGCCTGCCGGAATCGATGGCCGAGACGGAATTGTTCGGCTATGGCCCGGGCGCATTTGAGGGCGCGCGGGCTGAAGGCAAGCTGGGGCTGTTGGAGTTGACGGCGGGTGGCACGCTGTTTCTGGATGGCGTAGGTGAAATGAGCCCGCGTCTGCAGGTCAAGCTACTGCGCTTTTTGCAGGATGGCTGTTTCCGTCGGGTGGGTAGCGATGAAGAGGTGTATCTGGATGTGCGCGTGATTTGCGCGACTCAGGTTGACCTCTCCGAGCTGTGCGCTCGCGGCGAGTTCCGTCAGGACCTGTACCATCGCCTTAATGTGCTTTCACTGCATATTCCACCGTTGCGTGAGTGCCTGGACGGCCTGGCGCCCCTGGTCGAGCACTTTCTCGATCAGGCCAGCCGGCAGATCGGTTGCCCCTTGCCACGTCTCGCCCCAGCGGCGATGGAGCGTCTGAGTCAGTACCACTGGCCGGGCAACGTGCGTCAGTTGGAGAATGTATTGTTTCAGGCGGTATCACTGTGTGATGGCGGGGTGGTCAAGAGCGAACACATTCGTTTGCCAGACTATGGTGCACGACAACCGTTGGGAGAATTCTCTCTAGACGGCGAGCTGGGAGATATTGTCGGGCGGTTCGAGAAGGCGGTATTAGAGCAACTAATGAGTGAGTTTCCCAGCAGTCGTGCCTTGGGTAAACGGCTCGGCGTTTCACACACAACCATTGCCAACAAGTTGCGCGAACACGGTGTCGGCAAGTCGGTCGAATAGCCGGTATAAATTACAACATTGTCAGCGGACAGTTATGTCTGGGTAATGATGCTGAGCAAGTTATTTTAACTGCGCGCCTCGGTCGCAAATGATCGAGGCGCGGCGAGTAGATAAACTGCCGATTATCCGTTGGAGCAACCGTTGCCCATCACCCGGTACTCAAGGATATGCCGCTGGCCCTGCGAATCCTCGTAGGTCATGCGTGCTGGGACCACTTCGCAGACATTCGGGACTTCGCTCATGGAGATGACTTTGGCGATGTCCAGGTGCTGCGAGTAGCTGTACTGTTCAACCGGAATCTGCTCGGCGCCACCGTTTGCAACTTCGTCGGCTATCGCCACGCTGCAAACACTGCCAAGTGCCAATACCAGTAAAGCTTTCATTGTCTATTTACCTGTCTAAGGTCGTAAGGGGGTACGCAGCGCTTGTGGCGCCGCGTGTACAACTAAAGTTCAACTATCAGGGTTATCGCGGGATTAACGGCCTTCGTGGGGGCTGTAACAAGAAGTTAATCGCGGTGCCGTTGCTGGCGAGGTGGATTTTAGGGCTGGGTGAGTGCCTTAAACAGATGGCGTTTTGATAAACACTGTTGGCAAAAACTGTAACAATCGCTGGGTTGCGCGGGGCGGATTTTATTTTTCTGCGCGCTAGTGCCCGGTTTTGAGCTGACGGTCAATTGCAGCGGTGCAAAAGTGCAGGGCGTTACTACCAACGTCGAATGGCCTATGCGCTCTGGTACAGTTACAACGAGGTCATACAAAAACAACTATTACACCGAGGTAGATAAAGATGAGTGCGGCTCCCCTGTATCCCGTTCGTCCCGAGGTTGCGGCCACTACGCTGACTGATGAGGCGACCTACAAGGCCATGTACCAGCAGTCGGTTATCAACCCGGACGGCTTTTGGCGTGAGCAGGCCCAGCGCCTGGACTGGATCAAGCCCTTCACCAAGGTCAAGCAGACCTCCTTTGACGATCACCATGTCGATATCAAATGGTTTGCCGATGGCACTCTGAACGTCTCCTACAACTGCCTGGACCGCCATCTCGCCGAGCGTGGTGATCAGGTCGCGATCATCTGGGAGGGCGATGACCCTTCCGAGCACCGCAACATTACCTACCGTGAATTGCACGAAGAAGTCTGCAAATTCGCCAACGCCCTGCGTGGCCAGGACGTGCATCGTGGTGACGTGGTGACCATCTATATGCCGATGATTCCTGAGGCGGTCGTGGCGATGCTGGCCTGTGCCCGTATCGGTGCCATTCACTCGGTGGTCTTTGGTGGCTTCTCCCCTGAGGCGCTGGCCGGGCGTATCATCGACTGCAAGTCGAAAGTGGTAATCACTGCTGACGAAGGTCTGCGCGGTGGTCGTCGCACGCCGCTCAAAGCCAATGTCGACCTGGCCTTGACCAACCCGGAAACCGCCAGCGTGCAGAAGATCATCGTCTGCAAGCGCACCGGTGGTGACATTGCCTGGCACCAGCATCGTGACATCTGGTACGAAGACCTGATGAAGGTTGCCTCCAGCCACTGCGCACCAAAAGAAATGGGCGCCGAGGAAGCGCTGTTCATCCTCTATACCTCTGGCTCCACCGGTAAGCCCAAGGGCGTGCTGCACACCACTGGCGGCTACATGGTGTATGCCGCGCTGACTCACGAGCGGGTGTTCGACTACCGTCCGGGTGAAGTCTACTGGTGCACCGCCGACGTCGGCTGGGTGACTGGCCACAGCTACATCGTCTATGGCCCGCTGGCCAACGGCGCGACCACAGTGTTGTTCGAAGGTGTACCGAACTACCCGGACATCACCCGTGTGTCGAAGATCATCGACAAGCACAAGGTCAATATTCTCTACACCGCGCCGACCGCCATCCGCGCAATGATGGCTGAAGGTCAGGCCGCTGTGGCGGGCGCTGATGGCTCCAGTCTGCGTCTGCTCGGTTCGGTGGGTGAGCCGATCAACCCGGAGGCCTGGAACTGGTACTACCAGACGGTCGGCAAAGAGCGTTGCCCGATTGTCGACACCTGGTGGCAGACCGAAACCGGTGGTGTGCTGATCAGCCCGCTGCCAGGGGCTACTGCGCTGAAGCCGGGTTCGGCCACGCGTCCATTCTTCGGGGTGGTACCAGCGTTGGTGGATAACCTTGGCAACCTCATTGATGGTGCCGCTGAAGGTAATCTGGTGATCCTTGATTCGTGGCCAGGTCAGTCGCGCTCGCTGTACGGCGATCACGACCGCTTCGTCGACACCTACTTCAAAACCTTCCGCGGCATGTATTTCACCGGTGACGGCGCGCGGCGCGACGAGGACGGTTACTACTGGATCACCGGACGTGTCGATGACGTGCTCAACGTCTCTGGGCATCGCATGGGTACCGCAGAGATCGAGAGCGCGATGGTTGCTCACCCGAAAGTGGCCGAGGCTGCAGTGGTGGGTGTGCCGCACGATATCAAGGGGCAGGGCATCTATGTCTATGTCACCCTCAACGGTGGCGAGGAGCCGAACGAAGCCTTGCGTCTTGAGTTGAAGAACTGGGTGCGTAAAGAAATCGGTCCGATTGCTTCACCGGATGTCATTCAGTGGGCGCCAGGCCTGCCGAAGACTCGCTCGGGCAAGATCATGCGCCGAATTCTGCGCAAGATTGCAACCGCCGAGTACGACGCCTTGGGTGATATCTCGACCCTGGCGGATCCAAGTGTGGTTCAGCACCTGATTGATACACACAAGGACATGAGCAAGGCCTCGGCCTGATAAACGCATCGGCGGGCAAGCTAGTCCGCATGCGCTGGAAAAAGCACAAAGCCCCGCCTGACGTGTTCAGGTGGGGCTTTGTGCTTTCTGTTACGCCGACAATCATCGGTAACCTTTCTGTCACCGCATTTGCCCGTAAACGAGGCGTAGGGAAACATTACCGCCCGCTTTCGGGGCATTTTCTGTATCGAATGTAGCGCGTCGGCACGCTACGCTTGCCGGATTAGAAGGCTTTGCCAATAATAGGCCCGCTTATTGCTTTATTGATTGGTTATTTGTCTTTTGCTTTTGCATATTCCGCGAAAGCTGTCAATATCTCCGTCCCAATGTTCCTGCGCTTCTATAACTAGTTGTCGCATTGAGGAAATATCGGCTTCGGAGCTGTCGTTAAAATGCCGATCACTCGCTCGTGGCGTGTCAGACGTTTCGTTGATCCCTGCGCAGCTCGCGTTGTACCCATTTGCATATCGGGCAGCTGTCACGCCCTGCCTTGAATTGCCCTTTACCGATGGAGTTCCAGATGAAGAAACTCGCACTGCTTGGCGCCCTGGCGCTGTCTGTGTTTTCCCTGGCATCGCTGGCTGATGAGAAACCGCTGAAAATCGGTATCGAGGCCGCCTACCCACCGTTCGCCTCGAAAGCGCCAGATGGCAGCATCGTTGGCTTTGACTACGATATCGGCAACGCCCTGTGCGAAGAGATGAAGGTCAAGTGCACCTGGGTTGAGCAAGAGTTCGATGGCCTGATCCCGGCACTGAAGGTGCGCAAGATCGACGCTATCCTCTCGTCCATGTCGATCACTGAAGATCGCAAGAAGTCCGTGGACTTCACCGGTAAGTACTACCTGACCCCAGCACGTCTGGTGATGAAGGAAGGTACCGCCGTCAGCGATAGCCTGGCCGAGCTCAAGGACAAGAAGATCGGTGTGCAGCGTGGTTCGATTCACGACCGCTTCGCCAAGGAAGTCCTGGCTCCGCAAGGCGCCACCATCGTTCCTTACGGCACCCAGAACGAGATCTACCTGGACGTTGCTGCCGGTCGCCTCGATGGCACCGTCGCCGATGCTACGCTGCTCGAAGATGGCTTCCTGAAAACTGACGCGGGCAAGGGCTACGCCTTTGTCGGTCCATCCTTCACCGACGTGAAGTACTTCGGTGACGGCGTCGGCATTGCGGTGCGCAAGGGCGACAAGGCCAACCTCGATCGTCTCAACGCTGCCATTGCGGCCATCCGTGCCAGCGGCAAGTACAAGCAGATCCAGGACAAGTACTTCAACTTCGACATCTACGGCCCTGAAGCCAAGTAAATCGTCGACGTTTCACCTGTGTAATGGTGCAAACAGCAGAGGCTCTGAGGTTTGCACCATTTTTTCATCCCTAAGGTCGAGGACCTCATCATGTTGAAAGGCTACGGGGCAGTTATCCTCGACGGCGTGTGGCTGACGCTGCAGCTTGCCTTGTCGTCCATGGCCCTGGCCATTGTACTCGGCCTTATCGGTGTGGCCCTGCGCCTGTCGCCAGTGCGCTGGCTGGCCTGGCTGGGAGACCTGTATTCCACGGTGATCCGCGGGATCCCCGACCTGGTACTGATCCTGCTGATTTTCTACGGCGGTCAGGACCTGCTCAACCGCGTGGCGCCGCTGCTCGGTTACGACGATTACATTGATCTCAACCCGCTGGTGGCGGGTATCGGCACCCTGGGCTTCATTTTTGGTGCCTATCTTTCGGAGACCTTTCGCGGTGCCTTCATGGCGATTCCCAAAGGGCAAGCCGAGGCTGGTGTGGCCTACGGCATGAGCAGCCTGCAGGTGTTCTTCCGGGTCATGGTGCCGCAGATGATTCGCCTGGCAATTCCAGGCTTTACCAACAACTGGCTGGTCCTGACCAAGGCCACGGCCTTGATTTCAGTGGTCGGCCTGCAGGACATGATGTTCAAGGCCAAGCAGGCGGCGGATGCCACTCGTGAGCCTTTCACCTTCTTCCTGGCGGTCGCAGCCCTGTACCTGGTGATCACCAGCGTCTCGCTGCTGGCTCTGCGTTACCTCGAGAAGCGCTACTCGGTAGGCGTAAAGGTGGCTGAACTATGATTTTCGACTACAACGTCATCTGGGAAGCACTGCCGCTATACTTGGGCGGTTTGCTGACCACCCTCAAGCTGCTGGCGCTGTCGCTGTTCTTTGGTTTGCTGACCGCTATTCCATTGGGGTTGATGCGCGTTTCCAAGCAGCCGTTGGTTAACCTCATCGCCTGGCTCTACACCTACGTGATCCGTGGTACGCCGATGCTGGTGCAGCTGTTTCTGATCTACTACGGCCTGGCCCAGTTCGAAGCAGTGCGTGAGAGTTTCCTCTGGCCATGGCTGTCGAGCGCAACCTTCTGTGCCTGCCTGGCCTTTGCCATCAATACCAGCGCCTATACCGCAGAAATCATTGCCGGCAGCCTCAAGGCCACGCCTCATGGCGAGATCGAGGCGGCCAAGGCGATGGGCATGTCGCGGGTCAAGATGTACCGCCGTATCCTGCTGCCATCGGCCCTGCGCCGGGCACTGCCGCAGTACAGCAACGAAGTGATCATGATGCTGCAGACCACCAGTCTGGCGTCGATCGTCACCCTGATCGACATCACCGGTGCCGCGCGCACGGTCAATGCCCAGTACTACCTGCCGTTCGAGGCGTACATCACCGCGGGCGTGTTCTACCTGTGCCTGACCTTCATTCTGGTGCGCCTGTTCAAGCTGGCTGAGCGCCGCTGGCTCGGCTACCTGGCGCCGCGTAAGCACTGAGGCCTGCGCCAACTTTTTCGCCCTGAGCGTTAGCTCAAGACTGACAGCTTTGTGAGAATCGACAGCATGTACAAACTCGAAATCCAAGATCTGCATAAACGCTATGGCAGTCACGAAGTGCTCAAGGGCGTGTCCCTGGCAGCCAAGGCCGGCGACGTGATCAGTATCATTGGTTCCAGCGGTTCGGGAAAAAGTACCTTCCTGCGCTGCATCAACCTGCTTGAGCAGCCGCACGCGGGCAAGATCCTGCTCAACAACGAAGAACTCAAGCTGGTGGCCAACAAGGACGGCGCGCTCAAGGCCGCCGATCCCAAGCAGTTGCAGCGCATGCGTTCGCGCCTGTCGATGGTGTTCCAGCACTTCAACCTGTGGTCGCACATGACGGCGCTGGAAAACATCATCGAGGCGCCGGTGCACGTGCTGGGCATGTCGAAAAAAGATGCCCTGGAAAAAGCCGAGCATTACTTGGCCAAGGTCGGTGTGTCCCATCGCAAGGACGCCTATCCTGGGCATATGTCGGGTGGTGAGCAGCAGCGTGTGGCGATTGCCCGCGCGCTGGCGATGGAGCCGGAAGTCATGCTGTTCGACGAGCCGACTTCGGCACTCGATCCGGAGTTGGTCGGTGATGTGCTAAAAGTCATGCAGGCCCTGGCCCAGGAAGGCCGGACCATGGTCGTGGTCACCCACGAAATGGGTTTTGCCCGTGAGGTCTCGAACCAGTTGGTATTCCTGCACAAAGGGTTAGTGGAAGAGAGCGGCAACCCGCGTGAGGTATTGGTCAATCCGCAGTCCGAACGTCTGCAGCAGTTCCTGTCGGGCAGCTTGAAGTAAAATTGCTGTTGCGCACCAAAATGGGTCATGCTGCGAATTCATCGCAGCATGACCAGGCTCTATCTTGTTGACCCTTCTCAGGTTCCGGACCGCACTCAATGACCACCCAGCGCATCGGTTTTCTCATCTGGCCCAGCACCAAAGCGTTGACCCTGGCGCTGGCCGAAGAGGTTTTGCGAGTTGCCCAGAAGGTTCATCCCGAGGTGGTTTACGAATTGTCGTTCCTGCAGGCTGAGCCCGCCGTCGAAGGCGCTTGGCGCTTGCCGGGCGAGCCGTGGGCGGGGCGTCTGGAGGGTTGTCAGAAGCTGTTTTTGCTGGCTGATGAGCCGCCTCAGGCTGTGGCCTCGAACCTGGCCAGCGCGCTCAAACAACTGGCCCGCGCCGGGTGTGTGGTCGGTGGCTTGTCGGCGGGGGTTTATCCCTTGGCGCAGTTGGGCTTGCTCGACGGCTACCGGGCGGCGGTGCACTGGCGTTGGCAGGATGATTTTGCCGAGCGTTTCCCCAAGGTCATTGCCACCAGTCATCTGTTCGACTGGGATCGCGATCGCTTGACCGCCTGTGGCGGGATGTCGGTGATCGATCTATTGCTGGCGGTGCTGGCGCGTGACCACGGTGCTGAGTTGGCCGGGGCGGTGTCCGAGGAATTGGTGGTCGAGCGGATTCGCGAAGGCGGTGAGCGTCAGCGTATTCCGCTGCAGAATCGTCTGGGCTCGAGTCATCCAAAACTGACCCAGGCCGTGTTGCTGATGGAGGCCAATATTGAAGAGCCGCTGACCACCGATGAAATCGCCCAGCATGTCTGTGTGTCGCGGCGGCAGTTGGAGCGGATCTTCAAGCAGTACCTCAACCGAGTGCCGAGTCAGTACTACCTGGAACTGCGCTTGAACAAGGCGCGGCAGATGTTGATGCAGACCAGCAAATCGATTATTCAGATCGGCTTGTCCTGTGGCTTTTCCTCGGGGCCGCACTTTTCCAGCGCATACCGCAACTTCTTTGGCGCAACGCCGCGCGAAGATCGCAACCAGCGACGAAGCAGCAGTCCGTTCGAATTGTCCTCGGTGCCCGCCGAGCGCGGTTGAGCTGCGCATTGTAGGGGCCAGCCTTGCTGGCGACGAAATCGGCGCGGTTTGAGGTGTTGCGCGGTGTCTGCATCGCTGGCAAGGCCAGCGCCCACACAGATCGGGTTGGGCGGGCTGGCCCAGCGGTTGATCCAGTCAATTCCTCGTCCGTACAGAATCTCCCCGCCGCATCTGCACAGCGTTTAAACTGCGCCTTTGCGACCCTATTTGTCGCATTGCCGTAAGCCTTGGTAAAACAGGGTTTGGCGCTATAAGAAGTTGTCGCTTGGCGGCAAGGTCAGGCGCCAATCTGTCCTTACAATCCCCCCATCGCTCGCCAGCTTCAGGCAGGCGTTCCTCTTCAGGAGACTCCGATGTCCGCTCCGCAAGCTCCGGTGCAACGCGCCGATTTTGATCAGGTAATGGTCCCCAATTACGCACCGGCGGCCTTTATCCCCGTTCGTGGTGCGGGCTCCCGAGTCTGGGATCAGTCGGGCCGCGAGCTGATCGACTTCGCCGGCGGGATTGCTGTGAACGTCTTGGGGCATGCTCACCCGGCGCTGGTTGGCGCCTTGACCGAGCAGGCCAATAAACTGTGGCACGTGTCCAACGTGTTCACCAACGAACCCGCCCTGCAGCTGGCGCACAAGCTGGTTGATGCGACCTTCGCCGAGCGGGCGTTCTTCTGCAACTCCGGCGCCGAAGCCAACGAAGCGGCGTTCAAACTGGCCCGTCGTGTTGCCCACGATCGTTTCGGTCCGGAAAAGCACGAAATCATCGCCACCGTTAACAGCTTCCACGGTCGCACCTTGTTCACCGTAAGCGTCGGCGGCCAGCCGAAGTATTCCGATGGCTTCGGGCCGAAGATCACCGGTATCAGCCATGTGCCATACAACGATCTGGAAGCGCTGAAGGCGCAGATCTCCGACAAGACCTGTGCGGTGGTGATCGAGCCGATCCAGGGCGAAAGCGGCGTGGTGCCAGCCGATGTTGCCTACCTGCAAGGCGCTCGCGAGCTGTGCGACAAGCACAACGCGCTGCTGATCTTTGACGAAGTGCAGACCGGCGTTGGCCGTACCGGCGAGCTGTTCGCCTACATGCATTACGGTGTCACCCCAGACATCCTCTCCAGTGCCAAGAGCCTGGGCGGCGGCTTCCCGATCGGCGCCATGCTGACCACCGAAGCGCTGGCCAAGCACCTGACCGTTGGTACTCACGGTACCACCTACGGCGGTAACCCCCTGGCGTGCGCCGTGGCCAATGCCGTGCTGGATGTGGTCAACACCCCTGAAGTGCTGGCTGGCGTCAAGGCCAAGCACGAGCGCTTCAAGGCGCGCCTGGAGAAGATCGGTCAGCAATACGGCTTGTTCAGCCAGGTTCGTGGCGTGGGTCTGCTGATCGGTTGTGTGTTGACCGATGCCTGGAAAGGTAAAGCCAAGGACGTGTTGAACGCCGCCGAGAAAGAAAACCTGATGGTGCTTCAGGCCGGTCCCGATGTAGTGCGTTTCGCCCCGAGTCTGGTGGTTGAAGAAGCTGACATCGACGAAGGCCTGGACCGTTTCGAGCGTGCCGCAGCAAAACTGACCCAGGCCTGATTCGCGCCTGAGGTTCTTTCACCGGCCCTGCGGGGTCGGTGAAACCGAATTTCAGAGTATGTGCTCACGGGCGCATGCTTTTTTTCTCTGCCGGCAGTGGCTGGCTTGTTTTCCCGAAAGGAGTGACACCATGCTGGTGATGCGCCCCGCGCAAATGGCTGATCTGGGTGAAGTGCAGCGTCTAGCCGCGGACAGCCCCATTGGTGTCACATCCTTGCCGGATGATGCCGGTCGCCTCAGCGACAAGATTACCGCCTCGGAAACCTCCTTCGCTGCTGAAGTCAGTTTCAACGGCGAAGAAAGCTATTTCTTTGTTCTTGAAGACAGTGACACTGGCAAGCTGGTCGGCTGCTCTGCCATCGTTGCTTCGGCCGGCTATTCCGAGCCGTTCTACAGCTTTCGTAACGAGACCTTTGTGCATGCTTCGCGCGAGCTGAAGATCCATAACAAGATCCACGTGCTTTCGCAGTGCCATGACCTGACGGGCAATAGCCTGCTGACCAGCTTCTATGTGCTGCCAGAGTTGGTTGGCAGCGGGTGGTCGGAGCTTAACTCCCGTGGCCGTTTGCTGTTCATGGCGGCTCACCCGGAGCGTTTCGCCGATTCGGTGGTGACCGAAATTGTCGGTTACAGCGACGAGAACGGTGATTCGCCGTTCTGGGACGCCATCGGGCGCAATTTTTTCGACCTCAACTACGCCGAGGCCGAGCGCCTGTGCGGCCTCAAGAGCCGGACCTTCCTGGCCGAATTGATGCCGCACTACCCGATCTATGTACCCCTGCTGCCGGACGCCGCGCAAGAGGCCATGGGCCAGGTTCATCCGCGCGCGCAGATTACTTTCGACATCCTCATGCGCGAAGGCTTCGAGACCGATCACTACATCGATATTTTCGACGGTGGCCCGACCTTGCATGCACGGGTCTCGAGCATCCGCTCGATTGCCCAGAGCCGTGTGGTGCCGGTCAAGCTCGACAGTACTGTAGTCAAGGGCGGGCGTCCGTACCTGGTCTGCAACGGCCAACTGCAGGACTACCGTGCTGTGCTGTTGGAGCTGGATTGGGTGCCTGGCAAGCCGGTTACCCTGAGTCTTGAAGCCGCCGAAGCCCTGGGCGTCGGTGAGGGCGCCAGCGTGCGCCTGGTCGCGGTTTGATCCCTGCGGTTCGATAACCGCGCACCCCAGGTCGAGTTTCGCGGCAGGCCAAAGGCCGCCGCCCGAGGAGATAGCATGATCGTTCGTCCCGTCCGCAGCAGCGATTTACCGGCGCTGATCGAATTGGCCCGCAGTACCGGCACCACTGGCTTGACCACCTTGCCAGCCAACGAAGAACGCCTGGCGCACCGGGTCGGCTGGGCCGAGAAGACCTTCCGTGGCGAAGCTGAGCGTGGCGATGCCGATTACCTGTTCGTGTTGGAAAACGACGACGGTGTGGTGGTGGGTATTTCCGCTATTGCCGGTGCCGTCGGCTTGCGTGAGCCTTGGTACAACTACCGGGTCGGCCTGACGGTCAGCGCTTCTCAAGAGCTGAATATCTACCGTGAGATTCCGACGCTGTTTCTGGCCAACGACCTGACCGGCAATTCCGAGCTGTGTTCATTGTTCCTGCGCAGCGATTATCGCAGCGGCCTCAATGGCCGCCTGCTGGCCAAGGCGCGCCTGCTGTTCATCGCCGAGTTTTCCGAACTGTTCGGCAACAAGATCATTGCCGAGATGCGCGGCATGTCTGATGAGGCGGGCCGTTCGCCGTTCTGGGAAAGCCTGGGGCGGCACTTCTTCAAAATGGAGTTCAGCCAGGCCGACTACCTTACCGGTGTCGGTAACAAGGCCTTCATCGCCGAGCTGATGCCCAAGTTTCCGCTGTACACCTGCTTCCTCTCCGAGGCGGCGCGTGGCGTGATTGGTCGCGTCCACACCGATACCGAGCCAGCCCTGGCGATGCTCAAGAGTGAAGGTTTCAGCTACCAGGGCTATGTCGACATCTTCGACGCGGGCCCGGCAGTGGAATGTGAAACCGCCAAGATCCGTGCGGTGCATGACAGTCAGGCGCTGGTGTTGGCCGTCGGCACCCCAGGCGACGACGCCACGCCATTCATCATCCATAACCGTAAGCGCGAAGAGTGCCGCATCACTGCAGCGCCCGCGCGTCTGGCGGCCGGTACCCTGGTGGTCGACCCGTTGACCGCAAAACGCCTGCGCTTGAGTGCCGGTGATCAGGTGCGTGCCGTACCGCTGTCTGCTGCCCGGGAGGCCAAATAATGACGACTCACTTTATCGCTGGCAGCTGGCAGGCAGGGCAGGGCGAAGCACTGCAATCGCTGGACCCGGTCAGCCAAAAAGTTATCTGGCAAGGCCAAGGTGCCAGCGCCGAGCAAGTCGATAGCGCGGTCGAGGCTGCGCGCCAGGCATTTGCTGCTTGGGCCCTGCAATCGCTGGAGGCACGCATCAGTGTCCTTGAGGCCTTTGCTGCTGCGCTAAAAGCCAACGCCGAGGAACTGGCCCACTGCATCGGTGAAGAAACCGGCAAACCGCTGTGGGAAGCGGCCACCGAAGTGACCAGCATGGTCAACAAGGTCGCCATCTCGGTACAGAGCTACCGCGAGCGTACCGGTGAGAAAAGCGCCCCGCTGGCTGATGCCACCGCCGTGCTGCGTCACAAGCCCCACGGTGTGGTAGCCGTATTTGGTCCCTATAACTTCCCGGGTCACTTGCCGAATGGCCATATCGTTCCGGCCTTGCTGGCCGGTAACACCGTGGTGTTCAAACCTAGCGAGCTGACTCCCAAGGTTGCAGAGCTGACGGTCAAGTGCTGGATCGAGGCCGGCCTGCCGGCTGGTGTACTGAACCTGGTCCAGGGAGCACGTGAAACTGGCGTGGCACTCGCCGCCAATCCGGGCATCGATGGCTTGTTCTTTACCGGCTCCAGCCGTACCGGCAACCTCTTGCACCAGCAATTTGCCGGACGCCCGGACAAGATCCTGGCGTTGGAAATGGGCGGCAACAACCCGCTGGTGGTCGATGAGGTCAAGGACCTGGAGGCTGCGGTCTACACCATCATCCAGTCGGCGTTCATTTCCGCTGGCCAGCGTTGCACCTGTGCTCGCCGCCTGCTGGTACCGCAAGGTGCGTGGGGCGACGCGCTGCTCCAGCGTCTGGTCGAAGTGTGCAAAAACCTCGCTGTCGGTGCCTTTGATCAGCAGCCGGCACCGTTCATGGGTTCGGTCATTTCCCTGGCTGCAGCCAAGGCGTTGCTCGACGCCCAGGCACAATTGCTGGGCAACGGCGGTGTGGCGCTGCTGAGCATGACCCAGCCACAAGCCAATGCGGCCTTGCTGACCCCTGGCATCGTCGATGTCACCGCCGTGGCCAATCGCCCCGACGAAGAATTCTTCGGCCCGCTGCTGCAGGTCATTCGCTATAGCGACTTTGATGCAGCGATTGCCGAGGCCAACAACACCCAGTATGGCCTTGCCGCCGGTTTGCTGTCCGACTCCCATGCGCGCTACCAGTACTTCTGGCTGCAAAGCCGTGCGGGCATCGTCAACTGGAACAAGCAACTGACCGGTGCTGCCAGTAGCGCGCCGTTTGGTGGTGTGGGTGCAAGCGGCAACCACCGCGCCAGTGCTTACTACGCGGCTGACTACTGCGCTTACCCGGTAGCCTCGCTGGAGACCGCCAGCCTGACCCTGCCCGCCACGTTGACGCCAGGTGTCGTCCTATAACAAAAGGTCCACGGAGCCTTGCCGATGAAATCGTTTGAAGTGAATTTTGATGGTCTGGTAGGACCGACGCATAACTACGGCGGGCTGTCCTACGGCAACGTTGCCTCGCAAAGCAACAGCCAGCAGGGCTCCAACCCGCGCGAAGCGGCGCGTCAGGGCCTGGCGAAAATGAAGGCGTTGATGGAGATGGGCTTTCAGCAAGGCGTGCTGGCGCCGCAGGAGCGTCCGGACGTGGGTGCGTTGCGCTGTCTGGGCTTCTGCGGCAGCGATGCAGAGGTTATCCAGCGTGCTGCCAAAGAGGCCATGCCGCTACTGGTCGCCAGCTGCTCGGCGTCGAGCATGTGGGTCGCCAACGCGGCCACGGTCAGCCCAAGTGCTGATACTGCCGATGGTCGCGTGCATTTCACCGCCGCCAACCTCAATTGCAAGTATCACCGCAGCATTGAGCACCCGACCACCAGCCGGGTGCTGGGGGCGATGTTCGCTGACAGCAAGCACTTCGCTCATCATGCCGCGCTGCCAGCGGTGGCGCAGTTCGGTGATGAAGGCGCCGCCAACCACACGCGCTTCTGCCGCAGTTATGGTGAGGCTGGGGTGGAGTTCTTCGTTTATGGTCGCAGTGCCTTCGACAGCCGATACCCCGCGCCACAGAAATACCCTGCACGCCAAACCCTGGAAGCCTCTCAGGCAGTTGCCCGGCTGCATGGCCTGAGCGAGGAGGGCGTGGTGTTTGCCCAGCAGAACCCGGCCGTGATCGATCAGGGCGTGTTTCACAATGATGTGATTTCGGTCGGTAACGGCGAGGTGCTGTTCTACCACGAAGACGCCTTCCTCGAGACCGAGGCGATGCTTGGCCAACTGCAAGCTAAACTGGCTAAACGGGGTGGCAACTTCAAGGCGATTTGTGTGCCACGCTCGGCGGTGACGGTAGAGGATGCGGTGCGTTCGTACCTGTTCAACAGCCAGCTGCTGTCCCGTGCCGACGGCTCGATGTTGCTGATCGTGCCGGAAGAGTGCCGCAACAACGAGCGGGTCTGGGCTTACTTGTCGGCCTTGACCGGTCAAGGCGGCCCGGTGGCCGAGGTCAAGGTCTTCGACCTCAAGCAGAGCATGCAGAACGGCGGTGGCCCAGCCTGCCTGCGGTTGCGCGTCGCACTCAACGAAACTGAACTGGCAGCGGTCAATCCAGGGGTTATCATGACGGCTTCGCTGTACGACACCTTGATCCAATGGGTCGACAAGCACTACCGCGACCGCCTGAGCGAAACCGACCTGGCGGACCCGCAACTGTTGCAGGAATGTCGTGCGGCACTGGATGAACTGACCCAGATCCTCAAACTGGGCTCGGTCTATCCGTTCCAACTCCAACCTTGAAAGAGAATTCGACTATGTCTGACGCCCTGCAGCTGATCCTTGAAGATGACGATGGTACCCAGCTGGAAACTTCCTGCACCCGCTTCGCCGTGGTCTGGCAAGGCAAGGAGGTATGGATTCAGCAAGATGGCCGTGGTCAGTTGCTGATCGGCGTTGATGTCGAAGAAGACGATGCCGAATACGCCAACTTGTTACTGCGCCCGCTGGCGACCAACCTGGTCAGCCTGCAGCTGGAAATGGAACCCGCTGATGCTGGCGACGATGATGATCACGTTCATGGTCCTGATTGCGGCCACCATCACTAAGGAATAGCCCATGCTCGCCCTCGGCAAACTGCTCGAACTGACCCTGGCCGGTCGTGAACCGGCAGAGAAGACCCAGTTGACTGTCGACGGCGTGCGCATGCGCTGGTTTGGCGAGGGGGCACTTGAAGTGCGTCCCCCTGAGGCACGTGACAACGGGATGGACCTGCTGTTGTCGGCAGGCATCCATGGCAATGAAACCGCGCCGATCGAGTTGCTCGACGAGCTGCTGCACGGCATTGCCAGGGGCGAGATCAAGCCGCGAGCGCGGATTCTGTTCCTGTTCGGCAATCCTGAAGCGATTCGCAAGGGTGAGCGTTACATCGAGCAGGACGTCAATCGTCTGTTCAACGGTCGGCACGAGCTGTCCAGTGGCTCGGAGGCCTTGCGTGCTTGCGAGCTGGAGCGTTTAGCTAGCACCTTTTTCAGTGTTCCCGGGCGTGCCCGGTTGCACTACGACCTGCACACCGCCATTCGAGGCTCGAAGATCGAGCAGTTCGCCCTGTATCCATACAAGGAAGGTCGCCAGCATTCGCGCCGCGAACTGGCACGCCTGCACGCGGCAGGGATGGAAGCGGTGTTGCTGCAAAGCAAGACATCCGTCACCTTCACCGCCTTCACCTACGAAACGCTTGATGCTGAAGCCTTCACCCTGGAGCTGGGTAAAGCGCGTCCTTTTGGACAGAACGAGCAGGTCAACCTTGAGCGCCTGGAAACTCGCCTGAAGCAGATCATCGAAGGCGACGAGCCTGAAGTCCCCGAGGCGCTGGATGGCTTGCAGCTGTTTAGCGTGGCGCGCGAGATCATCAAGCACAGCGATAGCTTCCACCTGCACCTGCCGGCGGACATCGAGAATTTCTCGGAATTGTCCAAGGGCTATCTGCTGGCTGAAGACTTGAGCAGCACGCGCTGGATTGTCGAGGAGGAGGGCGCTCGCATCATCTTCCCCAACCCCAAGGTCAAAAATGGCTTGCGCGCGGGGATTCTGATCGTGCCGACTACGCCCGACCAGTTGGCCTGATGGCCAGTACTGGGGGGAATTGATTGATGTTGTGGGAGCCGGCCTCGCTGGCTCCCACAGGGTTGCTGTCACCCTACGCGTTTATGCGGCATTTCATTGCGACGCAATGCGCGCAACTTCTGCAGCGTATCGGCGCAAGTCTTCGCAGCTTCTGCACCCTTGACCAGGAAATGCTCGAAGTAGAAATTCTGGTGTTCATCGCCAGCATGGAAGTGGTGTGGGGTCAGTACCACCGAGAACACCGGCACTTCGGTTTCCAGCTGAACCTGCATCAGGCCGCTGATCACCGACTGGGCGACGAACTCATGACGGTACAGGCCACCATCGACCACCAGACCGGCGGCGACGATGCCGGCATAGCGGCCGCTACGGGCCAGCAGTTTGGCATGCAACGGGATTTCGAAGGCGCCACCGACTTCAAAGAAATCGATATCACTGGCCTGATAGCCCAAAACCCCCATTTCCTCGACAAAGGCCTTGCGTGCCTGGTCGACGATATCCTTGTGCCAGCAGGCCTGGATAAACGCGATGCGCTCGTGGGAAGGGTTTTTGCTATCGATTGCGGTAGGTTGCATTGAAACGGACTCCTGTTTGTATGGGAAACAGGGCAGTTGGATCGAAGGGGACTTCGTCACGCAGGTGCGCAACGACAGGCGCAGACGTGCCTATCCCGTTCTCTCTTTATCCGGACTATGACCGTCGGCCCCGGAATCACACCGGGTCTGCTGACCTTGCAAGACACGCCTGCAAGCGCTCGCGGGCTATGCGCAATGGGCGCAATTACCGCCGGTGGGGAATTGCACCCCGCCCTGAGAACGTTGCCACCGGATTCCGGTGGCGGGGAATTATTAGCACACCTGTCAGGCCAACGTATAGGCTGCTAACGATTATTTCCCGGATGAATGAAATTTCATCCGGGAAACCTTGCCAATTGCTTTATACGCCCCCAGTAATAACGTATCAGCATGTAAACCTGGCCTAGGTAGCTCAGGCGTGTGCGGCGACGGAGGTTTTTAGCGCTTTTGTCTGTGAATGTCGTTGCAAGCCGTCCAATTGACGGTTTCTATAGCATAAACACACTGCACCCAAGCCTAAGGCCCGATATAATGCGGCCCTTTGCCGTCGTTTCGTCAATTTGACGCAAGCATTTGCCCCAGGGCCGCCGTTTCCGTGGAAGAACCTATGAAAAGCGCAGAAATCCGTGAAGCCTTCCTTCGCTTCTTCGAAGAGCAGGGACATACCCGAGTTGCCTCCAGCTCCTTGATTCCGGGCAATGACCCGACCCTGCTGTTCACCAACGCGGGGATGAACCAGTTCAAGGACTGCTTCCTTGGCCAGGAAAAGCGCGCCTACACCCGCGCAACCAGCAGCCAGAAGTGCGTGCGCGCCGGTGGCAAGAACAGCGACCTGGAAAACGTCGGCTACACCGCCCGTCACCACACCTTCTTCGAAATGCTGGGTAACTTCAGCTTCGGTGATTACTTCAAGAAGGACGCCATCACCTACGCCTGGACCTTCCTGACCAAGGTGCTGGGGCTGCCGGAAGAAAAGCTCTGGGTTACCGTCTACGCCAGCGACGATGAGGCCTACGACATCTGGACCCAGGAGATCGGCGTTCCGGCCGAGCGCATGGTGCGTATTGGCGACAACAAAGGCGCGCCGTACGCGTCCGACAACTTCTGGACCATGGGCGATACTGGCCCGTGCGGTCCATGCACCGAGATCTTCTACGACCACGGCCCTGACATCTGGGGTGGCCCGCCCGGCTCGCCAGAAGAAGACGGCGACCGTTACATCGAGATCTGGAACAACGTTTTCATGCAGTTCAACCGTACTGCCGATGGCGTGCTGCACCCGCTGCCAGCACCGTCGGTGGATACCGGCATGGGCCTTGAGCGCATCAGTGCGGTCATGCAGCACGTGCACTCGAACTATGAGATCGACCTGTTCCGCAGTCTGCTCGACGCTTCTGCCGCCGCCATCGGCTGCAAGAACGAAGAACAGTCTTCGCTCAAAGTGGTTTCCGACCACATCCGTTCCTGTGGCTTCCTGATTGCCGATGGTGTGCTGCCCTCCAACGAAGGCCGTGGTTACGTGCTGCGTCGGATCATTCGTCGCGCCTGCCGTCATGGCAACAAGCTGGGTGCCACAGGCAGCTTCTTCTACAAGATTGTTGCGGCGCTGGCTGCCGAGATGGGCGAAGCCTTCCCCGAGCTCAAGCAGCAACAAGCCAACATCGAGCGTGTGCTCAAGGCTGAAGAAGAACAGTTCGCCAAGACCCTCGAGCAAGGCCTGAAAATCCTCGAGCAGGACTTGGCTGAGCTCAAGGGCAGTGTGGTTCCGGGTGACGTGGTGTTCAAACTCTACGACACCTACGGCTTCCCGATGGACCTGACCGCCGACATCGCTCGCGAGCGCGAGCTGACCATCGACGAAGCAGGTTTCGAGCGCGAGATGGAAGCGCAGCGTGAGCGCGCGCGTTCCGCCAGCGCCTTCGGCCTGGACTACAACACCCTGGTCAAGGTCGATGTGGCCACCGAGTTCACCGGTTACACCAACACCGAAGGACCAGCCAATATTGTTGCCCTCTATAAAGATGGCAAAGTCGTTGAGCAGCTGGCGGAAGGCGAGCAGGGCGTAGTGATCCTCGATCGCACGCCGTTCTACGCCGAGTCCGGCGGCCAGGTCGGTGATACCGGTTACCTGCAGGCTGGCAACGTGCGCTTCGATGTGCGCGACACCACCAAGACCGGCGGTGCTTTCCTGCACCACGGTATTGTTGCCAGCGGTAGCCTGGTGGTTGGCGCGCAGGTTCAGGCCAAGGTCGATGCTGATGTTCAGCACGCCACGTCGCTGAACCACTCCGCCACTCACTTGCTGCACGCAGCATTGCGTCAGGTGCTCGGCGATCACGTCCAACAGAAAGGCTCGCTGGTCGACAGCCAGCGTCTGCGTTTTGACTTCAGCCACTTCGAGGCGGTCAAGCCAGAGCAGCTCAAAGCGCTGGAAGACATCGTCAACCGCGAAGTGCGCAAGAACTCCGAGGTGCAAACCGAAGAGACCGATATCGAAACCGCCAAGCAGAAAGGCGCCATGGCGCTGTTCGGCGAGAAGTACGGCGACAACGTGCGTGTATTGAGCATGGGCGGCGACTTCTCCGTCGAGCTGTGTGGTGGTATCCACGCCAAGCGTACCGGTGATATCGGCCTGCTCAAGATCATCAGCGAAGGTGGCGTTGCCTCCGGTGTGCGCCGTATCGAAGCGGTCACCGGCGAGGCGGCACTGGCTTACCTCAATGCTGCCGAAGAGCAGCTCAAGGAGGCCGCGCAACTGGTCAAGGGCAGTCGCGACAACCTGATCGACAAGCTATCCGCCGTGCTGGAGCGCAACCGCCAGCTGGAAAAACAGCTGGAGCAATTACAAGCCAAAGCGGCTAGCGCTGCGGGTGACGATCTGTCCAACTCGGCTGTTGAAGTCAAGGGCGTCAAGGTCCTGGCTGCACGTCTGGATGGTCAGGACGGCAAGGCGCTGCTGGCGCTGGTCGATCAACTGAAGAACAAACTCGGCCGCGCAGTGATCCTGCTCGGCAGTGTCCATGAGGAAAAGGTTGTGCTGGTTGCTGGCGTAACCAAAGACCTGACTGGCCAACTCAAAGCCGGTGATTTAATGAAACAAGCCGCTGCTGCGGTGGGTGGCAAGGGCGGCGGTCGTCCGGACATGGCGCAAGGTGGTGGCGTTGACACCGCGGCGCTGGACAGCGCGCTGGCCCTGACCGTGCCATTCGTGGAACAGGGCGTTTAAGACTCCTTTGGCCCGTCGTCTAGTGGCGGGCCAGGGTGTCGATTGAATGTTTATTGGGTTGCCCTTCATGGGCTGAGGCGGCTTTGAAATGGCGTTGATCGTACAGAAATTTGGCGGCACTTCGGTCGGCACGGTCGAGCGAATCGAGCAGGTTGCCGACAAGGTCAAGAAATTCCGCGAGGCCGGCGATGACCTGGTGGTTGTGCTATCGGCGATGAGTGGCGAAACCAATCGCCTGATCGACCTGGCCAAGCGGATCAGTGATCAGCCAGTTCCACGTGAGCTGGATGTGATCGTCTCCACCGGTGAGCAGGTGACCATTGCCTTGTTGGCCATGGCGTTGATGAAGCGAGGCGTGCCTGCGGTGTCGTACACCGGCAACCAGGTGCGTATCCTCACCGACAGCGCGCACAACAAAGCACGCATCCTGCAGATCGATGACCAGAAAATCCGTGGCGACCTCAAGGCTGGCCGGGTGGTTGTGGTTGCCGGGTTCCAGGGTGTCGACGAGCACGGCAACATCACCACCCTCGGTCGTGGTGGTTCGGATACCACCGGTGTTGCCCTGGCGGCGGCACTCAAGGCGGATGAGTGCCAGATCTACACTGACGTCGATGGTGTCTACACCACTGATCCGCGTGTGGTGCCTCAGGCGCAGCGTCTGGACAAGATCACCTTCGAAGAGATGCTGGAAATGGCCAGCCTCGGTTCCAAGGTTCTGCAAATCCGTGCCGTCGAGTTCGCCGGCAAGTACAACGTTCCGCTGCGCGTGCTGCACAGCTTCCAGGAGGGTCCGGGTACCCTCATTACTATTGATGAAGAGGAATCCATGGAACAGCCGATCATTTCCGGCATCGCCTTCAATCGCGATGAAGCCAAGCTGACCATCCGTGGCGTACCGGATACCCCGGGCGTTGCTTTCAAGATCCTCGGCCCGATCAGTGCCGCGAACATCGAAGTCGATATGATCGTGCAAAACGTTTCGCACGATAACACCACCGACTTCACCTTCACCGTTCACCGCAACGACTACGACAAGGCGCACAAGGTTCTGGATACCACCGCGCTGGAGCTCAATGCCCGCGAAGTGGTGGGCGATACCAACATCGCTAAAGTCTCGATTGTCGGCGTCGGTATGCGTTCGCACGCGGGCGTTGCCAGCCGTATGTTCGAAGCCCTGGCCAAGGAGAGCATCAACATCCAGATGATCTCCACGTCCGAGATCAAGGTCTCGGTGGTGATCGAAGAGAAGTACCTGGAGCTGGCTGTACGCGCCCTGCACACCGCCTTCGAGCTGGACGCCCCCGCCCGACAGAGTGAGTAACGCAGTGCCTCAAGGGCGCGGCTTAGCCGCGCCCTTCTTGTTTCTGGCTGGTGTGAGAAATCTGTCGTTTTACTCGCGCTAGTCAATACTTAGGCGTAGGTCGCTAGCCGTCACGGGCTAAAGGCTGAAGCCCTTTTTTTTGCAGACTGTTGTCCCTGAACTGAATTTCGTGAGGAGAAACATATGTTGATTCTGACTCGTCGGTGCGCCGAGAGCTTGATCATTGGCGACGGCGAAATCACCGTGACCGTACTCGGCGTCAAAGGAAACCAGGTGCGAATCGGTGTGAACGCCCCTAAAGAAGTGGCCGTCCACCGCGAGGAAATCTACCTGCGGATCAAGAAAGAGAAGGACGAAGAACCAAGCCATTAATTTTTATCGAGTTTTTTTCAAAAAAGAGTTTGCAAACGGGGAAGGGTCTGGTTATTATACGCCCCGTGTTGCGGAGAGGTGGCCGAGTGGCCGAAGGCGCTCCCCTGCTAAGGGAGTATACCTCACAAGGGTATCGGGGGTTCGAATCCCCCCTTCTCCGCCATTATTCATGTAGGGCGCTGTAATCTGCCTGAATCGCCTAAGTCGTTGAAATTAAACGAAAAAGTGGTTGGCAAAAAGATTTAGCGGCCTATAATGCGCGGTAACAAATGCACTCATAGCTCAGCTGGATAGAGTACTCGGCTACGAACCGAGCGGTCGGAGGTTCGAATCCTCCTGAGTGCACC
>NZ_JBNPJT010000026.1:0-54891 GCF_050312595.1 Pseudomonas sp. UM16 | reverse complement strand
CGTGGAACTGCTCGCCAGAGATGCCACAGTAACCGGCTACCCAAGGGCTGGATAGGTGGGGTTCATGGATCGCACTCGATTGATCCGCCATAGCAGCCCGGTAATCGCCACGGCGGCCTTCAGCGGCAAGCTGCGCGGGCTTCCGGCACGCCCGGCCCAGTGCCAGTGGTTGGAGAAAAACTGCTGGCAGCTGACGGCCTCACTGGCACTGATGTGAAATATCTGCCCCAAAGCCTGAGGCAGGCCAGCAGCCAGCATCAAACCATCGAGCAGGTCATCGATGTACACAGGCGTGAACATGCCGCGGCCACCGTCGGGAAGGATCAGCATGCCCGACTTGGCCATTTTCAGCGGTTCGCTGAGCCAGGCCCGGGAGCCGGGGCCATAGACATCGCCAGGACGAACGATAGTGCAGCCGATCTCGCCAGCACTATGGGCGGCCAACACCACATGCTCGCTGGCGCCCTTGGCCACGCCGTAACGGTATTCATTTCCGATCACCACGTCGCATTGCTCATCGGCCTGGTCAGGATACTGCCAACCCAGCGCGGCGATGGATGACAGCTGGACAAAACGCGTGGCCCCGCCGGCAATGGCCACGTCCAGGCAATTACGCACACCCCGTACCGACACCTGGCGATAACGTTGCCAGGATGCGGCAAGCGAGACGATCGCTGCGGTGTTGATGAACAGTTCGCAACCTTTGGCATGGTCACGCCAACCTTGCGGGTTGCACAGATCGCCGGCCACCACGTTGTGCGTCGGGTCGGCGTTAAGATCCATGCCGCGTACGTCACAGCCAAGGGCCTGGTAACGTTTACGCAGGGCCTGGCCGATAAAGCCACTGGCACCGGTGATGAACACGGAGCGGGGGATAGGGGGCACTTGCCCCTCAGCACCGTTGGGGAGATTGGCTGGGTTCATCGATAAATTCCAGAAAACGCGCGAGTGAGGCCCGCCCGCAACGCAACCGCGGCGGGGCGTTCATGAGCTAAAGGTCAGGCGGTGGTATAGCGCGCCTGCGCCGGGCGGATATAGCGCGCCGGTTGCATGCCGCGTTCGCGCACCAGCCGGTCAATTAGTTGCATGATGTCGCTGGCGTCCATCAAGCCGACGTAGTTGCCGTCCTGGTCGAAATTGATATTGGCGCCGTGCACCACCATGAAGGTGTCGGTCAGTTCGGTATTGTCTGCCGGGGTCGAAAAGGTATGCACCGAGCCCCCGGGCTCGAACAGGTAGCAGCCAGCGGTTTGTGGCTGGTCTGGGTATTCAAGGTAGTTCCAGCGCCCGGACATCGTGTACAGGTGCACGGCACCGGTGTGGTAGTGGCAGGGCAGGGTAACGCCTGGGTGGAAGATTACCCGCAGCACCCAGGTGCCGACGCTGGGGTCGAGGAACAACGGTTGCACATCGACGCCGGGGAAGTACGGGGCCAGGGCATCTTTGAAGATTGGCAGGCGGTTGGTGTCCAGCGACAGCAAATGGTCGTGTTCGTAGACGGGAGTTGGCATTGTCATTGTTGTTATCCTCAGCGGCTGTTGTAGATCAATCAAAAAGCGCCACTGATGGTAGGCGCGCCAGGCGCGGCGCGGCTTTGTAAATCATGCTAATGATCATCCATTTCGCGCCACGCCCAAGGTGGCTGGCATTTGACTTGAGCCGCGCTTGTCTCGACTATGTGAGCCTTGCATTTCAGTACTTCCAATAACTTTAAAGCGCCTGAACATGCCTCATCTGACCCGTGCTTCAGCACTCGCCGGCTTCACCGAATTCGCCTGCAGCCAGCAGCTTGACCCCGAGGCCTTGCTCAACCATGTTGGCCTGTTGAGCGATGCCCAGGACAACCCCAACAACCTGATCAGCTACGACAAGTTCGTGCACCTGCTCGAGCATGCCGCCAAGGTTGCCAACAATCCCCTGTTCGGTTTGCAGTACGGCTTGTTTCAAGGTGTCGACATCTTTGGCACGTTGCGTTACCTGATCCGAAATGCGCGGAGCGTGGAGCAGGCGCTGCACGACCTCAGCCACTACTTTCATATGCACAACAACAGCACTGAAGTGCTGTTGCAGCGTAGAGACGGCCAGACGGTGCTCAGTTATGTGTCGAGTATCGCCAGCCACCGCGGGCAATTGCAGATCGACGAGTTGGCCATGGGCGTCGGCCAGCAACTGATGCAGGGCCTGCTGGGCAGCCAATGGCAACCGCAGGCGTTACTGATCAAACATGCCCCGTTGGCACCGAGTAGCCACTACCGTCAACTGCTGGGTATTTGCCCGCAATTCAACGCGCCAGACAATGCCTGGGTGTTCAGTGACAGCTTGCTGGCCATGCCAGTGCCCAACGCCGATCACGCACTGCATGAGTTCATGCGCAAGCGCCTGGCACAGTTGAGTAACCGCAGTGAGGGGGGATTCGCCGGTCAGGTGCAACGTCTGCTACGCAGCTTCCTCCCGGATGGACGCGTCACGCTCGACTACATTGCCGAAGTCATGCACTTGAGCCCGAGAACTTTGCAGCGGCATTTGGCCAACGAAGGCACTTCGTTCCAGAAACTGCTCGACCAGACCCGCCAGCACATGGTCCGCCACTACCTGTCGGAGCCCGACATGAGTGTCTGCCAGCTATCAGAATTGCTCGGGTATGCGGACCAGAGCGCCTTTGCCCGGGCATTCCAGCGTTGGTACGGCATGAGCCTGACGCAATGGGCCAGGCAGCAAGAAGGCAGTGCCAACTGATACCGGTCGGCGGATATGTTCTGTGCTGTCCTGAAAAGATAAGGCAGTGGCACGAAATGACAAGACATCTGTCCGGCAAACAGTGAAAGTAGGTGACCAACAACAAAAAACTTCACCATCCCGGCCATCGCCAGGATGCAGGAGCTTCGTTATGCATCACTATCTGCTTTCCCTGCTGGTCATCGGCTTTGTCGGCATCGCGACCGCGTTGCCGCCATCACCTCCTGCCCATTCACACGCTTACAGCGTCAGTCACTACCTGCCCAAAGTCACCGAAAGCGCGACGTTCAATCGTTTTTAAAAGCAAGCAGGCTGTGCCGAACGGCGCCGTGGTGGTAGGCTTTTCGCCCTTGATGCCACCCCTACGATACCGTGCACGCAGGTCAGCCGTTTTCGATGATCCTCAACCTCGCTGTATTTCTCTGCACCCTGACTGCCATGGAGGGCATCGGTTACCTGGCGCATCGGTACATCATGCATGGCTGGGGCTGGTTCCTGCACCGTTCGCACCATGAACCGCACTTGGGCGCGTTGGAAACCAACGATATTTACCTGCTGGCGTTGGCATTGATTGCCTTTGCTTTGGTGGCGCTTGGCCGTGCCGGACATGCGCCGTTGCAGTGGGTTGGTGCCGGAGTGGCGGCCTTTGGGGTGATCTATGTGGTTGTCCACGACGGCATCGTGCACCGGCATTGGCCGTTCAAGCCGCAGCCGCGTAACCGTTACCTCAAGCGCTTGTACAAAGCGCATTTGCTCCATCATGCGTTGAAGGGCCGGGAAAACAGCGTGTCGTTCGGTTTTTTGTACGCGCCGCCGCTGCATCGGCTCAAGCGTCAGCTGAGCGCACGCCGTCAGCGCTGACACCGCTGCGCAATTTCGTACAAGATTGATCGACGCCTTAGGCGTAGGCTGGAGCTCTTCCCTACATGGAGTAAACCTTTGAGCCTGCATATCGAAACCCCGCTGCTGGCCTCCCACCCGCTCAGCCTGGCCAGTGGCCTGGACATCTGGCTGAAACTCGACGCCTTGCAGCCTTCCGGCTCGTTCAAGTTGCGCGGTATTGGTGCGGCCTGCGAGGCCTATGCCAAGCAAGGCAAGCGCCGTTTTGTGTCTTCGTCCGGGGGTAACGCCGGGATTGCCGTGGCGTATGCCGGTCGCTGCCTGGGCCTGGCGGTTACCGTCGTGGTGCCGGAAACCACCACCGAGCGCGCCAAGCAACTGATCCGCCAGGAGCAGGCTGAAGTCATTGTTCACGGCAAAGCCTGGCACGAGGCCAACGCCCTGGCGCTGTCGCTGCTGGGCGACGACGATGCCTATATCCATCCCTTTGATGACCCGCTGCTCTGGCAAGGCCACGCGACCATGATCGATGAAGTGGCGGCCAGCAACTTCGCGCCTGATGCGGTGGTGGTCGCGGTGGGCGGCGGTGGTCTGCTTTCTGGCGTATGTGCAGGACTGGCACGCAACGGTTGGGGGCAGGTGCCGGTATTTGCCGTGGAAACCCAAGGCGCCGCGTCCCTGGCGGCGGCCATGACGCAAAAACAATGGATTGCCCTGGATACTGTCAGTACCGTAGCCACTTCGCTGGCGGCCAAACAGGTCTGCCAGCGTGCCTTTGAGTGGAGCCAGGAACGGCCGGTGTACAGTCATGTTGTCAGCGATCAGGAGGCACTGGATGCCTGCGAGCGCTTCCTTTCTGATCATCGCGTGCTGGTTGAACCGGCCTGTGGCGCAGCACTGGCCTTGGCGTATGCTCCCAGCGATGCGCTCAAACGCTACGAAAAAGTCTTGGTGATCGTCTGCGGTGGCGTAACCGCAACCATTGACCAGATCCGCCAGTGGCGGGCGGCCTGCTAGTTGGATAGCGTTGTTCACCAAGCCCCCGGGCATCCAGGCGTACGCTTGATCGATGCCCGTTACCAGCAATTTGCCTTTCCTCGGCATTTTCACCTGGAATATCACATTGGCTTGATCGTCACGGGTCAGCAGCGTTATGCCGCGGGTGGCGAACGTCAGTTGGCGGGGGCAGGGGACATTCTGCTGATGGCACCGGAGCATGTTCATGACGGTGCCAGCGCTGATGACCAAGGGTATGCCATCCGCATCCTGACGCTTGATCCCAGCTGGCTGACTGAAGTCAGTCGCGACCTCAGCGACGGTCGCCAGGGCTTGCCGACCCTCAGCGCCAAGCAACTGCGCAATCCGCAGCTGCAACAGCTGCTCAATGGCTTGCATCATCAGCAGGATGCGCTGGCCTTTGAGGGGCAGCTATGGGAAACCCTGGCGCTGTTGCTCGGCATGGGCTCCAGCCTCAGCGTCCGCGACCCTGGCAACGGTTTCGATCCACAGCGTTGGCGATTGTTACGCGATTGGCTGGAATCGCGCCTCGACCAGCCGCCGAGCCTGGAAGAAATGGCGGCGTTCGTCGACTTGAGCCCTTGGCAACTGCTACGGCGTTTTCGCAACCATTGCGGCCTGCCACCGCAGCAATGGCTGACTCAGCTGCGCTTGGAGCGCGCCTTGCCACGGGTGTTGGCGGGGCAGCCGTTGAGTGCGATTGCCCTGGACCTGGGCTTTTATGATCAGGCGCATTTCAGCCGTTTGTTTCGCCGCACTTACGGCGCGCCGCCGCGTGGGCTCAAGGTGGTGAAACGGTAATCACAGTGGAGCCTGAGAGCGGCCCCGGGGCAACTGTTCCGTGGGTGCTCAAGGTCGAGGTGATATCGAGCCTGGTGCTTTACACCGTCCAGCGCATTGTCAGGCAGGTTTTAATGGTTGATTGTGGGATCGCCCTTGATCTCGCACTGCAGCACCGATTCCAGGGTGCTGTGCAGCGCAGTTGCGTAAGGTTTTTTCAATGTCATTACTCTTAACTCAAGGCAAAAGTCAGGAATAGCGCCGAAGCGGTAAAGTCGGTGCTGGGCAACGCCGCGCCGGTAAACTTGACCGGTGCAGCTTCCAGCACGGGCGGTGTCGATGCGTAAACATCGACTTCCCGGGGTTCATTAGGAATCAGTGCGGTACCACCCAGCAGTACTCTGATACCCAGGTCGTTCACCGAGGTCTTGAGCGCGGCAGGGTCGCTCAACGTATCGCGGTTCACTTGTACCAGCAGGGTATATTGGCCGGGCATAATGAAGTTGGCCGAAGCAAACACCGCAAGATCAAGGTTCTCGCGATCCTTGACGTCGAGTACATCGGAGTTGAATTGGAATTCTTCGGCCGCATTTGCCCACGCCGCCACGCAGTACAATGCAGTGGTAGCCAGTACCTTACGATGATCCACGTGACTAAATCCTTGAGCGCTACTGCACAATCAGTATCGGCAGTTCAGAAGTGCTGAATACTCAGCTTGATCGTGGCGTGATAACCGCCCGCTTCCAGTGCATGCCCGCTACCGACGAGGGTCAGCGAGTAATTAAGCATCAGCATGTCCGCAGACGGTGTGCTGTGTTCAAGTAGCATGCCAGGTGAAATCAACTTCCCTTGTTCATCTTTTATCTGTAATGCAATGCCTCGGGCGGCGCCCTGAACACTGAAGTGTTTGCCTTCACGTTCGCTTTCGAACGTCAGCCGGAAGCGTTGTGAATGATCACCATCGGCGCTTGAATTCGAAGCAATGCAATCGCTGATGTAAATGTTCAAGGTTTGTTGATCAGAGGTGGCGCCGCGCACCAGTCCGCCAAGTGCAGTAGGTTTGAAAGCGACGGCCTGATTGGCATTGCCTACACGGCGTGCTGCACGCGCTGTCGACAATGCTCCCGACCAGTTGCACGCGCCCCTTTTGCGCACCGCCAGGTAATGGTTCAGTGGCACGAGCGGGCTCGCCAAGCCCGAACAGCGCCAGCGGTATCAGCAGCACTGCGGTTGAGCGAATCATCTAAACCTCCACAAGCACCCCGGAGCACGCACTGGGTACGTGCTTCGGGTCACCTCAGTAACGATGCGTGTTACTGATAGTCGAGGGTGAACTTGGCGGTGGCGGATTTCATCGTGCCAAGCTCACAGCCGATCAGGTCGATTTTGAATGGAGTCAGACTCGAAGCCCCGGTATCTGTGTACCGTTGAGCTGGAGTAAGTCTAGGAGTGAAGATGGGAAAAGTGAGCAGGACGTTGCCGACGCGACCATAGGAAATTTCCTACAGGCCTTCAGCGCTGCCGATTAAGGCGTCAGTGCATTGCGCTTGGCGAACTCGGCAAGTTCTACGACCGAAGCAGCGCCCAGTTTTTGCAATAGACGGGTTTTGTAGGTACTGACCGTCTTGTTACTGAGAAAGAGTTTTTCACCGATCTCTTTGTTGGAGTATCCCTGGGCCAGGTACTGCAGTACGGTAACTTCCCGATCAGTCAAGGATTGTATCTGTTCAAGCTCAGTGAGCTTATCTGCCGGATTGACACTGTCGTAGGTCAATGAAGGGAAAAAGTTATAACCCGACTCCACTGCCTTGATCGCGGTAATCAGGCTGCCGAGGTCTTCTTCTTTATTAATGAAGCCGCGGGCGCCGAGCTGGATGCAGCGCCGGCAAACGGCGTCGGCGGTTTGCGATGTCAGCACCAGAATTTCACTGCGCACATTAAGCGCCTTGATACGGCTGATCACCGTGAGGCCATCGAGATTGGGAATACCAATATCCAGAATAACCACTTGCGGGGTCAACTCCCGGACCAGTTGAACGGCATCCAGGCCATTGTCGGCTTCGCCCACTACACGCATACCGTGCTTTTCCAGCAGGACCCTGACGGCAAGTCGAATTACCGGATGATCGTCGACGATCAATACGCTATGCATAGTTTCAATTAACCTTGTTTCTGGCTTGTCTTGGGGCTGGGTCACGCCAACCGTGAAAGATTAACACCATTGACGAGGTTGGGCAGAGTCCTCGCTTCAGGTAGCAAGCCTTCGGAAATTTCTGAGGGCGCATAGGAAAAGTCGCATGGTGCCAGCCACCAGCCGTACACACACTGACCCCCCCTTTGTGCGTAGAACAAAAATGCAAAACTTGACTGTGCTGGTGTTGGAGGATGAGCCCTTTCAGCGACTGGTTACCGTGACAGCGTTGGAAAAACTACTGTCGGGCCCGATTTTGCAAGCAGCCAATGGCGACGAAGCCATTGCGATCCTGGACCGCTGCGCCGAGGTCGGCATTGCCCTGTGTGATCTGAAAATGCCCGGCATGGACGGCCTGGCATTCCTGCGCCACGCCAGCAGTCTGGGCAAAGTGCGTGCAGTGGTATTGTGCAGCGAGCTGGACCCGATCCTGCGTCAGGCAACCATTACGATGATCCATTGCCTTGGGCTGATATTCCTCGGCGACTTGGGCAAGCCCTTCATGAAGGGGTGGAAAATGCTGAACAACAAGCCCGCCTGATCGAACTCGGCGGCACCTATGCCCAGGGTTATCTGTTTGCGCGCGCAATGCCGCAGAAGCTTTTGTCGATTACTGCACAGAGCAGGCGGGGCGCAGTTGATCGAATTAAATGGGCCGCTTTGAGCTATCATTCACACAGCCATGACCGCTGTCCAACAGCGCATTCTATTCGCTAATGAATACCTCTCACATGGCTAACTCAGTCTTCAGGCACCTTCGGTTTCCCTCACACATGTATCTACGTCCTATTTGGCTTTCCATTTGCCTGTTCGCGATCAGTGCCTCATTGCAAGCCGCGTCGTTACCGCTGCCACCGCAAGTGCTGTCCAGTCAGTTGCAGATCGACCGTCATGACATCGCGATTTCCACTGACGACTGGCACTGGTTGCGGCACAAGGGTGAAATCAGGCTCGGCGTATCGCCCAGTGAGTCCGCGCCGTTCGCGGTCAATGCCGAAGACAACCAGTACGAAGGCATCAGTGCCGATGCAACCGCGCTGGTGTCGCAGTTGCTAGACGTAAAGGTCAAGATCGTCCCTTTCGCCAGCGACACGCAGGCGCTGCAGGCCTTGCAGGCGGGCAGCATCGATATGTTCAGTAGCCATGGCAGTCACCAGCCACGGGAAAACCTGATCCTCAGTACACCCTATGCCCGGGACCGGCTCGCGCTGTTCAAGCGTAGCGCCGAACCCCGGCATTCGCCCATCGACCTGGCGGGACTGCGCGTGGCAATCACGGCCGAGCACAGCGAGGATTTACGCAAGCGTTTTCCACGCGCCGACTTTCGAGTGTATGCCGACCACGACAAAGCCATCGCTGCGGCATCGTTCGGCCAGGCCGATGTCTATCTGGACGACCTGTATAGCGCCTACTACCGGATCAACCGCTCGTTCTACGGCTTTGTACGCTTCGAGCGTTTTACCGATTTGCCAGTGGGCGGCTACAGCTACGCCTTGCGCGCAGACAACACCCGACTGCAGCAATTGCTCAATGTGGCAATCGGCGCTATCGGTGAAGAGAGGCTGCGTAACCTGGCCAAACGCTGGGTCGGCAACAGTTTCATCCCCAGCGAAGAGCCCCTTAACCTGACCAATGAGCAATTGCGCTGGATTGAACGGCACCCGGTTGCACGGCTGGTGATCAATGACGACCTGGCACCCGGTGCCTATTTTGACTCCAGCGGGGTATTTTCCGGCGGCATCGCTGATCTTCTGGAAGTGGTGACCCTGAGTACCGGGCTGCATTTTCAGGTGACATCGCGCGGCGGCGGTTTTCCGCAAATGATTGATGCCGTTAAAAAAGGTGAAGCGGACCTGGCGATCATGACGGTCAGCCCTGAACGTGAAACCCAGCTGCGCTTTTCACGGCCTATAATTGCTGGGCCTTTTGTGTTGCTCAGCACTGTCGAGCAGCAAGGCAAACTCGACAGTTTGGCCAACAAACGCGTAGCTATTCCGACCGGGCACGTGGCCATCCGACAGCTACGAAAACGCTACCCTGATGCGCAACTGGTCGAGGCGGGCGGATCGCTCGATAGCATGAACCTGCTGTATGAAGGCAAGGCCGATGCCGCCGTCGTCGCGCTACCCGCAGCGCGTTACTACATAGAGCGCCTGTTTCGCGACAAATTGGCGATCAACTTCATGTTGGATGTTGGGCCGGGCGAGGTCAACTTTGCCATGCGCCGCAGCGATGCCGAACTGCAGTCGATTATCGACAAAGTCCTGCAGAGCATTGCCCCGGATGAACTCAACGCGATTTCCAACCGCTGGCGTTCGCCGCCCGGGATGAGCGGCCAGACCTGGCGTGATTACGAGCGCGTCATCAGTGAAGTCATTGCCGCCGCTGGCGTATTGCTGTTGCTCTCTCTGGTGTGGGTAGTCTATTTGCGCCGCCAGATAAAAGCCCGCCTCAAGGCCGAGCAGATGCTCAGTGATCAGTTGCAGTTCGTTCAAACCCTCACCGATTGCATGCCGCCGCCCCTGTATGTGCGGGATATCAACGGGCGGATGCTGTCGTGCAACCGCAGCTACCTCAGAGCGGTTGGCCTAAGCGCCGAGGAGGTATTGAACAAGACGGTGCGTGAGCTGCCGATGGAGCATTTCGAAAGCATCCCGGACTTTCACCAGCATTACCTGCAAGCCATACGCGACGGCCAGACAATCGAGTCGGTACATCAAATTCAGGCCAACGGCAGGGACATGTGGATCGAGCACTGGGTACAACCCTTTCAAGACTCGCGTGGGGTGACCAAGGGTGTAATCTGCGGCTGGCTGGATATCACCGAGCATCGCCATTTGGTGCAGCAGTTGAAGGAAGCCAAGAATCAGGCGGTGGACGCCAGTCGGGCCAAAACCAGTTTTCTGGCGACCATGAGCCATGAGATTCGTACACCAATGAATGCGGTTATCGGCATTCTGGAGCTGGCCCTCAAACGTGCTGACAGCGTTCCCATCGACCGGGCCAGCATCGAGATCGCCTACACCTCGGCAAAAAGCCTGCTGGAGCTGATCGGCGACATCCTCGACATCGCGCGCATTGAGTCCGGCCGCCTGAGCCTGTCGCCCCACCGCGCCAACCTGCGTGAACTGGTCGAATCGGTGGCGCGTGTATTCGAAGGGCTGGCGCGACAGAAGCGACTGAAGCTGATCTTGGAAATCGATTCAAGCATCAATTGTGATGTATTGGTCGATGCCCTGCGCTTCAAGCAGATCCTCTCCAACCTGGTGAGCAACGCGATCAAATTTACCGAGGAGGGTGCAGTCAAGATCAGCATTGCGGGTGTGTTGATCGACGCCAATCTGATCAACATCCGGCTTAGCGTTGAGGACAGTGGCGTTGGCATCAGCCCGGCTGACCAGCAGCGCCTGTTCCGTCCCTTTGTTCAGGTTCGGCGTAATGTGCAGCCCAACGAAGGCACCGGTCTGGGCTTGGTGATCTGTCGCTCGCTGTGCGAAATGATGGGGGGCAGGTGAGCATGACCAGTGCGCTGGGCCGGGGTACGCGGGTGGATGTCGAGCTGCGTCTTCAGGTGCTCGAATGTATCAGCGTCGCTTTCACACCGGCACTGGTAAAAACGGGTCAGCGTTATCGCTTACAGGTGCTGGTGGTCGATGATCACCGGGTCAATCGCCAGGTGCTTCATCAACAGCTGAGCTTCCTCGGTCATGATGTCAGGGAGGCAGAGGATGGCAAGGAGGCCTTTGCACGCTGGCAAGAGCAGGCATTTGATGTCGTCATCACTGACTGCCATATGCCAATCATGAACGGTGTCGACCTGACCCGTGCCATTCGCCAGGCTGAACATCAAGGTGCTATGCCGGCTACGGTAATCATCGGCCTGACTGCCGATGCGCAGCCCGAAGAGATTGAGCTGTGTATTGAAGCGGGCATGAATGAATGCCTGATCAAACCCATAGGGCTTGATGAGCTGGACGCTCGCCTGATGGCTTACCAGCACGCTGAAGCGGAGCAAAGCCTGACCGGGGAATTGTTGGTCGCCGGCCCCGCCACCTTGCAATTGGTCGACCTTGGCCCGCTGGAGTTGCTGATCAGCAGTGAGCCGGTGAAGTTTCGGCAAATACTCAATGAGCTGATCAACAACAATCGCAACGACTGCCAACGCTTGTCGACCTTGTTGCAGGAGGGTGATACCGACAAGATTGCCGAACTGGCGCATCGCATCAAAGGTGCTGCGCGGGTTGTCAAAGGTGAACAGCTGGTCGAGCGTTGCCGCCAATTGGAAGCGGCATGTCTGGACCCGCAGGCCACGTTTGGGCAAATCCAACAAGCGGTGGAGCAGGTTGAAGTGGCTATTAATGCGCTTGAGCAGGCGCTGTTGAGCCTTCACGACTAGCCAGTTCCGCGTCCTAGGACATATCCTACGTAATCTGTCGGCTTCAGTAGCTTGCCCGGGGCAAGTCTTCACACTAGGCTCGCTCGGTCACTGATGTTCAGTGATCGGGTTTGGCGACCCGGGAAAAGATACTGACAGAAAGCTTCCATTCTTAATGGTGGCTATGTGTGGGAGGGCTTCGGCCCTGCCGGGTTTTGCCAGTGTCTTCCGGTTCGCCAACCTGCACATAGCTGCCACCCAATCGTTTGGCGACGGTGTAGTGGCGGCTCCTTTAAAGACCTGGAGTTGACCATGAAAAAGCCCGTCCCCGATCCTCCCAGCCTGCACCTTATCGAAACGGTCGAAACCACCGTCCCCGGTTGCCCGGAACATCCGCCGTTGTTCAGCGTACGCGCCGGTATCAGCGCGGAAGATACCCTGGTGCATGCCTTGCTCTATCTCCGATGTGCCCGCACCACCGTGCTCGAAGCCGTTCAATACGCTAGCAAAGAAGGGCGCGGCTTTGTCTGGTCTACCCAGCATTCGGTGGAGATGGCCATGGCCTTGCTCGATGCCTTGCTTGACGGCATCGAAGCCCGACAGATACCGGCTGATTAGATCGCAGGAGCGGATTAACCCGCCCCTATGGGTTACTCGCGAGGCACTGCAGCGGCGCCCAGAGCGGCGTCGTTTCCGCGGCTCACCCACCAGCCAAACCCTGCCGCGGTAAAGAACATGATCAAGCTGTAAATCGCCGCCGGTATCGCCATGGTCGCGTTATTCAGCAGGCCAGGTGCCAGGGCCAAGGCGATGGCTAACGTACCGTTGTGAATACCGATTTCCATACCAATGGCAATCGCCTGACGCTTGGGGATCTTCAGCAGGCGCGGCAACCAGTAGCCAATGCCCAGGCTCAGCAGGTTGAACAGCAGCGCCGCGCCGCCGACCACGGGTGCATAGTCGACCACCGTCTGCCAGTCCTTGACCATCGCCAAGACGATAGTGAACACCAGAAACAGCGCGGCAATGATTTTCATCGGCCGTTCCATGCGCGCTGAAAATCCTGGCGCCAGGCGCCGGATCAGCATGCCCACGGCCACCGGCACCAGGACAATCGCGAACACTTGCAGCACCTTGGTGAACTGCAGGGGGATCGCTTGATCGGCAGTCATAAAGTACGCCAACGACAGGTTCACCAACAGCGGCATGGTCAAGATTGCAATCAGCGAGTTGACCGCAGTCAGGGTCACGTTCAAGGCCACGTCGCCGTGAGCGAGGTGACTGAACAGGTTGGCCGTGGTGCCGCCAGGGGAGGCCGCCAGCAACATCAAGCCCACCGCCAGTGCGGGGGCGAGGCCGAAACCTTTTGCAATAAGAAAGCAGATAAAAGGCAGCAGGAGGATTTGGCAGGCCAGGCCGATGAGTACCGGTTTGGGAAACTTCACCACACGGGCGAAGTCGGCCAGGGTCAGGGTCAGGCCCAACCCGAGCATGATGAACCCCAAGGCGAGGGGCAGAAACGCACTTAGCAGCGGTGATGCAGTCATGTCGCAGGCTCGCAAATAAGGGATGAACGGCAGTGTAGGCGAGGATTTCAGTCCTCGTAGTACGAGTGCTTCTCATCACGCTCCTGCGTCAAGCCGTCGCGCTTGTCGACCCCGTCCTCAGGCAGTAGCATTCGCGCTTTACTCAAGGATCCGACTCCCGATGCAGTTCCAGCCAGGCATTCTCGCCGCCCCCGTTCCCGCACAAGCCCGTCATCTGTTCTTCACCCTGCAATCGCCGGCCGCACTGCCGGGCGTGCTCGATACACTGCTGCAACAGGTCGATGGCAGCCGTGTGGTAGCAGGTTTCGGTGCGCCGCTGGTGCAAGCGTTGGGTCGTAGCATTGACGGTCTGCGCTCATTCCCGCAGCTCACCGCCGCAGTTGATAACCCATGCACCCAGCACGCGTTGTGGTTGTGGCTGCGCGGCGATGACCGAGGCGAGCTGTGGCTGCTCAGTCAGGCGCTGGAGAAGCTGTTGGCACCGGCCTTCAGCCTGGCCGAGGCGACAGATGCTTTCCGCCACAAAAGCGGTTTTGATCTGACCGGTTATGAAGACGGCACCGAAAACCCGATTGAAGATGACGCTGTGGACGCCGCTATCGTTGCCAGCGAAGTGCCGGGCCTGAGCGGTTCGAGCTTCGCAGCCTTCCAGCTATGGCGCCATGACCTGGACAGCTTCAAGGCGCTGCCGCAAGCCGAGCAGGACGACATTATCGGTCGGCGCAAGGCGGACAACGAAGAGCTCGACGACGCACCGGCGTCGGCCCACGTCAAACGCACGGCCCAGGAAAGTTTTGACCCTGAAGCGTTTATCGTGCGCCGCTCGATGCCGTGGGCCGACCAGCGCGGTGCCGGTCTGGCCTTCCTGGCCTTCGGTCATAGCTTCGATGCCTTCGAGGTGCAACTGCGGCGCATGAGCGGCCTGGAAGACGGCGTGGTCGATGCCTTGTACCGCTTCAGTCGTCCGCTCACCGGCGGTTACTACTGGTGCCCGCCGATCAGCGCTCAGAGGCTGGACCTGAGCGCGCTGCTGGGCTGAGGCGTCAACCCTCGCCAGCCTGCGCAACAATGGCGCGGGCGCGGGCGATAACCGGCGCGTCGACCATCTGACCGTCCAGCGCAAATGCGCCTTCGCCACTCGCTGCAGCCTGCAGTATCCGGGCGGCCCAGCGCAGATCTTCGGCGTTGGGCCGTAGGGCGGCATGGATCACCGCGATCTGGTCCGGATGAATGCACAACGCCCCGCCAAAACCCATGTCACGGGCGTTCGTCACTGCTTGGCAGAGGCCGTCGCGGTCCTTGATCGCGGGGAACACGCCGTCCAGTGCCGGTGCCAGGTTGGCGATGCGGGTGTTGAGCAGCACGGCATAGCGTGCATGGTCAAGGATTTGCGCGGCTGCGGGGCTACCACTGCGCAGGTTCAGGTCCAACGCCAAGTCGAGGCTGCCGAAGCACAGGCGCTCAACGGTACCGGTGCTTGCGATGTCAGCCAGCGCCGCCAGGCCACGGGCAGTTTCGATAATGGGTAAGACCGCTTTGCCGGTGGCACTGGCCTGTTGAATCTGAGCCGATGTCTCCGCTTTGGGCAGCAGTAGGCCGATGATCTGGGGAAAGCGCTGACATACTGCCAGGTCGGTCGGGTGTGCAGGATGCTCAGGGCCGTTGACCCGCACCAACAGCTGAACGTTGGGGTGTTGCTGCAGAAACTGCTCAAGGTTGTCGCGTGCCTGATCCTTGAGGCGTTCTTCCACCGCGTCTTCGAGGTCAACGATGACCCGGTCGGCGCCACTGGCCAAGGCCTTGGCAATCCGCTCCGGACGGGTCGCTGGAACGAACAGGGCAGTGCGAATAACGAGGTCGTTCATTGCCGGGCTCCTTCGATGAAGGTCACTTCGGCGATTTGCGCAGTGCCGTCCTGGTTGCCCGCCTGAAGCAAGGCCTTACCTGGTGCGGTCAGTTGACCGGATACTTCGAACGGCTGTGGTGAAATCAACGGACGCAGGCCGCGAAAGCTGAAGGTCTTGACGCGCGCCTGGGGATGGGCACGCAGGAATGCGCGCAGGTTCAGCGTCGCGATCAACGGCCCGTGCACCACCAACCCGGGATAACCTTCAGTCTCGGTGACATAGGGCCAGTCGTAATGAATACGATGGCCGTTGAAGGTCACTGCCGAGTAGCGAAACAGTAGAGTGGCATTGGGCTCAACGACTTCTCGCCACTGCCCGAGCATGAGTGGTTCGGTGCCACCGAGTTTGGGCGGGGAAGGTTCGCGGTAGACGATGTCCTGTTCGTCGATCAAGGCGCATTCGCCGTTCTGAAAGACCTCGTGGCGTACGGTGACAAACAACAGCGAGCCGGTACGACCGTGTTTTTCTTCGACATTGAGCAGGGTGGAAATCCGCTCTACCTGGGCGTCGACCTTTAGCGGGTGGTTAAACGTCAGGCGGCTACCCGCCCACATACGGTTGCGGTTGGCGGCCGGTGGCAGGAAGCCGCCACGTGCCGGGTGGCCGTCGGCACCTAGGCCGAGTTGCACCACAGGCTCCTGAAAGAACGCCCAATGCCAGAGCGCTGGTAGTGCTTCACCGGGTTGCGGTGCAGGTTCGCCGAGGGTGGCGGCAATGCGTTTTACCAGGTTGTGGCTGAGCTGGTCGCGGCTTTCTTCGATGCGGCCGATCCAGCTGGAGTAATCGATGCTGCTCATGTCGTATTCCTTTAAATGCTGCCAGTCGTACGCAGCTCGCCAATGCGCTCGGCGGACAAACCAAGGCCTCGCAATATCTGCTCGGTATGCTCACCAAGACCCGGCACCGGATCCATGCGCGGGCTATAGGCATTGCTGGTGGCCGGTGGCAGAAGACTGGGAACAACGCCAGCGCTGGTTTCGACCTGCTTCCAGCGCTCACGCACCTGCAGCTGCGGGTGCTCCCACACCCCTTGCATGTCGTTGACCCGGGCATTGGCGATCTGCGCCTGGTCCAGACGTTCAGTCACCGCTGCCAGGCTCAAGCTGGCAAACGCTTGAACAATCAGTGCATGCAGGCCCTCACGGTTTGCCACGCGGTTGACGTTGGCATTGAAGCGCGCGTCGTCCGCCAATTGCGGCTGCAGCAACACCTTGGCGCAAAACAGCTGCCATTCCCGCTCGTTCTGCAAGCCGAGCATCACGGTATTGCCATCACCGGTCGGGAACGGGCCGTACGGGTAGATGGTGGCGTGGGCAGCCCCGGATCGAGCCGGCGCCGGGGCGCCGTCGTACGCGTAGTACAGCGGGAAGTTCATCCATTCGACCAGGCTTTCGAGCATGGACACCTCGACATGGCTGCCTTCGCCAGTTTTGCCGCGCAGCAGCAAGGCGCTGAGGATCCCGGTGTAGGCGTACATGCCAGCCGCAATATCGGCAATCGAGCAACCCGCTTTGGCCATCTGTGTTTGTTCCGGGCCACCGGTGACCGAGAGAAAGCCGCCCTCGCTCTGGATCAGCAGGTCGTAGGCCTTTTTCTGCTCGTAAGGTCCGCCTTTGCCATAGCCGGAGATATCACACAGGATCAGCTTGGGAAAACGCTGATGCAACGCCTCGAATGATAGGCCCATACGTGCAGCGGCACCGGGGGCGAGGTTTTGTACCAACACATCGGCGTCGGCCAGCAGGGTATCGAGCACCTCCATGGCCTGAGGCTGCTTCAGGTCCAGCGTCAGGCTTTCCTTGGAGCGGTTGGTCCAGACAAAGTGCGAGGCCAAGCCGTTGACGCGCTGGTCGTAACCACGGGCGAAGTCGCCGACACCTGGGCGTTCGACCTTGATCACCCGCGCACCAAGGTCGGCCAACTGGCGGGTACAGAAGGGCGCGGCAATCGCGTGTTCGAGGCTGACGACGGTAATACCGTCGAGGGGGCGACATCCTGTGGGCTGGCTCATGCTGTTATCTCTCTTGTAAACAGGCCGATGCAGGGGTTAAGGGAACCCTAGAATGAACGCGGCAGTTCCAGCAGGTGCTCGGCCACGTACGACAGGATCAGGTTGGTGGATATCGGCGCGACCTGGTACAGGCGGGTCTCACGGAACTTGCGCTCGACGTCATATTCATTGGCGAAGCCGAAGCCACCATGGGTCTGCAGGCAGGCGTTGGCCGCTTCCCAGCTGGCCTTGGCCGCCAGGTATTTGGCCATGTTGGCAGCCGCTCCGGCGTGCTTGCCGCTGTCGTACTCGTCACAGGCCCGCCAGCGCATCAGGTCGGCGGCTTCGATTTCGATATGCGCTTGGGCAATCGGGAACTGCACGCCCTGGTTCTGGCCGATTGGCCGCCCGAACACCACACGGTCCCTGGCGTACTGGCTGGACTTCTCGATGAACCAGCGGCCGTCACCGATGCATTCGGCGGCGATCAGGGTGCGCTCGGCGTTGAGGCCGTCGAGGATGTACTTGAAGCCTTTGCCTTGTTCGCCGATCAGGCTGCTGGCCGGGATGCGCAGGTTGTCAAAGAACAGCTCGTTGGTTTCGTGGTTGACCATGTTGGCGATCGGTTGCACGGTCAGGCCGTTGCCAATGGCTTCGCGCAGGTCAACGAGGAAGATCGACATGCCTTCGGATTTTTTCTGTACCTCGGCCAAGGGGGTGGTGCGGGCCAGAAGAATCATCAAGTCGGAGTGCTGGACCCGCGAGATCCAGACTTTCTGGCCGTTGATCACATAGTGGTCGCCCTCGCGCACGGCGGTGGTCTTGATCTTGGTGGTGTCGGTGCCGGTGGTCGGCTCGGTGACCGCCATCGACTGCAGGCGCAGTTCGCCACTGGCGAGTTTGGGCAGGTAGTAACGCTTCTGTTCGTCGCTGCCGTGGCGCAGCAGGGTGAACATGTTGTACATCTGGCCGTGGATGGTCCCGGAGTTACCCCCGCAACGGTTGACCTCTTCGAGGATCACCGAGGCTTCAGCCAAGCCCAAACCGGAACCACCGTACGCTTCGGGGATCATTGCCGACAGCCAGCCGGCAGCGGTCATGGCGCTGACGAAGGCTTCGGGGAAAGCTTTTTGTTCATCGATCTTGCGCCAGTATTCGGCTGGGAAGTCGGCACACAGGGCGCGTACACCTTCTCGGATGGCGATCAGTGCTTGGTCGTTGCGATCAATCATTGTGGGAGTCCCGGCCGTTGTGTTTTCGTTCATTCTGGCGTGATGGAGGCGCGAGGAGGACTACCGTTTTTTTCTTTGAGATATGCCGGATGGGCATAGCTTTAGGCGCGGGTTACACTCGTCCGCTAACGTACCTACTCATCAGGCGGCCCAGCCCATGGATGTCGTTCAACTCAAAACCTTGATTCACGTGGCTGAACTGGGCAGCTTGAGCAAAGCCGCTGACCGCCTGCACATTGCCCAACCTGCCCTCAGTCGGCAGATCCGGCAATTGGAGAAGGAATTGGGTGTATACCTGTTTGAGCGCCATGGCCGCGGTATGCAAATCACTGAGATGGGCCGCGAGGTGCTGGCCCATGCCACACGGATCATGGATGAGATGGAGTCGATCCGAAGCGCTGCAGTGGGTGGCCGCTCACTGTTTCGCGGCACCGTGGTGATCGGAACCACGCCAACCGTTGCCGAAATCGTCACCGTACCGCTGGTGCGCAAGCTGCGCGAAGCGCAACCGAACCTGGGTATTCGCTTCTCTTCGGCCTACAGCGGTTATCTACTTGACTGGGTTCAGCGCGGTGAGCTTGAGCTGGCGATCTCCTATGACCCACAGCCACTGCATACCCTGCGTATCGTGCCGGTGATGATGGAAAACCTGGTGCTGGTTGGCCCGCCGCAAGCCGGGCTGTGCCTGGATACACCTGTGGCATTCAGCAGCCTGGCGGAACAGCAACTGGTGCTGCCCAGCGCTCGTCATGGTTTACGCACCATCCTTGATGGCTGTGCGCGAGAGGTGGGTATCAGTTTGTGCACCAGCATTGAAGCGGACTCATTTGGGGCAATGGTCGAGCTGGTGCGTCATGGCTTTGGCCTCACGGCACTGCCGTTGGCCTCGATCTACACCCAGCTGGAACGTGGCACGCTGTGCGCCGCACCGTTGGTTGACCCAACACCGATGCGCAAGCTGGTGCAGGTGTTCCCGGCCGACCGCAGGATTAGCCCTGCGGCCAAGTTCGTCGGCGAAACCTTTACCCAGATCGCTGCCGACCTGGTCGAGCGGCGTATCTGGGCGGGCTACATGCTCTAGGTCATCGCGATTTTTTACGCACTTTTTACGCCGCCGCCAAGTACCAGCACGGATACTGACGGCGTAATTTCCTGACTGCCGCTGCAGCCTATGTGCGCTGTTCGGCAGCTGGTTTCAGGCCCTGCGTAGTCGAGAAGTCATACTGTGAGCTCATCCGCCTCCCACGCTGCTAGTCATACCCCCGCAAAAACCTCGTCAATCAGCTTGCTTATCGCCGCCGTCGGTGTGGTCTATGGCGATATTGGCACCAGCCCGCTGTACACCCTCAAGGAAGTCTTCGCCGGCCACTATGGCGTGCAAGCCAACCATGACGGTGTGCTTGGCATCTTGTCGCTGGTGTTCTGGTCGCTGATCTGGGTAGTGACGATCAAGTACGTGCTGTTTGTGCTACGCGCTGATAACCAGGGCGAGGGCGGCATTATGGCCCTGACCGCACTGGCGCGGCGCGCGGCGGCGCCTTACCCGCGCTTGAGCCGGGTATTGGTGTTGTTGGGCTTGTTCGGTGCGGCGCTGTTTTACGGCGACAGCATGATTACTCCGGCGATCTCGGTACTTTCGGCGGTGGAGGGCCTGCAACTGGCCTTTGATGGCATCGATCATTGGGTGGTACCGATTGCGCTGGTGGTGCTGGTGGCGCTGTTCTTGATTCAGAAACACGGCACCGCACGCATCGGCACCCTGTTCGGGCCGGTGATGGTGCTGTGGTTCAGTGTGCTCGGCGCCCTGGGTGTCTATGGCATCGTTCAGCGTCCGGAAGTGCTGTTGGCGCTCAATCCCGCCTGGGCGGTGCAGTTCTTTGTGGTGCATCCGGGCATCGGTGTGGCCATTCTGGGGGCGGTGGTGTTGGCCCTGACCGGTGCCGAAGCGTTGTATGCCGACATGGGCCACTTTGGCCGCAAGCCGATTGCTCGTGCCTGGATTCTGCTGGTGTTGCCGGGCCTGGTGTTGAACTACTTTGGCCAGGGTGCACTGATTCTCGGCAACCCCGAGGCGGTGCGCAACCCGTTCTATCTGCTGGCACCGAGCTGGGCCTTGCTACCCATGGTCGGGCTCGCCACCCTGGCCACCATCATTGCCTCGCAGGCGGTGATCTCCGGGGCGTTCTCGCTGACCCGCCAGGCCATCCAGCTTGGCTATGTGCCACGGATGTTCATTCAGCACACCTCCAGCCAGGAACAAGGGCAGATCTATATCGGTACGGTGAACTGGGCGCTGATGGTCGGTGTGGTACTGCTGGTGCTCGGTTTCGAGTCGTCTGGTGCGCTGGCCGCCGCCTATGGTGTGGCGGTGACCGGGACGATGCTGATTACCACCTTGCTCTCGGCGGCGGTGGTCCTGTTGCTATGGAAAACGCCGCGTTGGCTGGCAGTGCCGCTGTTGCTGGGCTTCCTGCTGGTCGACAGCCTGTACTTTGCAGCCAATGCGCCGAAAATTTTCCAGGGCGGGGCATTCCCGGTGATCGCCGGTATCGCCTTGTTCATTCTCATGACCACCTGGAAGCGTGGTCGCAAGATCATCGTTGAGCGCCTTGACGAGTCGGCCTTGCCGCTGCCGCTGTTTATCGCCAGCATCGCTGCGCAGCCACCGCACCGGGTTCAGGGCACGGCGGTATTCCTGACCGCACGCTCCGACGCCGTGCCGCATGCGTTGTTGCATAACCTGCTACATAACCAGGTACTGCATGAGCGGGTAGTGCTGCTGACGGTGGTGTCCCAGGACCGGCCGCGGGTGCCGCTGTCTGAACGTTTTGAGGTTGAGGCGTTTGGCGATGGGTTTTACCGGGTCCACCTTAACTTCGGCTTTATCGAAGAGCCTGACGTACCGGCCGCGTTGCAGTTGTGTCATGTGCCGGCACTGGATTTCAGCCCGATGGGCACTACCTATTTCCTTAGCCGCGAGACGGTCATCCCGACCAAGCGCATCGGCATGGCGCGCTGGCGAGAAGGGCTGTTCGCGTTCCTGCTCAAGAACGCCAACAGCAACCTCAAGTATTTCAACTTGCCGCTCAATCGGGTAATTGAGTTGGGTACGCAGGTGGAAATGTAGGTAGAGCCCGTAGCCGAGCGCGTTAGTTCGCCGCCGGCTGTACCGCCGCTGCCGCAAGTTGCGCATTGTTACGCACCAGCCTGTGCATCAGGCTGGCCACCCCAAAACCTACCACTGCCAGCACCATCATGGCGATGAACACATAGTTGTAGCCCTGCTGACCGGGGAAGTGGTCAAGCAGCGCACCATAGCCGACATAGGCAAACATCCCTGGCGCATAGCCAATCAAACAACCAATGCCGAAGGCGGAACCGGTGATGTGCGGGGCAATGCCCACTTCCCCCATAGGCGCCCAGAACACGCCGCGCATGGAGAACACGATAAAGGCAAACGACAGCGTAGCGGCCATGCCGGCGTAAATGTAACCCGGGCTCTTGGGCACCATGAGGATGACCATCATCAGCGGCAGCAGTGCCAGAAACGCCCATTTCATGTAGCGGCTGGGGCTCTTGAACTGTTTATCGGCAAGGAAACCACCGGCCGGGCCGCCAAGGATCTTCAGCATGTACTGGTTGATGATGCCGTACGCACCGACCAGCGCTACCGGCAGGCCATAGACTTCCTTGAGGTAGGGGATGAAGTAGGTCAACCCGCAGTAGACGATGTAGACCATGAACACGTTGCAACTGACCACCCAGATCGCCGGAACCTTGATGGCTTCCATCAGGTTGGACAGCGGGCTTTTCCTCGGGATGGGTGGCTGGTTGGCTTGTCTGCCCTTGAGCAGGAACCAGGTCAGTACGCCGGCCGCAATATCGATAGCCGAGTAGAAAACAATCGCCGCCTTCAGGCCCGCTTCGGCGGCGCCCATGACAATGAACACGCCCAGGGCCGAGAACGCCACCAGCGTGTCAATCACCCCTCGGCCACCTTCGAGCAGGCCGAACAGCCGACCTTGTTCTTTGTCATCGCCCAGACCGCGAATGGCCTTGAGCAACGCCGGCCAGTAGATACAGTCGGCGCAGACTGCCAGCAGGCAGAACACGATCATCAGGCTGTTGAACGGCGGAAAGGTCGCCAGGTACAGGCCTAGCGCGCCAGTGCCAAGCAGGCCCAGGGGAATCAGTTTGCGGGTGTCAAAGCGGTCGGCAAGTACGCCGCCGACCACAAACAGCCCGGTAGCGATGATGGCGTTGACACTGAGCAACAGACCGATCTGGGTATGCGACAACCCCATGAATTCCTGCATCGGAACATAAAAGGCGTCTTTGAGGTTGGCGAGCTTGTAGATGGTGCCGCCACCGAGGATCAGAATCAGGAATTTGAACCATTTGGCCTTGTCTTGCAGGGTCATTGTTATTCTCCAGGCGTGATGGGTAGCAGCGTTCAAGCGGCCAGGGTGAGCTCGGCAAGGGTGCGTAGTTCAGCCAGCAGGGTCTTCACGTAGGCAACCTGGTTATTGGCCCAGCGCTGCTCGCCTGCCAACATCTGCTCCAGGGTGAAGCCAGCGGGCAGCGGCGTTTCGCTCATTTCCCGGTAGGCAATGAACGGGTCGGCGTCTTCATTGCTCTGGCGGAAGGCCGGCGCAATGTAGTGGTTTTCCTGTTCGAGAATGAAGGCAATCACTTGCGCTTGCTGCTCGCCGAGCATCAGCAGTTCAAACAGCATGCGCGCACTGGGCAGATCGTCTTCGGCGCTGCCCTGGAGCACGCCGTAGTGACCAAAGCCTTGTGCTTCGGCAACCACGCGTACACCTTTGAGGTGGGTCTGACGGATATGCGGGGCAAGATTGGCCAGGGCCTGCAGCGGCTGCTCACAGGCATTGATCATGTTGCCGAAGTCGAACAGGGCATGCAGGCGCGGGTGGTCGGCCTGGCGGAGCAATTGCGCAATCTCGTCGCTTTTGAGCTCTTCATGCTGTTCAAAATCGAAGTACAGGTCATGGGCATCGGCTTGTTGGCCCAGGTACAGCAAGTCGCCGCTGATGCGCTCCATTACCTGCGACAGTTGGCCTTCGTAGCGCGAGTAGACGCGCAGGTTACGGGTGCCAATGGCTTTGGCCACGACGATCGCCGCATCGACATCCGCTTTGAGCGTGCTGCTGATCTCCAGGTGCACATCCAGTTGCAAGGCCTGAGCCTTGGCAGCAAAGGCACGCAACTGTGTGGCATCCATTTGCGACAGGCTGTTGTGCTCGCCGTCAAGCATGTGCAGGCTCAACCCCGCCAGTTCGTGGCGATAGGCAAAGTCGAGCAGGTCGAAAGGCGTCAGGCCACCGTAGGTGAGGTTGGTCAGCAGCGGATAGGCGTGGGCGAACAGGCGCGCCTGGTCGAGGCGCTGGAGCAGGCGGGTAGCCAGCTCGCGGGTCAGCAGCGGCGCGGGGGTGCCGTGCGCGTTGTGGTTCAGTAACGTAGCGAAGCGTTCTTGTAGTGCTTTCATTCGAGTCGTTCCTGGTGCGGGCACCGGTTCTACCGGCGCGTTCTTTATCGCGCCGGCGCGGAACTCTCGATAGATCCATTACGGATCAAATGATAAGGCCACTGGCCTCACTCAGATAAAAGCCCCATCGTGCGCAACGCCTGCGCCAGGGCTTCGACTTTCTGCTCGGCCTGTTCCTGCGCGGTACCGGCAAAGCCGATCAGCAAGGCAGGCGGTAAGTAACGTAGCAGGCAGTAGTCGCTCAATGCGTAAGTGTGCACACCGTGCAACGCCAGTTGCCGAGCCACTTCCTGATCATCGAGCTGTGGCGGCAGCCAGGCAATCAGGTGCATGCCGGCGTCCACTGGGGATATCTGTAAAAAGTCGCCGAGGCGTCGTTGCAGCACTTCGACCAGGCATTGCTGGCGCGCCTGATAGAGCGCGCGCATACGGCGGATGTGACCGATGAAGTGGCCTTCACTCATGAAGTCAGCAGTAACCGCCTGCAGCAGGGTCGGCGGGCTGCGGTCCATCACTGCGCGCATGGTGCAGAATGGCTCGACCAGGGCCTGGGGCAGAATCACGTAGCCCAGGCGCAGGGACGGAAACAACACCTTGCTGAAGGTACCGACGTAGATCACCCGGTCGCGCTGGTCCATGGCGTACAACGCCGGCAATTGCCGGCCGTTGTAGCGCAGTTCACTGTCGCAATCGTCTTCGATGATCCAGCGCTGGTTGGCCGCTGCCCAGTCGATCAGCTCCAGGCGCCGGCCATGGCTGAGGGTCACGCCCAAGGGGTGCTGACGCGAGGGCGTGGTGAACACCAGGCGGGCATCCGGGCAGTCAGCAATGCCTTGCTCAACATTGATGCCCTGGTCGTCGATCCGTACCGGTATCACCTGGCAACCATGAGCCTGGAAGGCGATTCGCGCAGCAATGTGGCCGGGGTCTTCCATCCACACCGCGTCATCCGGATTGAGCAACAGCATCGCCAGCAGGTTGAAGGCTTGTTGTGCTCCGGAGACGATCACTACCTGTTGCGCGCTGCAGTCGATGCCACGGGCGTCGAACACGTATTCGGCAATGGCCTGGCGCAGGTCGATCAGCCCTTGCAATTCACCATAACCAAGCTGGGCTTTGCTCGGCTTTTGCGCGTGACGGTTGAGCAGGCGCCGCCACACCACTTGCGGAAAGGCTTCGAAGGCACCATGGCTGGGCAAGAACGACGTCGGCGTGTCTGCGCCACAATGGGCATAGGACACCCCGCGAAAGTGATCGCTGCGCAGCGACAACATGGTTTGACTGAGGTCCGACAGTGTTGGCGGCGCCGGGGGCGGCGGCTCGATACTGGCTGCGCGCTCCCATTCATCGCCAACATAGGTACCGGCGCCGGTACGCGAGACCAGAAAACCCTCGGCAATCAGCTGGTCGAAGGCATTGAGCAGGGTAATGCGTGAAAGGTTCAGTTCCTGGCTCAGGGTGCGCGTCGACGGCAGACGTATTCCGCCTTTGAGTCGCCCGGTGAGGATCTGCTTGCGAATCTGCAAATACAGTTGGCGATAAAGCGGGGTAGAACTGTCGCGATCCAGCTCAATACCTGAAAACAGCAAACCGGCTGGGGACTTCATCTGAGGCTCGTTGGCAAGGTGAACTGGGCCCAACCATCGTACGAGAAACCCTTGCAGGCGGCCAGTGGCACAGGGGTTGTCATCAAATGAAAACCCCTTGTCGTCCGATGCGAAGCACCCCACAAGCGTTGGGCATAGAGTCCAATCAACCTGAACTGACGCCATGCGTCCAGATCGATGATTGGAGAGACAAGAATGTCCAAAGTCGTACGTTTCTATGAAAGCGGTGGCCCTGAAGTCTTGCGCTATGAGGACGCCGAGGTCGGCGAGCCTGGCCCAGGCCAGGTCCGCCTGCGCCAGGTTGCGGTTGGCCTGAATTACGCCGACACCTATTTCCGTAATGGCACTTATCCGATTCCGCTGCCCAACGGTATCGGCGTTGAGGCCGCCGGGGTGGTCCAGGCTGTGGGGGAGGGGGTGACCAACGTCGTGGTTGGCGACCGTGTGACCTACACCGGTTTTATCAACACACTGGGGGCTTATTGCGACGAACGCCTGATCGGCGCCGCCGCGTTGATCAAGCTGCCAGAAACCATTGCCTTTGAAACGGCAGCGGCGATGACCATGCGCGGTCTGACCTCGGCCTACCTGATGCGCCGCCTGTATGACTTCAAGCCCGGTGACACGGTATTGCTGCATGCCGCCGCGGGTGGCGTTGGCCTGATCGTTTCGCAGTGGGCCAAACTGCTCGGCGTCAATGTCATCGGCACCGTCTCCACCGACGCCAAGGCTGAAGTGGCCCGCGCCCATGGTTGCACCCACACCATCAATTACAGCCATGAAGACGTGGCTACCCGCGTGCGTGAGTTGACCGACGGCGTCGGCGTCAACGTGGTGTTCGACAGCGTTGGCAAGACTACCTTCATGGCGTCGCTCGACTCGCTCAAGCGTCGGGGCCTGATGGTCTGCGTTGGTACCGCCTCCGGCACCATCGCGCCATTCGATCCGCAGCTGCTGGCCATGAAAGGTTCGCTGTTCATGACCCGCCCGGCGCTGGCCGACTATATCGCCGACCCGGCGGAGAAGGCCGATCTTGCCGGTGAGCTGTTCGATCACGTCGGCAGTGGCCGAATCAAGATCGAGATTAACCAGCACTACGCCCTGCAGGATGCTGTTCAGGCCCACCGTGACCTGGAAGCGCGCAAAACCACCGGTTCGTCAATCTTCGTCATCTGAAGAGGGCTGTAGCATGCACATCGAACAACTGACCTGTGCCATCGGCGCCGAAGTGTCTGGGGTCAACCTGGCCGATGCGGTACACGATGATGATCTGTTCGAGCAGCTCCGTGCGCAATTGCTCAAGCACCGAGTGCTGTTCTTGCGTGACCAGAACATTAGCCGCGCCGACCATGTGGCATTTGCCCGGCGCTTTGGTGAGCTGGAAGACCATCCAGTAGCCGGCAGCGACCCGGAGCATCCGGGCCTGGTGCAGATCTACAAGCGCCCGGACCAGCCAGCTGATCGCTATGAAAACGCCTGGCACACCGACGCCACCTGGCGTGACGCACCGCCCATGGGCTGTGTGTTGCGCTGTGTGGAGTGCCCGCCCGTGGGTGGCGACACCATGTGGGCGAACATGGTCCTGGCATACCAGAACCTGCCGGATGAGGTGAAACAGAAGATTGAAGGCCTGCGCGCCCGGCACAGCATCGAAGCCAGCTTCGGTGCCAACATGCCGATCGAAAAGCGCCTGGCGCTCAAGGCCCAGTACCCCGATGCCGAGCACCCAGTGGTGCGTACTCATCCGGAGACCGGTGAGCAGGTGCTGTTCGTCAACGCCTTCACCACCCATTTCAGCAACTACCACACCCCGCAGCGGGTGCGTTTCGGTCAGGACGCCAACCCCGGTGCTTCCGATCTGTTGCGCTACCTGATCAGCCAGGCGTACCTGCCCGAGTACCAGGTGCGTTGGCGCTGGAAGCCCAACAGCATTGCGATCTGGGACAACCGCAGCACTCAACACTACGCGGTCATGGATTACCCCGCATGCCACCGCAAGATGGAGCGCGCCGGGATCAAGGGCGACCGCACGTTTTAAGACCACGACCTGCATTACCCCTCCGCTGCCTGGCGGACAAAAGACAATAACAAGACTGAGGACCAAAACATGCAATTCTTCGACGATTCGTTGCACCCGGAAAACATGGAAAAGGTGGTTATCACCGTCGCCCCTTATGGCCCGGAATGGATGCCTGAGGACTTTCCCGAAGACATTCCACTGACCATGGACGAACAGGTCCAGAAAGCCGTTGAATGCTATGAAGCGGGCGCCACTGTGCTCCACTTGCATGTGCGTGAACTCGATGGCAAAGGCTCCAAGCGCCTGTCCAAATTCAACGAACTGATTGCCGGTGTACGCGAAGCGGTGCCGGACATGATCATCCAAGTGGGCGGCTCGATTTCCTTCGCCCCGGAAAGCGATGGCGAAGCGGCCAAATGGCTCAGTGACGACACCCGCCACATGCTCGCCGAGCTGACGCCCAAGCCTGACCAGGTCACTGTGGCGATCAACACCACGCAAATGAACATCATGGAGCTGCTGTATCCGGAATATCTAGAAGGCACCTCCCTGGCTCACCCGGCGATTCACGCCGCCTACAGTGAAATGACCGTACCGGCCGGCCCGGCCTGGGTCCGCGAGCACCTGCGCCGCCTGCAGGCGAGCAACATTCAGCCGCACTTCCAGCTGACCGGCATGCATGCCCTGGAAACCCTCGATCGCATCGTACGTCGCGGCGACTACATGGGCCCGCTGAACCTGACCTGGATCGGTATCGGCGGTGGCTTTGATGGCCCGAACCCGTTCAACTTCTTCAACTTCATTCACCGCGCGCCAGACGGTTGCACCTTGACCGCCGAATCGCTGCTCAAGAACGTGCTGCCGTTCAACACCATGGCCCTGGCCATGGGCCTGCACCCACGTTGCGGCAACGAAGACACTATCATTGACCAGCACGGCAAGCGCTTTGGCTCGGTGCAGCAGATCCAGCAGACCGTGCGCGTCGCCCACGAGTTGGGCCGTGAGATTGCCACCGGTAAAGAAGCCCGCGCGATTTATCGCATCGGCGAGCAGTACAGCAGCATCGAACAGACCCTCAAAGCCAACGGCATGGCGCCAAACCGCCAGCCTGGCCAGAAAGGTGTGCCTCAGCGCGGCTGACCGGGTAGGGTCGGCCCACCCCGCTGGTGCCGACCCGCCACAGTCCAGTGCGCTGTCAGTCAGGCTTCTCATAACAACAAGACTTACGCCAGACAATCAGAGGAGGCAGCATGGCCGCCTATATCGCCAGCGCCACAGATGATGGTGCCGACACTTCACGTGGCATTCCACGGCGTTATGCCTGGATTGTCTTTGCCTTGACCTTCGGCTTGCTGATCTCCGACTACATGTCGCGGCAAGTACTCAACGCCGTGTTCCCGCTGCTCAAGAGCGAATGGGCCCTGAGCGACAGTCAGTTGGGCCTGCTCAGTGGCATCGTCGCACTGATGGTCGGGCTGCTGACCTTTCCGCTGTCACTGATGGCCGACCGCTTTGGCCGGATCAAGAGCCTGGTGCTGATGGCCGTGCTCTGGAGCCTGGCAACCCTGGGTTGCGCACTGGCAGAAAACTACCAACAGATGTTTGTCGCCCGGTTTCTGGTGGGTGTCGGCGAAGCAGCCTATGGCAGCGTCGGCATCGCCGTGGTGGTCGCGGTGTTCCCACGCGACATGCGTGCAACTTTAGCCGGTGCCTTTATGGCCGGTGGCATGTTCGGCTCGGTGTTGGGCATGGCCCTGGGCGGGGTGATGGCTCAGCATTTCGGCTGGCGCTGGGCGTTTGCCGGCATGGCCATGTTCGGCCTGTTGCTGGCGTTGCTCTATCCGTTGATCGTCAAGGAGGCGAAGATTGCCCCCAAGCGCGCCGCGCAAGCAGCCTGCACCATTGCTCGCCCACTGCACACCTTGTACGGCAGCCGTTCGGTGATCGCCGCTTATGTTGCCAGCGGCCTGCAGTTGTTTGTCGGTGGCACGGTGATCGTCTGGATGCCCAGCTACCTGAACCGTTACTACGACATGGGCACCGATAAGGCAGGTGTTGTCGCTGCGATTATCGTCTTGTGCAGCGGTATTGGCATGATTCTCTGCGCCATGCTCTGTGACCGTTTGGGTCGCCAGCGCCCGGACCGCAAAATTAGCCTGGCCATCGTTTACTGCCTGGGCAGTTGCCTGTTGTTGTCGCTGGCCTTTGCATTGCCATCGGGCACCGCGCAACTGGTGCTGATCTGCCTGGGAATGATGATCGCTGCAGGCACCAACGGCCCTTCCAGCGCCATGGTGGCCAACCTTACCCACTATTCAGTGCATGGCACAGCCTTCGCCACCCTGACCTTGGCCAACAATCTGTTGGGCCTGGCGACCGGACCGCTGATCACCGGTCGGGTTTCCGACCTGATCGGCCTACATGCTGCATTCCAGCTGGTGCCACTGATCAGCATTGGCGCCGCTGCGGTGTTCTTTATTGCCAAGCGCCATTACCACAGCGACATGGCCCGTTTAGAGGGCTTGCAGCAAACAGCGTCAGGCGCGGCGCAGATTCAGGAGGTAAAACCGTGAAACACGTGTTGTCCATCGATGTATTTTTTGACTTTATCTGCCCCTGGTGCTTGATCGGCCAGCGTCAGTTGCAGCAAGCACTCGCGCAGCTGCGCGTTGAGCAACCGGACGTCGAGGTCAGCCTGCGCTGGCGCGGCGTGCAACTGCTGCCGGACATGGCCAGGACCGGCCAGCCGTTCGAAGCCTTCTATCGCAAGCGTCTGGGCAGTGACGAGGCGGTACGCCAGCGTCAAGCCCAGGTTCGCGCCGCCGCCGAGGCAGTGGGGGTGACCATCGATTTCCCTCGCATCAGCCGCATGCCCAATACCGCCGATGCCCATCGTTTGCTGCAGCGCGCTGTGGCATTGGGCAATCCGGAGCAGGCCGAAGCCTTGCTGGGGCAGTTATTCGCTGCCTACTTCGAGCAGGGCAAGAACCTCGGTGACCCGATTACCTTGATGCAAATTGCTCAGGCCTGTGGCCTCAGCCCGGCGCAGGTAGCCGACTGTCTGCGCGGCGACGCCAGCCCGTTCATCGCCGCCGAAGATAGCGCCACAAACGGCGTGCCGTGTTTTCGCATCAATCAACTGCAGGTGGTCGGTGCGCAACCGGCCGAGGTGTTGCTCGCGGCGATGCATGAGGCGCTGGCACAGGCGGAGCTGGCATGAGTTACCGCTACCCAGTGCCGATGGCCAAGGTGCCGGAGTGCGGTGGCCGCGTGCTGCTGGAGTTCGCCGACAAGAGCCTGGCGCTGTTCAACGTGGCTGACCAGTTTTATGCCATTGATGACAGTTGCCCGCACCAAGGTTCTTCGCTGTGTGGCGGGCGTCTGGACGGGAGGGTCATCCAGTGTTGCGCGCATGGCCTGCGTTTCGACCTGGCCAGCGGGTATCTGCTCAATTCCACCCAACTCAAGGTCACCAATTACCCGGTCGAGCGCCAGGGTGAGCAGCTGTTTATCGTTATCGATGCCGAGGAGTCCGGCCAATGAGCACTGTTGCCATCGCCGCCGTCAACCACCGCGTGCGCGAGCTTGCACCGGGATTTATCGTCAGCCTGATTGCCGCTGGCGCGGCCAGCTTTCTGAGTGAGCACTATGATGCACCGGTGATGCTCTTCGCCCTGTTGCTGGGTATGGCCTTGAATTTTCTCTCCGTTGACGGCCGCTGCAAGGCCGGCATTGAGTTTACCGCGCGCACTGTGTTGCGGGTGGGCGTGGCGCTGCTGGGCATGCGTATTACCCTGGAACAGATCGCCAGCCTGGGTTGGAAGCCGGTCGCGCTGGTGGTCATCATTGTCGTGGTGACTATCGGTGTGTCGATGGTGGTGGCCAAGGCGATGGGCTTCAACCGCTTGTTCGGCATGCTCACCGGCGGTGCGACGGCCATCTGTGGTGCTTCGGCGGCGTTGGCGCTGGCTGCCGCCTTGCCGCAGCACAAGCAAAAAGAACATGCCACGCTGTTCACCGTGATTGGCGTGTCGGCGCTGTCGACCCTGGCGATGATCCTTTATCCGATGATTGCCGGTTGGCTACAGCTGTCGCCACCGCAGGCCGGGGTGTTCCTCGGCGCCACGATTCATGATGTGGCGCAGGTGGTTGGGGCGGGCTACAGCATGTCGACCGAGACCGGCGATATTGCTACGGTGGTCAAACTGATGCGGGTGGCGATGCTGCTGCCCGTGATTGTGGTCGCGGCAATGATTACCCGCCGCGCGGGGGATGATGCCGGCGGGCAACGGCCACCGCTGTTGCCATGGTTCGCGGTCGGTTTTGTCTTGCTGGCTTGCTTGAACAGCACTGGCTGGGTGCCGACTGTGGTACAGGGCGGAGTCAATGACCTGTCACGCTGGTGCCTGGTGGTAGCGATCAGTGCCCTGGGGATGAAGACCCAGCTCAAGGAACTGGCCAAGGTGGGTTTCAAGCCGATTGCGTTGATGGTTGGCGAAACCGTGTTTCTTGTCCTGTTGGTGTTGGCCTTGATGCATTGGGGGCTTTGATACTTCGGCCCCGTAGCTGCGGCTACGGGGCTTCAGCGCGGCCATGTTGGGCTCGCCAGGTCGCCGGCGGCATGCCGAACTGAGCGATGAACCAGCGGGTAAAAGAGCTGGGCATCGAGTAACCCAGCATGTCGGCAATCCGCCCCAGCGTATAGTTGGGGTTTTCCAGATAACGGATCACCAGGTCGCGGCGTACGCCGTTGATCAAGTCACTGAAGGTCACGCCGCTTTCCTCGAGGCGCCGCTGCAGGGTGCGCACGTTCATGCCTTGGGTTTGCGCCACCTGTTCGATGGTCGCCCGGCCCATGGGCAGCAACAGGTAGATGGTTTTGCGCATCTCCAGCTCCAACGACAGTTTGCCGCTGGCCTGCAGGGTGTCCAGGTAACGCTGGGCCAGACGCGCCATGGCTTCGTTGGCCAGCGGGTTGGCGGCATCGAGGTCGGCCGCGGCGCAGACAATGCCATTGAACTCGCTGCCAAACATTAGTTTGCAGCCGAAAATCCGCCGGTGAGTGGCCAGGTCCGCCGGGGCGCTGTGGGTGAAGTTGGCGCTGATCGGATGCCAGTGCGCGCCCAGCACTGCGGCGCACAGGCGACGCATGACACCAATGGCAAGCTCGGTGGCCTGGCGGCTGCTGTGCGGCAGGTCACTGACCACTTCCTCACGAATGATCACGCTTTTGCCCGCATCTTCGATGTGGATGGCCAAGGCATCGTTGAGCAGGTGTCGGTATTGCACGATCACCAGCAAAGCATCGCGCAGGGTGCGCTGATGGCTGAGCAGCAAGCTGATCTCGCCAAAGTCCGAGAGCTGGCGTACTTCTGCCATGCGCAGGCCAAAGGTCTCACAGCCACTGACGCGTGCTGACTCCTCCAAAAGGGTAATGACGCTGGCAACGGCAAGGCGTTGATTGGGGTCGTCGAGCAAGGCGGCGCTAAGGCCGACCTGGGCGAGCAGGGCATGTGGGTTCAACCCCAAGTGACGGGACACTTCAAGGTAGTTGGTCAAGCTAGCAGCACGGACGAGGGCGGTCATTTTATTGTTTTCCACGCATTCTCATTAGGCGTCCCACTTCTGCGGTGGGTCGCTTTTTATAGCCTGGGTGTCGTCAAATGAAAAGCCGATTTTGCTACCTTTCTGGGTGTTAGATTTCCGATGCCCCAGCCCGTCTGACGGCCGCCCGCAGCACTGTCATCAAATGTGAAGTCACTGACGCTCAATGTAAAGCACCCAGGGGGAGGGGTGATTACTGTGACTCTCGAAACGCTCGACTGACACAGCGAGCAGATGTCTTGAGCATAGGTGCTGACGTGGAAAGATTGCATACCGCCGCTACTATTCTGATCGTCCCTGGCCTGCGCGACCACGTCGCCGAGCATTGGCAGACCCTGCTTCAAGCGCGCCTGAACAAGGTGCGTGCAGTCCCGCCGCTGCAGGTCAATGGGCTTGATTGCAACGCCCGGGTCGAGGCGATCCAGGGTGAACTTGAGCAGATCGAAGGCGATGTGGTGCTGGTGGCACACAGCGCCGGGGTATTGATGGTTGCCCATTGGGCGGCACGTTATAACCGACCGATCAAAGGCGCGTTGCTGGCAGCCCCTCCGGACCTGCAAGCCCAGTGGCCCGCCGCTTACCCAAGCCCGGACACCCTGCGTGCCAATGGCTGGGCGCCATTGCCGATCAAAGCGCTGCCATTCCCCAGCATCGTTGCGGCCAGCAGCGATGATCACCTGGCCAGCCTGCAGGCAGTTGCTGCGATGGCCGAGGGGTGGGGCAGCGAGCTGTTGTCGCTGGGCAATGTCGGCCACCTCAACCCGGCTTCTGGATTCGGCCCTTGGCCGTTGGCCGAAACCTTGATTCACCAGCTCGACCAATAACCCTGCAGCACTGCACGGACGCTTGACCAACGCCCGCACAAGTCGGGCGGCGATAACAAAAATAACAATTCGTGGAGTCATCGCAATGCCAAAACACCGCACTCTCTGCGCTGTGACATCGCAGCGTCATCTGCTCGCCTGCGCCATCGGTTTGCTCGCACTGCCTGGCGCCCAGGCGTTCGAACTCGATACCGGTAACGAAGACTGGGCTGTGCGTCTGGATAACACCGTCAAGTACAACTACGGGGTGCGTACCGAAAGCGCCGACAAACGCATGCTGGCCACGCCGAACAATAACGACGGCGACTACAACTTCCGCAAGGCCGGCACCAATATCACCAACCGTGTCGACCTGTTGACCGAACTGGATGTGATCTACCAGGGCAACATGGGCTTTCGCGTCAGTACCGCCAGCTGGTACGACAAGGCTTATGACAACACCGGTTCCAACTCCAACCCGTTCGTCAACGGCAATGGCGACAGCTCTGGTATCAACCCGAGCCTCAATGGCTTGCCCGGTACCGGCACGCCGCTGGGCAGCCCGCACCTGAGCAACTATGCCCAGCGTTATTACAGCGGCCCGTCGGGTGAAGTGCTCGATGCCTTCGTGTTCATGCGCACCGAAGTCGGCGAAAGCTCGGAACTGAGCGGCAAGCTCGGTCAGCACAACCTGTTCTGGGGTGAAACCCTGCTCAACCCGGTGCACTCGCTCAGCTATGGTCAGTCGGGCCTGGACCTGGCCAAGCTGGCTGCCTCGCCTGGCACTGAAGCCAAAGAACTGTTCGTGCCGCGCAATCAGCTTTCCACCTCGTTCCTGGTCAATCCTGAACTGACCATTGGCGCCCAGTACTTCCTCGATTGGGATGCTGCCAGACTGCCAGAAGCAGGAACCTATTACGGTGGTTCGGACCTGGTGGGCGAGGGCGCGCAGAGCTTCTTGCTCGGCCATACCGGCACCCCGGGCCTGATTCCAGTGCAAGGCGCGCTGACCAGCATTCGCCGGGGCGACGACCTGACCCCGGACAAGCGTGGCGACTGGGGGGTGATGGCTAAGTGGTCGCCAGAATGGCTGGGCGGCACCCTCGGTTTCTACTACCGCAAAACCTCGGAGATTCTCCCTCAGGCGTGGCTCGATGCCCGTGGCATGACGGTATCGCGTGGTCCGTTCGGCACACCGCCGGGCAGCGCCCAGGCCGCGGTCGGCAACCTCTACAACTCGCTGCAAAGCACCTCTTACCAGTTTGCCTACGCCGATAACATCGACGTCTACGGCCTGAGCCTGTCCAAGGACGTTGCCGGCATCAGCGTCGGCAGTGACCTGAACATCCGCCACAACATGCCGCTGGCCAGTATTCCGGCCATTGTCAGTGCCCCAGGGCAAGGCGGACTGGGCGGTGGTTTTGGCCTGTTGCCTCCACGTCTGCCTAGCAGTGGCGTGGTCTACGAAGTACCCAGTGATGGCGATGGCTTGAGTGCCACCGGCCAGACCTTGCACTGGACCCTCAACGGTTTGATGAGCATTGGCGACACGCCACTGTTCGACAGCGCGACGCTGCTGGGCGAACTGTTCTACAGCAACTTACTCAAGCTCGATGGCCACAACGAGGCTTTGTACAAGGGCAAGAGCAGCTACCGCGGCATCGATAAACCGACCCGCGACAACTGGGGCATCGCCGTCAACTTTACCCCGACCTGGTACCAGGTCATGCCCGGCGTCGACATGAGCATGCCGCTGTCGATCAACGTCGGTCTCGATGGCGTATCACCGGTACAGGGTGGCGGCGCCGAGAACACCGGCACCTACGCCGTGGGCGTCGGCGCCGCGGTCTACAACCAGTACTTCGTCGACCTCAAGTACGTCGACAGCTTTGGCGAATCACAGTCGTGCAAAAACGGCCAGACCGATGGCACGACACCCAATGCCCTGGACGGCGAGCAGGATTACACCTGCTACGGCGGAGGTTATGCCTCCTTCTCCGGCGGCGGTGCCACCACTGAGGACCGTGGCGCGCTTTACCTCACTGTTAAAACCACTTTTTAAGTCACGTCTTCCTTCAAACATCACGCAGGAAAACAATAATCATGAATTACGTCCGTACACTTTTAGCCACCTGCCTGTCACTGGCAGCTTTTACCACTGCCCACGCCGCTGTCTCCACTGACCAAGCCGCCCGCCTGGGCACTAGCCTGACCCGTATCGGGGCTGAATCAGGCGCCAACGCTGACGGCTCGATTCCCGCTTACCAAGGCGGTCTGGTTACGCCACCAGCCAACTACAAGAGCGGCGACAGCATGCGTCCAGACCCGTTCGCCGGGGAAAAGCCACTGATGGTGATCGATGGCAAGAATGTCGATCAGTACAAAGGTCAACTCACCGCGACCACCCTGGAACTGCTCAAGCGCTTCCCAACCTTTCGTGTCGATGTCTTCCCAACCCACCGCACCGTGGCATTGCCGCAGCCGGTGTTGGACAACACCTTGAAAAATGCCGTCGGTGCCAAGAGCCAGGAGGGTGGCACGGCCGTTGATAACGTGCTGCCAGGCATTCCATTCCCGATCCCGCAGACCGGTGCCGAGGCTATGTGGAACTTCTTGCTGCGCTACCAGGGCGTGAGCATGGCGGCCAAGTATGATTCCTGGAACGTCGACGCCGCCGGCGTACCGACCCTGTCCACCACGGGCCAGGCTAACATCAGCTACCCAATCTACGAGGACATGAACAAAACCATCGGTGCCAAAGACACCTACTACCAGATGAAGCTGGTGTACACCGCGCCGGCCCGCCGTGCCGGCGAAGCGATGATGCTGCGCGATGCCGCCAACCCCCTGGTGCAGCCACGTAGCGCCTGGCAATACCTGCCAGGTCAACGTCGGGTCAAGCTGGCACCGAACCTGGCCTACGACACGCCAAACCCAGGCACCTCGGGCTCGGGTACCTATGATGACGTGTTTGTCTTCAACGGCGCCCTGGACCGCTTCGATTGGACCCTGGTGGGCAAGCAAGAAATGTACGTGCCTTACAACACCTACAAGCTCACCTACAGCACCGACATCAAGAAGCTCACCACCCCCAACCACCTCGCGCCCGAGTTCGTGCGCTGGGAAAAACACCGCGTGTGGGTGGTCGAAGGCAAGCTCAAATCCGGCGCCCGCCACATCTATCACAAGCGTCGCTTCTACCTCGACGAGGACAGCTGGATCGCTCTGGCCTCCGACCAGTATGACGCCCGTGGTCAGCTGTACCGTGGTTCGTTCGCCTTCCTGAGCCAGAGCTACGACAAACAGACCCCAGATGCCACGCCGTTCATGATCTACGACCTGATCGGTGGCACCTACAACCTCAATGGCGTGGTCGGTGCTTACGGCGGTATCCGCTACATCGAGCCACTGTCCAAAACCCAGTGGTCGCCGGAATCCCTGGCCGGGGCCGGCATTCGCTGAGTCGATCCGCAGGGTAGGTACGGTCCGGCATCCACGTGATGCCGGACTGTTGGTTGAGCAGCCTGCTGCGTGCAGCGGCGATCCGGAGGATCGGGTATGTATTTTCTCAAGCGCTGTACCGCGTTGATGCTGACGTGGGCCGCTCTTCAAGGCGTGGCACAGGCCACGCCTTACATGGATGTGCTGGATATGCCAGCGACGCCCAGTGCCTTGGCAACGGTGAGCGCGTTGCGTGATGTGACCAGCGCCGGTACGCGCCTGGTGGCGGTGGGTCCGCGCGGGCACATTGTGTATTCCGATGACAACGGCAAGCAGTGGCAGCAGGCGCGTGTACCGGCCAGTGCCGACCTTAATGCTGTGAGCTTCGCCAGCGCCGAGCAGGGCTGGGCGGTGGGCAACGACGGGGTGATTCTGCACAGCAGCGATGGCGGCGTCAGTTGGCAAAAGCAACTGGATGGTCGCGTGCTGGGCGAGCAGGTGCTGGCCTACTATCGCGCTCAGGCCCAGACCGCGCCGAACGACGATCGCTGGGCAGCCTTGATCGGCGAAGGCGAGCGCCTGGTGCAGGAGGGCGCCGACAAGCCCTTGCTCGATGTGTGGTTTGCCGATGAGCAAAACGGCTTTGCCGTTGGCGTATTCAATCTGTTGTTGCACACCCAGGATGGCGGCCAGCACTGGACACCGTGGCTGGAGCGCAGCGACAACCCGCAAGCGCTGCACCTGACCAGCCTGGCCAGTGTTGATGGCGCACTGTACATCACCGGTGAACAAGGGCTGTTGCTGAAACTGGCCGCCGATGGCCAGCACTTTACCCGCCTGAGTATTCCTTACACCGGGACCTTGTTTGGCGCCGTCGGGAAGCCGGGTGCGCTGTTGGCGTTTGGCCTGCGTGGCAATGTGCTGCGCAGCACCGATGGCGGCCAACACTGGCAGCCGGTGAGCACTGGCCTGAGTAACAGCATCACTGCTGCGAGCCTGGACAGTACCGGTCAGCTGTGGCTGCTGAGCCAGGCAGGCGATGTACTGATCAGTCATGACGACGGTGTCAGTTTTGCCCAACTCAGCCAAACCGTACGTACCCCGGTAACTGGCGCGGCATTCGCGGCGGCAACCGACCTGGTGCTGGTGGGTGAGCGTGGTGTACGCACGCTCGATGTCGAATAACCACCGCTCCCATAACAAGAGAAGACCCTGATGGCCACCATCAAACAAGACACCTTGCCGGTAATACGTACCCTCGACGAATTCGACACGCGCTCGGGCAACTGGCTGGAGCGCCTGGTGTTCAACCATCGACTGCCGTTCATGGTGTTGATGCTGCTGGCTACTGTGGTGCTGGGCTATATGGCCCTGACGCGCCTGGAACTGCGCCCCAGCTTCGAGAAGATGATCCCGCAGAGCCACCCGTACATTCAGAATTACCTGGAAAACCGCCAATCATTGCGTGGCCTGGGCAACTCGTTGCGCGTGGTGGTGGAGAACACCCAAGGCGATATCTTCGACCCGGCGTATTTGCAGACCCTGCGTCAGATCAACGATGAGCTGTTTCTAAGCCAAGGCGTCGACCGCGCCTGGATGAAGTCGCTGTGGAGCCCAGGGGTGCGCTGGACCGAGGTCACCGAAGAGGGTTTCCAGGGCGGCCCGGTGATGCCGGACAGTTATCAAGGCTCGGCTGCTGACATCGCACAACTGCGCCAGAATATCGAACGTGCCAACATCGTCGGCAGCCTGGTTGCCCGCGACTTCAAGTCGAGCATGCTGATTGTGCCGCTGTTGGATCACGACTCGGCCACCGGTCGCGGTATCGATTATTACGCGTTCTCGCAAAAACTTGAGCAACTGCGCAATCAATACGAAGCCATCGGCACGGAAAACGGCGGGCAGGGCACCTACAAGATTCATGTGATCGGCTTTGCCAAATTGATGGGCGACCTGATCGACGGCCTGATGCAGGTGATGCTGTTCTTCGCCCTGGCGGTCGCCACCACCTTGGTGATCATCTACCTCTACACCCGTTGTGTTCGCAGTACCTTGCTGGTGGTGCTGTGTTCGTTGGCGGCAGTGGTCTGGCAACTGGGTATCGTCGCCTGGCTGGGCTATGCCATCGACCCGTACTCGATCCTGGTACCGTTCCTGATCTTCGCCATTGGCGTATCCCATGCCGCGCAGAAAATGAACGGCATCATGCAGGACATTGGCCGCGGCACCCATCGCCAGGTTGCCGCGCGCTACACCTTCCGGCGCTTGTTCATTGCCGGGGTCACGGCGCTGCTGGCCGATGCGGTAGGTTTTGCCGTGTTGATGCTGATCGACATTCCGGTGATTCAGGACCTGGCGATCACCGCGAGCATCGGCGTGGCGGTGTTGATCTTCACTTCGCTGCTGTTGATGCCGGTGGCGCTGTCCTATGTCGGCGTCGGCCGCAAAGCCGCCGAGCGTGCCTTGCGCATCGACTCGCGGGCCGCCGAGCACCGTGGTTTCGGTAAACTCTGGGATCTGCTCGATCGCTTCACCACGCGTAAATGGGCCACCGCAACCTTGCTGGTGGCGGCGGTGCTGGGGGCAGGGGGCTTTGCCATGAGCCTGCAACTGAAGATCGGCGACCTCGACAGCGGCGCCCCGGAGCTGCACGCCGATTCCCGTTACAACCGCGACAATGCCTACATCACCGGGCACTACGCGCTGTCCAGCGATACCTTTGCAGTGATGATCAAGACTGCGCCTGAAGGTTGCCTGCGCTATCAGACCCTGGTGCTCGCCGACCGTCTGGCCTGGGAGCTGCAACAGCATGCCGGGGTGCAGACCACGCTGTCGTTGACCAATGCCGTACGCCAGATCACCGCTGGCACCTACGAAGGCAACCCTAAACTCAACAGCATCCAGCGTAACCAGGACGTGCTCAATTACGCGGCGCAGCAGGCCTCGGTCAATGCTCCGGAGCTTTTCAACAGTGATTGCTCGGTGATGCCGGTGATCGCCTACCTCAAGGACCACAAGGCCGACACCCTCGACGAAGTGGTCGCGGTTGCCGAGCGATTTGCCCAGGCCAACAGCAGTGAAGATCGACAGTTCCTGCTCGCCGCTGGCAGCGCCGGCATCGAAGCGGCGACCAACATCGTCGTGCGTGATGCCAACCGCACCATGCTGCTGCTGGTTTACCTGGCGGTGACGGTGTTCTGCCTGATCACCTTCCGCAGCTGGCGCGCAACCTTGGTTGCGGTGTTACCACTGATGCTCACCTCGGTATTGTGCGAGGCGCTGATGGTGATGATGGGCATCGGCGTCAAAGTCGCCACCTTGCCAGTGATCGCTCTGGGCGTGGGAATTGGCGTCGACTACGCGCTGTACCTTCTCAGTGTGCAGTTGCACTACCAACGCAAGGGTATGTCGCTGTCCGAGGCTTATGAAAACGCCGTGGCCTTCACCGGCCGGGTGGTTGGCCTGGTCGGCATCACCCTGGCTGCCGGCGTGGTGGGCTGGGCCTGGTCACCGATCAAGTTCCAGGCCGACATGGGCATCCTGCTGACCTTCATGTTCCTGTGGAACATGCTCGGCGCGCTGATCCTGATCCCCGCACTGTCGTATTTCCTTCTGCCGGGCAACAAGGCAGAAGCGCCTGCATCCAGCCCCGTCAGCGCTGACGGGCTGCAACACTCCACCAAAGAAGTCGAGTATTCGCATCATGTCTGATTACCAACCACCTTTGCGCGACATGGATTTTCTGTTCAACGAGGTTTTCGCCATCCCCGCCATCTGGTCACGGATTCCGGCGCTGGCTGAGCATGTCGATGCCGATACCGCCAAGGCCATTCTGGAACAGGCCGGCAAGGTCATCGCCGAGGTGGTGGCGCCGCTCAATCGCAGCGGTGATGAACAGGGCTGTCGCTGGGAAGCCGGTCGGGTAATCACCCCGGATGGCTTTGCTCAGGCCTATCAGCGCTACGCCGAAGATGGGTGGGTCGGTGTAGCCGGTTCGCTGGAATACGGCGGCATGGGTATGCCCAAGGTGATCGGTGCGCAGGTCGAGGAAATGCTCAACGCTGCCAACCTGTCCTTTGGACTGTACCCGATGCTCACCGCCGGGGCGTGTTTGTCACTGCTCAATCACGCCTGTGAAGCGCTCAAGCAACAGTACCTGCCACCTATGTATGAAGGGCGCTGGACCGGCTCGATGTGCCTGACCGAGCCACATGCGGGAACCGATCTGGGCTTGATTCGCACCCGCGCCGAAGCGCAAGCCGATGGCAGCTACCGCATCAGCGGCACCAAAATCTTCATTACCGGCGGTGAGCAAGACCTGACGGAAAACATCATCCACCTGGTCCTGGCCAAGTTGCCCGATGCCCCGGCCGGCGCCAAGGGTATCTCGCTGTTTCTGGTGCCTAAGGTGATGGTTGAGGCAGACGGCTCGCTGGGCGCCGCCAATGCGCTGAGCTGCGGTTCGATCGAGCACAAGATGGGGATCAAGGCCTCGGCCACCTGCGTGATGAACTTCGATGGTGCCACCGGCTACCTGGTTGGTGACTTGAACAAGGGCTTGAACGCCATGTTCACGATGATGAACTACGAACGCTTGGGCGTGGGCATTCAAGGCCTGGCGCTGGGTGAGCGTTCTTATCAGAACGCGATCGAGTATGCCCGCGAGCGTCTGCAAAGCCGCGCGTCAACAGGCCCGGTGGCGGCCGAGCAAGTGGCCGACCCGATTGTCGTTCACCCGGATGTGCGGCGCATGCTCTTGACCATGAAAGCCCTGAACGAAGGCGGGCGGGCCTTTTCCACCTATGTTGCCTTGCAACTGGACCTGGCCAAGTACAGTGAAGACGCCGACGAGCGCAGCTGCGCCCAAGCCCAGGTTGCACTGTTGACGCCAGTGGCCAAGGCCTTCCTCACCGACATGGGACTGGAAACGACGGTGCATGGTCAGCAGGTCTTTGGCGGTCACGGTTATATCCGCGAGTGGGGCCAAGAGCAGCTGATTCGTGATTGCCGCATCACCCAGATTTACGAGGGCACCAACGGTATTCAGGCCATGGACCTGCTGGGCCGCAAACTGGTTGCCGACGGTGGCCGCGCCTATAGCGTGCTGTCTACGCAAATCAAGGCGTTCGCCAGCACGCTGGAGGGATCACGGGTTGAATTCAGCGAGCCGTTGCTGGCTGCCGTGACCCACCTCGATGAGTTGACCGCCTGGGTGCTGGACCGTGCGCAGGGTAACCCGCAGGAAATTGGCGCGGCGGCGGTGGAATACCTGCATGTGTTTGGCTACACGCTCTATGCCTACATGTGGGCACAGATGGCCGATGTCGCCCTCAAACAACCGGCGCAAACCGACTTCTACGCCAGTAAGCTGGGCACTGCACGCTTCTACTTCGCCCGCCTGTTACCGCGTATCCACTCGTTGTCCACCACCATCAAGGCCGGCAGCGCCAGCCTGTACCTGCTCGAGGCCGAACAACTGTGAACGATCCTGTGATACTCAACACGCGTGTCATAGCCCCAGCACCCGGGGCCTACAGCTACCCGCTGCTGATCAAGCGTCTGCTGCTGTCCGGCGTGCGTTATCAGCCCGGCCAGGAAATTGTCTACGCCGACAAGCTGCGCTACAGCTACATGACCCTGCGCGAACGCATTCAGCGCCTGGCCAATGTTCTGGTTCAGGCGGGGGTCAAGCCCGGTGACACGGTGGCCTTGCTCGACTGGGACAGCCACCGCGCGCTGGAATGCTTCTTTGCCGTGCCGATGATTGGCGCGGTATTGCACACGGTCAATGTGCGCCTGTCCGCCGAGCAGATCCGCTACACCATGAACCATGCCGAAGACCGCCTGGTGCTGGTGCATGACGATTTCCTGCCGATGCTTGAACAGCTGCAGGGCGACTTGCCGACGGTCAATGGCTTTATCCGCTTCAGCGATGCCGAGCCCTGTGCAACCACGTTGCCGATGCGGGGTGAGTACGAGGCACTGTTGGCGGCCGCTGATGCCGAGTTCGAGTTTCCCGACTTCGACGAGAACTCGCTGGCGACGTTGTTTTACACCACCGGCACCACCGGCAACCCAAAAGGGGTGTATTTCACTCATCGCCAGCTGGTGCTGCATACGCTCAATGAACTGGGCACCTTTGCTGCCTGTGGTGGCGAGCCGTTGCTGCGTTCGGGCGATGTGTACATGCCGATCACGCCGATGTTCCATGTACATGCCTGGGGTGTGCCGTATGTCGCCACCGCGCTTGGCATCAAGCAGGTGTACCCAGGGCGCTACGAGCCTAACCAGTTGGTGCGGTTGATGCGCGAAGAACAGGTAACGTTCTCGCACTGCGTACCGACCCTGCTGCAGATGATGCTCGATTGCGAAGAAGGCAAGCAGACCGACCTCAGTGGCTGGAAAATGCTCCTCGGCGGCAGCGCCCTGACCCAAGGCCTGGCCGCGCGGGCGAGCAGCCGCGGGATCCGGGTGTACTGTGGTTACGGCATGTCTGAAAGCTGTCCGCTGCTGAGCCTGACCTGCCTGACCGCCGAAGATCTGGCGCTGCCGATGGAGCAGCAGGTACCGCTGCGGATCAATGCTGGCGTACCGATCCCGCTGGTGGACCTGCGCATTGTCGATGAGCAGGGCGTTGAAGTGGCGCACGACGGCGAAAGTGTCGGGGAAGTCGTGGCACGAGCCCCTTGGCTGACGCAGGGCTACCTGAATGAGCCCGAACAAGGCGCAGCATTGTGGGCCGGTGGTTGGATGCATACCGGCGACATGGCCTGCATCGATGCGCGCGGGGTGGTGAAGATCCGCGACCGGATCAAGGATGTGATCAAGACTGGCGGCGAGTGGATCAGCTCGGTGGCATTGGAAAGTTTGATCAGCCAGCACCCCGGTGTCGACTCGGTGGCGGTGGTCGGCATTGCCGATGCGCAATGGGGTGAGCAACCGCTGGCCCTGGTGGTGCGCGTCGGTGGTATTGAGCTGGACCAGCCAGCCCTGGCCCGGCATCTGCAACAGTTCGTCGACAGCGGCAGCCTTAACAAATGGGCGGTGCCACGCCAGGTACTGTTTGTCGACGAGATACCGAAAACCAGCGTCGGCAAGATCAACAAAAAGCTAATTCGCGAGATGCATGCACAGGGAGAGCGTGTCGGCACGCAGTGAATACAAGCCGCGACGCTCTGGAAATTACCGGGCGTCGCTGGTATTTGCCCGCGCATGAGTTGGTCGGTGTGACGACATTTAGTACACTTGCGCGCTGGTCCGTAGCCTGGTGATTGCAATCAGCGTTGCGCAGAAGTATTCAGGGATGAGAGAAGGACGTTTTGTTGATGGCAGTCACCCCGTGCAAGTCGTGTAATGCACCCGTAGAGTCCAATGCCAAGGCCTGTTCGAACTGCGGCGAAGAATACCCGGGCGTCAACAAGGGCCAACAACTCAAATTAATCATCACGATTGGACTCGGGCTGTTGCTGTTCACCCTGTATATGGGCTGGCAGCGCGACGCTGCGCCACCCGCAACAACCGTCTCGGCGCCCGCGCCGGTTGCCGAACAACCGGCGCCGCAGAAGCTCGTCAGGGATGTACTTAAGTCCCAATCCCTGGGGATGACCCATGAACAGTATCGCGATCGGCTTAACGCGCTATTGATTGAAAGCGCCAGCCCTTATCGGGTAGAGAATGAATCGGTGCATGATGTCTATGACGGTCTTCTGTGGAAAGCCAAGCTCGGCGACTTCGTGACTGTGACTGCCCGTGCGTCGCATAACACCCAGCTGATTCTGGACGTCGCGGTATACGCGTCTGGCAATGACACCCGAGAATCCGGGCAACAAATCCAGGACCTTGCCAGTATCGCCTTGGCTGCTGCTTCTACCGAGGCGGATTATCGGGAATTTCCCAAGCAGTTTGAGCAAATGGTCAAGGGCACCCCTTACAGCGTAGATGCCGTGAAGTTCGAAGCCGGAATGGCCGGGTTGCTAGGCGTCTGGTTTCGAGCGACGCCGCAGTAGGCAAAGATGCCCATAGCGCCTTACTGGCTGGCCTTGACGCAGTCGTCGGCACCAGGTGGGTTTCATGCCGTTCTTCCTTAATGCACCAGGTCCTACCCTTGGGATGCTTGCGATTTGGAAATACCACGGCAAAGGTTAGATCACGGCGTATAAATTCACCTATTTCATCGATCCGCTGCACGCCCGGTCCGATTCGCAGGCGGCGCGACAAGTTGTCTGCTTGACTTTGCCAGAAGGGGCTTGAATGCGGTAAAGTTGACGTCGCGGTCAGCTTTCTAGGTTTTTACGCCGACCTTACTTACGGAACGTTCAAGATTCCGCCCCCCCAGTTTCTCCAGTACCTGAATACGACATGGGCAGCCTGTTGCTGCCCAGAGGATGAACCATGTCCAACCGTGATATATCCCGGCGTGCCTTGCTTCAAGGTGGGCTGATTGCCGGTGTCGGTGTAACCCTGGCGCCGCTCGGCAGCCAGGCATTTGCCGCCCTGATGGAAAATAGCGTGACCACCTCGCCGCAAAAGTGGATGAGCCATGACGGTAAAGCGCGCTTTCGCAATGATGCGCTGTCCAAGGTGTGTGGCAACAAAGTATTCGCCCGCGACATTCGCGCCAAGGACATGCCCGGTTGGCCGCAGCAACAGGGCCACGCCTTGCTACTCAAAACCATCAAGGCCGACCGCATTTACGAAGGCCATGATCTCTCCTGGCTGGGCACCGAGCTGCAGCCGGATCGCATCGTCACGGCTGCCGATCTGGAAAAGGACGGCATCGCCTTCCCTGAGGCGCACTCACCGGACCCGTTGCTGCCGCCTGGCAAGGTACCGATGTTCATCGGCCATCCCGTAGCAATTCTGATTTGGAACGATTTCGAGCGCTATCGTCGAGCCAAGCTGAAACTGCAGTTCAACGACAAGGCCATTCGCTACGGCGCCCAGGCGCCTCTGTACCAGACCGATCCCTACGGCAGTTTCCGCTTCGTGCGGGTGGGCGGCAAAACGCCTTATGAAGACGATGAATTCTCCAGTTTGAAGAATTCGATGCTGTTCCCGACCATTCTCAACCGCAAACCGGTTTGGTCCAAGGAGCCCAAGCAACACGGTGACCTCACGGAGCAGGGGCTGTTCTATGCCTCGCGCATGGCCGAGCAGTTGCAAAACCCGCCACAGGACTGGCTGATATTCGACGAGCGTTACAAGACGCCTTCGATTGAACCGGCAGCTCTGGAGCCCGACAACGGCAACGGCTGGTACGACCCGCAGAGCGGCACCTTGCATTTTGTCGTCGCCACTCAGTGCCCGTTCGAGGTTGCCCACGAATGCGTGCACATGATCAAACCGTCGCGCTTCGCCCTGAACACGCTGAACATGCACCCTGGTTACACGGTCGGCTACGGCTCCAAGGACAACAACATCTTTGTTTTCTACGCAGCGCTTGCCGCGCTGTATGGCGCAGGGGTGCCGGTGCGTCTGGCCAATGATCGCTACGAGCAGTTCCAGAGCGGCATCAAACGCCATCCGTTCGACATTCATTACCAGTTGGCAGTGGACAAGAAGGACATGTCCTTCAAGATCTTGCGCGCCGACATGAGCGTCGATGGCGGCGGCCGCGCCAACTACAGCTCGTCGGTGGCAGCGGTGGGGGCGACTGCCGCACAGTCGATCTACTACATGCCGCAGAACGATCTGGCCGTGACCGCCTATCACTCCCGCGGGGTTGAGGCGGGGTCGATGCGCGGTTACGGCACCCTGCAGACAATGGCAGCGACCGAGATGATGGTCGATGAGATCGCCGAACGCCTGGGCGTGGACGCTATCGAATTGCGCCGGGTCAACGCCCTCAAATCAGGCATGAAGAACACCCAGGGCGCCGTGCCCGCCGGTGCTCTGCGCCTGCACGAAATCCTCGACAAGGCCAGTGCCCACGATTGGTGGAAACACCGCGATGCACGCAAGAAAACCATGGACGCCAAGGACCCGGATAACTGGTACGGCGTTGGCTTCGCCATTTGCCAGAAAGACTTTGGCACTGGGGCTGAAGCACCGATGGCCAGCATCGAGTTCAGCGCTGAAGGGCATATCAGCCTGCGCCACATCGGCACGGAGCTGGGCACCGGCATGTCGACCTCGCAGGCGTTTGTGGTCGGTGACTTCCTCGGCCGTTCGGCTGACCAAGTGACGACGGCGGAAACCCAATGGCCGGAGCTGCAGCTGGCCACCAGCGGCAACCCCTATCTGATCAGCCAGGATGAGCAGGACGCCGCATTACGCAATCCGCGCTGGGTCGGCAAGTTGGCCTCGCCGTCGTCAGCGACCAACTCGGCGTTCTACTTCAGCCATGCCACCCGCGAAGCGGCGCGTGTACTGTTCAATCACGGCCTGTGGCCGGCGGCGATGGCGCTGTGGCGGCAAGGCCCCTTTGGCGGTCAGGCCAACCCACTGGTGGTGCGCCGCGAAAACGCGGTGTGGGTCAACGGCGCGTTGACGGGCAACGGCCTGTCGCCGATCCCGTTTACCGAGCTGGCGAAAAAAGCCCACGAAATGGGCCTGGTGACTGGCGTCAGCGTGCATGGTTTTAACCGTTGGAGCTGGGCAGAGGCCGATTTCGTCATCGATGGTGTACGCGATCGGTTGCCGCTCGATGCGCTGGCGGTCAAGTACGGTGACGGTGCGCCAACGGCGAAGAAGGCACAGATGAGCAGTGCCGGTTACCACCTGCTGGATCGGCACAACGCCGCCTATCCAGCCACCCAACTGAATAACGCCATGGTCACCTACTACAGCCCGGTGGCGACCATCGTCGAAGTGAAAGTCAACAAGGGCAGCGGCGAAGTGCAGGTTCTCAACCACCACAGCTGGGTGGAGTGTGGCCGCGTGCTGGTGCCGGAGCTGGTCAAAGGGCAGCTTGAAGGCGGTATCGCCATGGGTATCGGCCATGCCTTGATGGAAGAGATGCCGTTGTACGAAGGGGGACCGGGGGAGGGTGACTGGAACTTCAACCGTTATCGCCTGCCGCATGGCAAAGACGTAGCGGTGTGGCAGCAGACCTCGGAGATCCTGCCACCGCTGTCGCCGACTGACCCGTCCAAGGGCATCGCCGAAGTGGTGATGATTCCGGTGGTTGGCGCCATCGGCAATGCCGTCGCCCATGCCATTGGCAAGCGCGTGCGCGATCTGCCAATCACCCCCGCTCGCATCAAGGAGGCCCTCAATGGCTAACCGTTCGCTCCAACTGACCTTGAACGGTCAATCCGTCGGCCCGGTCGAGGTTCCTGAGGACCTGCCGATGATCGACTACCTGCATGAATACCAGAACCTTACCGGCTCGCGACTTGGCTGCGGTCAGGGTATCTGCCATGCCTGTGTGGTGATCGTCGACAACCCCGACGGCACCAGCGAGGAAGTACGCACCTGCATCACCGGCGCCAACTATTTTGATGGCAAGCAGGTCCGTACCATCGAGGGCCATGCCAAGTACGACGAAGCAGGCGAACTCAGCGAACTGAACCCGATTCAGCAAAAATTCGTCGATCGCTTTGCGTTCCAGTGCAGCTACTGCGCCCCCGGCTTCGTCAATGCCGCCACCGTGCTGGTGGAGAAGGCCCAGCGCCAAGCGCTGAAGAAAAGCGAACTGGAGAGTGTCATCGAAGCCAGCCTTGGTCACCACATCTGCCGTTGCACAGGGTATGTGCGTTATTACGAAGCCACTCGCGAGGTGCTCAGCGACCTCGGTTTGGTCAAGGAGGGTTGAGCATGTTGCGTGTCTTTTCCACTCTTGCCCTGGCCGCTGGCGTTGCATTGTCAATCACCGCGCAAGCAGCAGACCCTGCTCAGGTAAAACGCGGTGAGTACCTGGCGCGCGCCGCCGACTGCATGGCCTGCCATACCGCCGAAGGCGGGGCGCCGTTTGCTGGTGGTCTGCCAATTCACTCACCTTTCGGCACGATCTGGGGCAGTAACATCACCCCGGACAAAGAATTTGGCATCGGCGGCTACAGCGCTGACGAGTTCTTCGCCGCCCTGACCCAAGGCAAACGCAAGGACGGGGCCAATCTCTACCCGGCAATGCCCTATACCTCCTACCACCTGATCACACGCGAGGATTCCGATGCCATCCATGCGTACATGATGAGTGTGGCCCCGATTCATCGTCCGGCGCCCGAGACCCGCCTGAGCTTTCCGTTCAACGTGCGCATGGGCCTGTCGGGCTGGAACATGCTCTACGGCAAAAGCGTCGAGCTGCAGAGTACCGAGGGCAAAAGCCCAACGTGGCAGCGCGGGCAGTACATGGTCGAAGTGCTCGGCCATTGCGGTGAATGCCATACCCCGCGTAACAGTATCGGCGCCCTGCAGCAGGACAAACGCCTGACCGGTGGCTTGCTCAACGGCTACTTGGCCCCCAGCCTGTTGGCCCAGGATCTGGCTGAGCGTGGCTGGACCACGCCAGACCTGACCACCTTCCTCAAACACGGTATGAGTGCCCAGGGCAGTATGTTCAACGAGATGTTCCCGGTGGTGCACCACAGCACCCAGCACCTCGAGGACGCCGACCTGGCCGCCATGGCCACCTACTTGCTGGGTGATCAGCCGCCGCCGGCCAAGGTGGTCAAAGCCGTGGCATTTGATCAGCTCAGTGATAGCGCCAAGCGTGGTCGTCAACAGTACTTCAACGTCTGCGCTGGCTGTCACGGGGTCGAGGGCGAGGGCAAACCACACATCGCCGTGGCGATGCAGGGCAACACGGTGCTGCGCCAGGCCGACTCACGTAACCTGGCCAAAGTGATACTCGACGGTATCCGCGAACAGCAGTTCACCGGTTTTGAACGCATGCAGCCCATGCCGGGCTTTGCCGACAAGCTCAGTGATGAACAGGTGGTCGATCTGATCAACTACCTGCGTGAGGCTTGGGGCGGCTTGCCCGGTGATCTTGGCGTACAGCAGCTCGCGCAGCTGAAGGTGGAGTGAGTTGTGCAACATTTAGACCTGCAAGTGGTTCGCCAGGCCTTGAAGTGGTCGGCTGCCGGTCAGCGTGTGTGGTTGTGCACGGTGTTGTGCACCTACGGTTCGGCGCCTCGTGCGCCGGGCTCGCTGCTGGCGGTGAATGACCGCGGGCAGTGGCTGGGGTCGTTGTCGGGTGGTTGTGTTGAGGATGACTTCCTTGAGCGTGTGGCCAGCGGTGAGTTTGCCGAGCCGGTGACTGTCGTGCGCTATGGCGATGCGAGCGATGCACACTCGAACATCCGCTTACCCTGTGGCGGTGTCCTTGACGTGCTGGTGGAAAACCTGCCTGCCGATTGCGAGGTGCAAGCTCACTTGAGTGAACTACAGTCGGCACTGCTTGGCCAGCGCCGGCTGCTGCGCGAAGTGGGCTTAGCGGATGGTCAGCGTCACTTGCACGATGACCATAGCCAGGGCCCTCGAGTGGAACGCGACGCTACCCGCGTACGCCTACGGGTGGGGGCTGCGCAGCGGCTGTTGTTGGCGGGTTACTCCAGCGTTGCACACTTCTGCGCTCAGTTCGGCAAAGGCCTGGGTTTTGACGTCATCCTTTGCGAGCCCCGCGAAGAGGTGCTCAATGGCGTGGTGCTCGACGGCATCGAGATTCGTCGTGAACTGCCTTCAGTGTTCATCGCCAACGGTGGTTGCCATGCCGACACGGCAGTTGTTGCACTGACTCACGACCCGAAGATCGACGACCTGGCCATGCTCGAAGCCGTGCGCACCGAGGCGTTTTACATCGGCGTGATGGGCTCGCGTCTCACCTCGGACAAACGCCGTGAACGCCTGCAGCGCATCGGCAGCTTGAGCGAGACTGAACTGGCGCGCATACACGCCCCCATTGGCCTTAACCTGGGCAGTAAAACCCCGGCGGAGATAGCCCTGGCCGTGCTCGCCGACATCGTGCGCATTCGCAGCGGCATTGCCCGCGAGGCGCTGTGAGCGTTGTCGCCCTGGTCCTGGCGGCCGGCCAAAGTTCGCGATTTGGCGCCGACAAGCGCCGTGCGCGCCTGGCGGACGGTCGCAGCCTGTTGGCGCACAGCGTCGAACATGCCCAGGCGGTGTTCGATGATGTGCGCGTGGTGCTGCGTGAAGGCGAGCAGGCGCAAGACTTTGGCCTGCCTGACGACTGCCGAATTGTTTACAGCCTTGAGGCGGGGCAGGGTATAGGGCACAGCCTGGCAGCCGGCGTCGCCGTGCTTGCCGACAGTGGCGCCCAAAGTGTGGCGATCTTGCTGGCAGACATGCCCTGGATCGCCCCAACCACGCTTGAAAAATTGGCTGATGCTGCAACGCCTTCGACCATTGTCTTTCCAGTCTATGAAGGGCAGCGTGGCCATCCGGTGTTGTTTGGCCGCGATTTCTGGCCCGCGCTGACACAACTCAACGGTGACGAAGGTGCGCGCTCGGTGCTGCAAGCGCACCTTCAGCGTTGCGTCAGGGTGGCGGTGGACGATGCCGGTGTGCTGCGTGATGTGGATACGCCGGATTCGTTGCGTGATCACGGCTAGCGCCACGCAAGGGCTGTCAGTAATCTCGTGCCTCATCGAACCATTGTTGCGCCTGTTCTTCGGTCACGCCCAAGCGGGCGACGTGGGCAAGCCGACTGAACTGCCACACCGCCTCACCAAGGTCTTCACGTTCAGCCGTTTCAATGCCCTTCATCGCATTGAAATGGCAGGCAAAGCCTGTGATCGCGGCTTTCGCAGCTTGCGCACTCTCGGCTATTTCGAGTGCGCCCAGAGTGACGTCATAGGCGGCATTCGCGGCATCCGCCATGCGACTGCTCCAGCCTGCGAACGGCCGTCCGTACGACTTGTGCCACCATTCAACGTTGCGCAGCTTGCTGACCGATGCATAGTCATTCCAAGCGCGAACCTTTTCTCGCGCTTTCATCTGCGCTTTCAATCGTTTTCCGGCGGCCTCATCGACGTTATAGGCAATAAACATATCGAGTTCCGGCCAAACGTCGAGTGACGGCATGCCTGCCAGATCGGGGGCAAACCTGATTTCCAGACGTTTGAGCCTGGGCAATTTCGCGAGTGCTACCCAGTCGGTAAAGCTGCCATGCAGCGCGAGGCTGTCCAGTTGCGAAAAGTGCTCAATCTCTCTGAGTGAAATGGATTGCCCCAGCGGCTTACTGTTGAGCGACAGTGAAGCCACGCCATGGAGCAGACCAAGCTCGGGCAGGGTATAGGGCGCGTCACTTTGACGACGGGAAAGCGTTGGTGCCAGCGAGAGCGAGTGCGGCAAATTACCCGCCGCTGTAAAGCGTGAGAGGTCGCCAACTAGCTCAAGCTGGCCATCCTTGGGCAACATGAGATTAAGGTGGCCGGACACACCCCCAAGGCGGATTTGCAGCGTGGAGATCTGTGAGGCACTGGCATTGATACTGCGCCTTTCGGCAAATGCCGGAGCCCATACGAATGATTCAATCCGGCGCTGCACGGCCCAACCGAAAAAGTCGCTGTCATTGCCGCAATAGCTTATATAGCGAGGCCACGGCGACCCGGCAGGAGTGGAGAAGGGGGCGAATGCCGACCAGTTGATGGCTGCATCGGGAACAACGTGCAGACCTCATCAAGTCAATGAAAGGCGATGGATGACCTGGCAGTTGTCGTCCGGGTCACGAGAGGTCGAAAAGCCAAGCTCGCGGGCCAGCTCATGCATCGCCGTATTGGCAGCGGAGTCGATTGAATACATCGTTGTGTAGCCATTGGCCCGCGCCTTGTCGATCAAGTGGCCAAGGAGTAGGGGGCCAAGGCCGCGATTTTTCCACTGATCATCAACCGTTACTGCACATTCACATTCGCCGGGCTCGGCGCATGCGGCATAGCGGCTGATTCCCACCTCCTGCAGTTCGCCATTGACGTGGGCCAATGCGACATAGGCCATATGTTCATGCTGATCGACAGTCATCAGTTGATCAAGCATGGCCTCACCAGGCTCATTGATCTGGCACAGGAAGCGGAAGTGTCGCGACTCGGATGAAAGACGCATGATGAAGGCCTTTTCACGTTCGCGATCCTCAGCACGCAGTGGCCTGATGAGAACATGTCCGCCTTCTTTCAGCGGCTCGATCCAGTGTTCGCCTGCTTCAGGCGCAAAGGCGGAGGTGGAAGGGGATTGTGCAGTGGATTGAACAAGCGCCATGAGAGTTACTCCGAAGGGGGAGAGAGGTTCATAAAGCACCCTTACTTATCTACACCTGTCCAGGCGCCCCTGTTTGATGCAGGTCAAACGCGAGGCATCTACGGGCAGGGGAGGTCAAACGTTACAGGCATTTAAAGCGCTGCTTATATTACCCAATGCTTATATAACTCAACTAAATAGTTATTTAGTTGAGTTATACCTAGAGGCTATAAACAAAGTTGTTACGACATGCAGTGGAAAAGGCCGCGAACACGTACTGTAGAGGTCAATTCAAAAGGGGTAACAGGCACAAAATACTCGGCTTGCCACCTTTGAGTTTGCAATGCCTGCCGGGCTGAAGGCTTACTCCAGGGTGGGTAAACACGCAGTGCACGCTTGCCGCCGACACCATTTCTGGACATGACACCTAGGGAGAGCAAGGTTTCACGATCAAAAAGGGTTGCGGGAGGATCAACACTTGTACGCCATCAGATACTCACCATGGCCCGTTTGGTCATCAACTTGCTCCTTGACCACCTCAAAGCCTTGCGACTGGTAAAAGGCAAAACTGGGTGTGTTTTCCTTGTAAACCGCCAGGGTCAACTCGTCACGAAGCTTTTTCGCGTGCTCGAGCAACTGCTTGCCCAGGCCGTTGCCCTGATGGCTGGGATCAACAAACAACGCAGCCAGTTGATTGCCCAGCAAAGAACAAAACCCCAGAACCCCGGATTGATCCTCAACGACATAGGTCTCTGATGCCGGGACGTAAACGTCACGCATCGTCTGTGTATGGGATTGCCAGTAAGAAGCATCGATAAAGTCATGGGCCTGGATCGATGCGCTCAGCCAGATCTCCAGAGTACGTTCCATGTCGCGATGTTCAAATGCTCTTATCATTTGTCATTCCATTGTGGCGGGTGCAGTGCAAAGGCTGTGATTATGCCGCAAAGCAAACATTCAGTGATCCGCACAGAATGAATGAAATGTTCGAGGCTGATGGCTTCAGAACAAGGATTGGCCAAGAGAGGGATTTCCAGCCTTGAAATCTGACCGTCACTGACCCTGGCACTCCAGCATGACGGTTCGCATAATGTGACGCACGTTATGTTAGCGAAGCCGGCCGATTAGGCCGAATCAGGCGCCGGGAAAATCGCGCAGCCC
>NZ_JBNPJT010000025.1:0-65443 GCF_050312595.1 Pseudomonas sp. UM16 | reverse complement strand
CCTACATGATGGCCAGGGCGAATGAAGTTCATATCGCCCTGCTGTCGAGTAACACGGACGCTGACGACTTCTTGCTGAACAATTTTGACCTGCTGCAGAAAATGCTCGCCCACAGCGCCCTCGGTGCAGGGGTGGTAAGTGACGCCTGGAGCAAACACCTGGAAGCCATTCGTAAATCCTTGCTGGAAATCGAAAAACTCCACAACGAATATTTGCGTACGGGCTCACCCACTGCTCGAGACAGGTTCTATGTCGAGCGTGCTGTGTTATTCGCCAAACTGGGGTCTCAGCTGGACAACGTGGCGGCATACGGTGCTGGATTGCGACAACAAGGGTCCATCAAACGAATGCTGGGCATTTCCACGAAAAGCTTCCTGCACAAGGGCGAAATCGACGGCTACGCCAGCAAGATCAGCGGTGTGGCCAAAGCTGCGAAGATTGTGAAAAAAGGTACTTACATAGGTATTGCCCTGGATGTCGCATCCACCGCGCTTAGTATTCAAAAAGCCTGCTCATTAGGCAGGGAAGAGCAGTGCAGGAAGGCCAAGTATGTGGAGGGAGCCTCATTGGTGGGTAGATTGGGAGGGGGAGTCGCGCTGGGTTATTTAGGAGGCGGTGCCGTAGCCCTTGGCTGCGTCTTCGTTTTAGGCATCGCCACTGGCGGCCCAGGAGCCCTAGTGTGCGGTGTCGTAGGCGGAGCAGTGGGAGGATGGGCAGGCGGCGAAGCCGGACAGTACGGTGGTGAGAAGATTGGTGAGCATTTATATGGGAAGTATATTCAATGACTCCGGTCCCTATAGGTCTAATTGCAGGCTACATTTTAGTACCATTACTCTTTACCTGCATCTGGGTAGGCTACGTCGCACATGCCTACACAGAAAAGGCGGAAGCTTTTTTAAGCAATAGCAGTATAGTTGTGGGAACCAAATCAATATATTCACAAGCAGGTTTGCCGGGAAAAATTATGCGTAACTGCATTCTTACTATGTCCTTGATGATCAAGAACCCATCCATAAAAAGAGGGCTGCTGGAGCTTGATGACGTAAAAAATTTCCCGAAAAATCTGATGCGACTGCTATTCGTAACATGGGGTTTGATCTTCTTAGAGTCTGCTGCCATGGTGGCACTTAGAATCTATTCATATTTCATAGAATGATGTTTGTACTGTAGTAGGCGGTACGATGGGCAGAAAGTTCAGCGGTGACATCAGTTGCGACAGAGGCGAGGTGCTGGGTGACTTTTTGTATCGTGAGGTATCGGAGTGAATGGAGTCGACCGGGACTGTCAGATTATTTGTGTGCGGGCCAATAATGGCCTGCCGTCAGGCAGGCCGTGCTTTTACCAGGTCGGCCTGATAAATCGATCTCCGTACAGAAGCGCAAATTGATTCATTGCACTTTTCCAGTCATGGGCTGCAGAGCCCCAGTTCGCAGTGATATTACGCAGCCCAAGCCAGATCAGTTTGGTCGCCGCATCGTCGGTCGGGAAGTGACCACGGGTCTTGATGATCTTGCGTAGCTGAGCGTTGATGCTCTCGATGGCGTTGGTTGTGTAAATGACTTTTCGGATGGCTGGCGGAAACACGAAGAATGGAATGACTCGATCCCAGACATCCTCTGGGCGCTGCACGCCCGGCGGATAGCCCAGGTGGTGGCCGAGTTCGGCACTCAGGGCTCGCTCAATCAGGGCCTTCTAGAACGCCGCAGAGGCATCCTCGATGACTTGAGCGGTCATTGGCCCGTCGGCGAAATACTCAAGCAGCTCTTTCGGGATTTTCGGCAGTTCTCGGAGCGCTGAGCGTGTGGGTTTATTTTTGGTTGGCATACATGCACCTTTTTCTCATGTTATGCCCGAACACAAAATTTCTGACACCCCCAGTCGACCCAAGCCCACTCCCACTGAACAGCCTACCGCTTTCAGACCATTCCTACGTGCTCTGCTGTGTTTTCTCTATTGTTGGGAAGATGCACCAGGACTAACTTCCTCAGGTCGCCGCGTTCATGTAAGCCGACACGGAGCATTTACCATTACCAAGGAGTGGCAATTATGGCGTTTGACGCATTCATAAAGATCGACGGTATACCTGGCGAAGCGCTGGACGAAAAATACCAGGACTGGATTGAAATCATCGGCTATAGCTTTGGGGCCCACCAAAGCACCTCCGCGACCGCCAACTCTGGCAACAAACGATATTGGTGAGGCGAACATGGCTGAGCCTCAGGTTTTTATAAATACCAAAACCCAAACCTTCGATTCCTTGAGAGCCGGGCTTAACCTTTCTGGTATCGCGAATCGCAAATTCATAGCCCTCAACAGCCACATATCAAACAGCGTTGTGTTAGCGGGGGAGCTCGTTATCCTCGGAGACCTGTCCACGCCATCAAGTACCAGCCAAGAGGCCTACATGATGGCCAGGGCGAATGAAGTTCATATCGCCCTGCTGTCGAGTAACACGGACGCTGACGACTTCTTGCTGGACAATTTTGACCTGCTCCAGAAAATGCTCGCCCACAGCGCCCTCGGCGCAGGGGTGGTAAGTGACGCCTGGAGCAAACACCTGGAAGCCATTCGTAAATCCTTGCTCGACATCGAAAAGCTCCATAACGAGTATTTGCGCACGGGCTCGCCAGCGGCTCGGGACAAGTTCTATGTCGAGCGTGCCGTGTTATTCGGCAAGCTGGGGTCTCAGCTCGACAACGTGGCGGCATACGGTGCCGGATTGCAGCAACAGGGATCCATCAAACGAATGCTGGGCATTTCCACGAAGAGCTTCCTGCACAAGGGTGAAATCGACAGCTACGCCGGCAAGATCAGCGGTGTGGCCAAAGCTGCGAAGATTGTGAAAAAAGGTACCTACCTAGGTACTGCGCTGGATGTCGCAGCCACCGCGCTTAGTATTCAAAAAGCCTGCTCATTAGGCAGGGAAGAGCAGTGCAGGAAGGCCAAGTATGTGGAGGGGAGCTCATTGGCGGGTGGATTGGCGGGGGAGGAGCTGCAGGAGGCTATGCCGCAGTACAGGGCTGCATCATCGTTTTAGGCTTCGCCAGTGGCGGCCTAGGAGCCCTAGTGTGCGGTGTCGTAGGCGGGGCGGTGGGAGGCTGGGCAGGCGGCAAAATCGGACAGTCTGGTGGCGAGCAGTTCGGTGAGTATTTATATGGAGAATATACTAAATGACTCAGGTACCTATAGGCCTAATTGCAGGCTTCGTCTTAGTACCATCATTTTTTATATTAATTTGGTTAGCCTACGTGGCACATGCTTACACAGAAAAGGCGGAAGCTTTTTTAAGCAACAGTAGTATTGTCGTGGGTACTAGATCAATATATTCGCAAGCAGGCTTGCCGGGGAAAGCCATACGTATTGGCGGCCTTACCATGGCCTTGATATTCAAAAACGCATACATAAAGAAAGGGCTATTAGATCCAGATGAAGAAAAGCAATTTCCGGATAATCTGAAGCGACTGCTGGTCATATCGTGGAGCTTGCATATGTTGGTATGTGCTGCCTGGATGGCATTTGGCATTTACTCTTATTTTATAGGATCTTTTACTCTTATTTCATAAGGTGATGATAGCTTGCTCAAACAGGACCAACCTTATCGCAGTTCAATCCCGCGATAAGGTTAGCGGTTATCTACAGAAGTAGAATTCCCCACAACTGTAGTCAATCAGACCGCCATCGGCGCCGTCATAGGCGCGTGGTGCTCGTAACCATCAAGGCTGAAGTCACTCGGCTCGACCTTCTCCAGCCACTCCGGCTCGTACACGCCAGTCTTGGCATACTCCGGCACACGATCATTGATCACCAGCTTCGGCGCTGCCAGCGGCTCGCGCTTGAGCTGTTCGTTGAGCATGTCCAGGTGGTTCTCGTAGACGTGCGCATCACCGATGAAATAGGTGAACCAGCGCGGCGTGTAGCCGGTCAGGCGACCGACCAGCGACAGCAGCGCCGCGCCTTCGGTGAGGTTGAACGGCGTGCCCAGGCCCAGGTCGTTGGAGCGGATGTAGAGGGTCAGGGAGATTTCCTTGGTCTCGACATTCGGGTGGAACTGGTACAGCAGGTGGCACGGCGGTAAGGCCATTTCATCGAGCTGCGCGCAGTTCCAGCCGTGGAACAAGATGCGGCGACTGCCCGGATCGTTGTGAATGGTGTCGATGCACTGGCGAATCTGGTCGATGGCCTTGTACAGCACCACGAAGGCCTCGCCGTCTTCTTCAGACGCTGCAATTTGCTGGAAGCCCTGGCTCTGCGCCAGCTCGATCGCCGCCGGGTTGCTCAGCGGGATGCGCTTGTAGGCCGGCCATTGGCGCCATTGCACACCGTAGATCTCGCCGAGGTCGTCATGCCCCTGGCGGAACGGGTTAGCCAGCCACTGGGCGTTTTCGTTGGCGTTCTGGTCCCAGACCTTGCAACCCAGTTCGCGGAACTCGCCCGCGTTCTTCACGCCACGCAAAAAGCCCACCATTTCGCCGATGGCCGACTTGAATGCCAGCTTGCGCGTGGTGATGGCCGGGAAGCCCTTCTGCAGGTCGAAGCGCAGCGAGGCGCCGGGCAGGCTGATGGTGCGGATGCCGGTACGGTTGCCCTGCAGGGTGCCGTTTTCGATCACGTCACGGACCAGATCTAGATACTGTTTCATGGCTTACCTGTAGCAAAGACGGCAGGGGATCACCCTGCCGTGGAAATTCAAACGGCGGCCTTGGCCGTAGGTTTACGGTTGTAGGCCCACCAGATCAGGCCGATGCCGCCGAGGATCATCGGCACGCAGAGCAACTGACCCATGGTCAACCAGCCGAAGGCAATGTAGCCCAGCTGGGCATCGGGAACCCGCACAAATTCGACGATGAAGCGGAAGATCCCGTAGAACAGCGCGAACATGCCGGAAATGGCCATGGTCGGGCGCGGCTTACGCGAGTACAGCCAAAGGATCAGGAATAATGCCACACCTTCAAGGGCGAACTGGTACAGCTGCGACGGGTGACGCGGCAGTTGCTCCGGATCGCTGAACGGCGGGAAGACCATCGCCCACGGCACGTCAGTGGCCTTGCCCCACAGTTCGGCGTTGATGAAGTTGCCGATGCGCCCAGCGCCCAGGCCGATCGGCACCAGCGGCGCCACGAAGTCCATCAGCTCAAAGAACGACTTGTTATTGCGTTTGCCAAACCACAAGGCCGCCAGCATTACGCCGATAAAGCCGCCATGGAACGACATGCCGCCTTTCCACACTTCGAAGATCAGCGCCGGGTTGGCCAGGTAGGCGTGCAGATCGTAGAACAGCACGTAACCCAAGCGTCCGCCGACGATTACGCCCATGGACAGCCAGAACACCAGGTCCGAGAGCTTTTCATTGCTCCAGGTCGGATCGAAGCGGTTCAGTCGACGCTTGGCCAGCAGCCAGGCGCCGCCGATGCCGATCAGGTACATCAGGCCGTACCAATGGATTTTCAGCGGACCCAGGGCAATGGCCACAGGATCGATCTGCGGGTAAGGCAGCATGGTGACTCCTCTCGTTAAAGCAAAAAGCTCAAGCCAACGCAGAACAGCAGCGCGGCAAACAGCCGTTTGAGCAAGCGTGGCGACAGTTTATGCGCCAGGCGCGCGCCGAAGCGGGCGAAAAACATGCTGGTCAGGGCAATCCCGAGCAGCGCTGGCAGGTACACGAAGCCCAGGCTATGCGCAGGCAAGTGCGGGTCATGCCAGCCCAACCAGATAAAACTCAGGGCGCTGGCCACTGCAATCGGAAAGCCGCAGGCCGACGACGTTGCCACCGCCTGCTGCATGGGCAAGCTGCGCCAGGTCAGAAACGGCACGGTCAATGAACCACCACCAATACCGAAGATCGCCGATGCCCAACCGACCACACCGCCAGCAGCGCTCAACCCCGCCTTGCCGGGAACCTTACGACTCGCCTTGGGCTTGAGGTCCAGGGCCATCTGCGCGGCGATCACCAAGGCAAACACGCCGATGATCTTCTGCAGCATCGGGCCCTGGATCAGCGACGCGGTCTTGGCACCGATGCCGGCACCGACCAGGATTCCCAAGGTCATCCAGACAAAGATCGGCCACTGCACAGCGCCTTTGCGATGGTGCTCACGGATGGCGTTGATCGAGGTGAAGACGATGGTCGCCAGGGACGTACCCACGGCCAAGTGGGTCAGCACCGAAGCATCGAAGCCCTGCAAGGTGAAACTGAACACCAGCACCGGCACGATAATGATGCCGCCGCCAACGCCGAACAGCCCGGCCAGTACGCCCGCACAGGCGCCTAGCAGCAAATAGAGCACGAATTCCATTGTCGCCCCCGTCAATTCAGTCCGGCATGGTAACGGAAGGTAGGCCTGTGGCTCTAGTGAAGACACATTAAGTCGATGGAACAGGTCGGACGCTATCGGTAGAGTGAGCAAAAACACAGAGGACCACCTATGTGTCTGATCGTTTTTGCCTGGCGGCCGGGTCATGCCCAGCCGCTGATCGTCGCGGCCAACCGTGATGAGTTCTATGCCCGTCCCAGCCGTGTGCTGGGCGCCTGGGACGACGCGCCGGGGGTGTATGCCGGACGCGACTTGGAGGCTGGCGGCACCTGGCTGGGTGTCGGCCCGGGCGGGCGTTTTGCCGCCCTGACCAATATCCGCGACCCGCAACTGGCCCAAGGCACACGCTCACGTGGCGAGTTGGTGGCGGCGTTCCTGCGCGGCGAAAGTGGCGTTGAAGCCTATCTGGATCAGGTCGCCAGCCGCAGCCAGCAGTACTCCGGGTTCAACCTGCTGGTGGGTGATAGCAGTACTCTTGGCTATCTGAATGCTCGCGAGGCACAGGTGCAACTGCTCGGCGAAGGGGTTTATGGGCTGTCCAATGCCGGGCTGAACACACCTTGGCCAAAGCTGCTCAAGGCTCGCGCCGGGTTACAGCTGCAGCTGGCTGACCCGCAGCCTCAGGCGCTGCTGACGCTACTTGGGGATAACCTGCAGGCCGCCGATGGCGAGTTACCAGAAACCGGCGTAGGGCTCACCACCGAGCGCTTGCTGTCGAGTGTGTTCATTGCCAGCCAGAACTATGGGACGCGGGCCAGCACAGTGCTGATTGCCGAGGCGGACGGCCGGCGCCGGTTGCTGGAGCGCAGTTTCGGGCCGTTTGGCGGGCATCTGGGGGAAGTGGACTTACAGGTCTGAGGCGATCGCCAGCCTTGCTGGCGATCGGCCGCAAAAGTCACAAGGTCTTTGACGACCCAGGATTGATCATCCGCGCCAGCCCAAGGTTCTTCAGGGCCAGCTGCAGCGAACTGTGGATAACTTGCGGGTTATCGATACCCATGGCCTGAGCCAGCAGTTCCTTGGATTTGCTCAAGCTCACCTGACGCAGCATCCATTTCACTTTCGGCAAGTTGGTGGCGTTCATCGACAGGCTGTCGAAGCCCATGGCCATCAACAACACTGCAGCGGCCGGATCACCGGCCATCTCACCACAGATGCTCACCGGTTTGCCTTCGGCATGGGCATCGCGCACCACGTTCTGCAGGGCTTGCAGCACCGCCGGGTGCAAGTAGTCATAGAGGTCGGCAACCCGTGGGTTGTTACGGTCTACCGCCAACAGATACTGGGTCAGGTCGTTGGAGCCGACCGACAGGAAGTCGACCTGACGGGCCAGCTCGCGGGTCTGGTAGACCGCCGCCGGGATCTCGATCATCACTCCCACTGGCGGCATCGGCACGTCGGTGCCTTCGTCACGCACTTCACCCCACGCCCGGTGGATCAGGTGCAGGGCTTCTTCCAATTCGTGAATACCGGAAATCATCGGCAGCAGAATGCGCAGGTTGTTCAGGCCTTCACTGGCCTTGAGCATGGCACGGGTCTGCACCAGGAAGATTTCCGGATGGTCGAGGGTTACGCGGATACCACGCCAGCCAAGGAAGGGGTTGTCCTCCTTGATCGGGAAGTACGACAGCGCCTTGTCACCACCGATGTCCAGGCTACGCATGGTCACCGGTAAGGGATGGAAGGCCGCCAATTGCTCGCGGTAAATCGCCAGCTGCTCCTTTTCACTGGGGAAGCGCTGGTTGATCATGAATGGCACTTCGGTGCGGTACAGCCCTACGCCTTCGGCGCCACGCTGCTGGGCGCGGGCGACATCGGCGAGCAAGCCGGTATTGACCCACAGTGGCATGCGGTGACCATCAAGAGTAATGCACGGCAGTTCGCGCAGGGCATCCAGACCTTGGGCCAACTGGCGTTCTTCCTCGACCACTTCGGCATACTGCTTGCGCAGCACATCGCTAGGGTTGGTGTAGACATCGCCCTTATAGCCATCGACGATCATGTCGATGCCGTCGACCTTCGAGTAAGGCAGGTCGACCAGACCCATGACCGTGGGAATGCCCATGGCGCGGGCGAGGATCGCCACATGGGAGTTACCCGAGCCCAGTACCGAAACCAGGCCGACCAGCTTGCCTTCCGGTACTTCGCCGAGCATCGCCGGGGTCAGTTCTTCACTGACCAGAATACTGTTGTCGGGATAGACCAGTGTCTGCTGTCGTGCCTCTTGCAGGTAGGCCAGCAGACGCCGGCCTAGATCCTTCACATCGGAAGCCCTCTCGCGCAGATAGGCATCGTCCATCAGTTCGAAGCGATTGACGTGCTCACCCACCACCTGGCGCAAGGCGCCCTGGGCCCACTGACCGGTCTTGATCACCTGCACCACTTCACCGCCCAGGGCCGCGTCTTCGAGCATCATCAGGTAGACGTCGAACAACGCGCGCTCTTCCGGGCGCAGCTGGGTGGCCAGTTTGGCGGAGAGGCTGCGCATGTCGGCGCGCACGCCTTCCAGGGCGTTATTGAAGAGTTTCAGTTCGGCATCGATGTCATCGACGCTTTTATCCGGCACCACGTCGAGATCGGCCGGTGGCAGCATGACCACCGCCTTGCCCACGGCCGCCCCAGGCGAACCCGGTACGCCGACGAATTTGGCCTCCTGGATGCCCTTGCCCTGACGTCCCAGGCCACGGATAGAACCGGTGGCTTCGGCATGGGCGATTACCCCTGCGAGCTGAGCGCTCATGGTCACCAGAAAGGCTTCTTCACCTTCGTCGAACTGGCGTCGTTCCTTTTGCTGGATAACCAGCACCCCGACCACACGCCGGTGGTGGATGATTGGCGCACCGAGGAAGGAGGCGAAACGCTCCTCACCGGTTTCGGCAAAATAGCGATAACGCGGGTGATCGGCAGCATGTTCCAGGTTGAGCGGCTCTTCACGCGTGCCGACCAGGCCCACCAGGCCTTCGTTAGGGGCCATGCTGACCTTGCCGATCGAGCGCTTGTTCAAGCCCTCGGAGGCCATCAACACAAAGCGGTTGCTCTCAGGATCGAGCAGGTAGACCGAGCAGACCTGACTACCCATGGCCTCTTTGACGCGCAACACAATGATCCCCAACGCCGTCTTGAGATCCTTGGCGGAGTTAACTTCCTGGACGATCTTGCGCAGCGTATTGAGCATGGCTCGGGGTCGAACTCCGTCGTCAGTCGCGCGCCAGCAGGCGCGGGGCAAGCTCTTTGAGAGCGCGGCGGTAAACCTCGCGCTTGAATGTCACCACCTGGCCCAGCGGATACCAATAGCTGACCCAGCGCCAGCCGTCGAACTCCGGTTTACCGGTCAAATCCATCCGCACCCGCTGCTCGTTGGAGACCAGGCGCAGGAGAAACCATTTCTGTTTCTGGCCGATGCACAGCGGTTGGCTGTGGGTACGGACCAGGCGTTGGGGTAAACGATAACGCAACCAGCCGCGGGTGCAGGCAAGAATTTCAACATCATCGCGCTCTAGCCCCACTTCTTCGTTCAGCTCGCGGTACAGGGCATCTTCCGGCGTCTCTTCAGGGTTGATACCACCCTGGGGAAACTGCCAGGCATCCTGGTTGATCCGCCGAGCCCATAGCACCTGCCCAAGATCATTTGTCAGAATGATCCCGACATTGGGGCGAAAACCATCGGGGTCGATCACGGCAGCAACCTCGTAAACGCATGTCACGGCATTGTTCCACAAAGCCCACAAGGCCAGCAACGCGCCTGTTTACCTTATGTGCACCGATGTGAAAAGTCCGTATTCTGTGGGACTTTTCAGATGTTATGCGAGTGACTTAAATGCGCCTGGCTTTATTCGATCTGGACAATACCCTTCTTGGCGGCGACAGCGATCACGCCTGGGGGGACTACCTCTGCGCCCGTGGGATTCTCGACCCGGTGGAGTATCAGAACCGCAACGATGCTTTCTACCAGGACTACCTGGCTGGCAAGCTTGATCTGACGGCCTACCTGAACTTCAGCCTGGAAATCCTCGCTGCCACCGAGATGGCGCAACTCGACGAATGGCATCGCGACTTCATGCGCGATTGTGTCGAGCCGATCATTTTGCCCAAGGCGCTAGCGCTGCTGAAAAAGCATCGTGATGCTGGCGACAAGCTGGTGATCATCACCGCTACCAACCGGTTTATCACCGGCCCGATTGCCAAGCGCCTGGAAGTGGAAACGCTGTTGGCTACCGAATGTGAGATGGTCGAAGGTCGCTACACCGGCCGCAGCACTGATGTACCGTGCTTCCGTGAAGGCAAGGTAACGCGCCTGAAGCGTTGGCTGGAAGAAAACGGCTTGAATCTGGACGACAGCTATTTTTATAGCGACTCGATGAACGATCTGCCGCTGCTGGAGCAGGTGAATCATCCGGTTGCGGTCGATCCGGACCCGAACCTGCGCGCCGAAGCCGAGAAGCGTGGTTGGCCAGTGATCAGCCTGCGCGATTGATCGCCTGTAGGAGCCAGCCTCGCTGGCGATGCCCGGCACAGCCGGGCCTGAGGCGCTACGCCGGCTCCTACACGTTCATCTAGACCGGCTTGGCGCCCATCAGCCCGGCAATGGCGATGAAACACACACCGCTGAACACCGCCAACGCCAAGGTAAATTTCGGATTCCCCACGCTCGGCGCCGTGCGCAGGCGATTGACCCGCGCCAGCAGCCAGAACCAGCTGAACGCGCCGAAGGTGTAGATAACGCTGGAACCCAGCACCCAGGTCTGGCCCAGTGGCCAACCGATCAGGTGCACCAGCCACCAGCCTGTAAACGGCATGCTGACCAGGCAAATGCCCATCAACAGCCAGACAAACACCAGCGGCCGCTGCATTAATCGGCTCGGCGCCGCCATGTCACCTTTGCGCCGCGCCAACCATGTCCAGATCGCCAGACCAAGGGCACTGCCCAGCAACAGCACGGTGGCCGCGATGTGCAGAGTCTTGAGAGTCGTCAGGTATTCCATGTCATTGCTTCCTTGTGAGCTGTCCTGAGCTTAGCCGCTCAACCCAGGAACAGTCGGTACGCTGGATTATCGGTTTCGTCCCAGTACGGATAGCCGATCTTGGCTAAAGCAGCGGGTACCAGGTGGCGCTCATCATCCGGGACTTGCAGGCCAGCGACCACGCGACCGTCGGCCGCGCCGTGGTTGCGGTAATGGAACATCGAGATGTTCCAGCGCCCGCCAAGTTTGTTGAGGAAGTTGAACAGTGCGCCCGGACGCTCCGGGAACTCGAAACGCAGCACCAATTCGTCACTGACCCGCGCTGCATGGCCGCCGACCATATGACGGATATGTAGCTTGGCCAACTCGTTGTCGGTCAGGTCAGTGACCGGGAAACCTTGCTCGCTAAGGCTCTGGATCAAGGCACTGCGCGGATCGGTGTCCGGATGGGTCTGCACACCAACGAAGATGTGCGCTTCACCATCGGCGTGATAGCGGTAGTTGAATTCGGTGATCTGGCGCTTGCCGATAGCCTCGCAGAAGGCTTTGAAGCTGCCTGGCTGCTCGGGGATGGTCACGGCGATGATGGCTTCGCGGCCTTCACCCAGTTCGGCACGCTCGGCAACATGGCGCAGGCGATCAAAGTTGACGTTGGCACCGGAGTCGATCGCCACCAGGGTCTGGCCGCTAACACCGTAAAGCTCAACGTACTTCTTGATCCCCGCCACACCCAATGCTCCGGCAGGTTCAGTGATCGAACGGGTATCGTCGTAGATATCCTTGATCGCTGCGCAGATCTCGTCAGTGCTGACAGTCAACACTTCATCGACATAGGTCTTGCAGATGTCGAAGGTGTGCTGGCCGATCTGCGCCACGGCTACACCGTCGGCGAACAGACCGACCTGCGGCAACACCACCCGCTCACCAGCGGCCATGGCGGCTTGCAGGCAATTGGAGTCGTCCGGCTCGACGCCGATTACCTTGATCTCTGGGCGCAGGTACTTCACGTAAGCAGCAATACCGGCGATCAAGCCGCCACCGCCCACCGGTACAAAGATCGCGTCCAATTGACCTGGGTGCTGGCGCAGGATCTCCATGGCCACGGTGCCCTGCCCGGCTATGGTGTGCGGATCGTCATAGGGGTGGATATAGACGAAGCCCTTCTCGTCGACCAGCTTCAGCGAATATGCCAGCGCTTCTGGGAAGGAGTCGCCGTGCAGCACCACCTTGCCGCCACGCGAACGCACGCCTTCAACCTTGATTTCCGGGGTGGTCTTGGGCATCACGATAGTGGCCTTGATCCCCAGCTCACGGGCGGCCAGCGCCACGCCCTGGGCATGGTTGCCGGCCGAGGCGGTCACCACGCCACGGGCCAGTTCTTCTGGGGTCAGCTGGGCCAGCTTGTTGTAGGCACCGCGAATCTTGAAGGAAAACACCGGCTGCAAGTCTTCACGCTTGAGCAGGATATGGTTGCCCAGACGCTTACTCAGTTGGCCGGCGGTCTGCAATGGGGTTTCGACGGCAACGTCGTAAACGCGCGAGGTGAGGATCTTCTTGACGTACTGTTCGAGCATCGGGAAAGCATCACTGAGCGGTTGGGCGGGGTTTGCGAGTCTACCCCAGCGCCCTGTCGGGCGACCACAGCAAGTCCGGGGTATTAGCCGCTATACTACGCGCCTTCACGATACTCCTCCCCGCTTCGGAGCCCGCATGACCCAGGATCAACTCAAACAGGCTGTCGCCCAGGCCGCTGTCGATTTCATTTTGCCCAAGCTCGACGACAAGAGCATCGTCGGGGTCGGCACCGGTTCGACCGCCAATTGCTTCATCGACGCCCTGGCCCAGCATAAGGCTGCCTTCGATGGTGCCGTGGCCAGCTCCGAAGCAACTGCCGCACGCCTGAAAGGCCACGGCATTCCGGTGTATGAGCTGAACACCGTCAGCGACCTGGAGTTCTATGTCGACGGCGCCGATGAAAGCGACGAGCACCTGAACCTGATCAAGGGTGGCGGTGCCGCCCTGACCCGCGAGAAGATCGTTGCCGCTGTGGCCAAGACCTTCATCTGCATCGCCGACGCCAGCAAGCTGGTGCCAGTGCTGGGCGCATTCCCGCTGCCGGTCGAAGTAATCCCGATGGCCCGCAGCCATGTCGCACGCCAGCTGGTCAAACTGGGCGGCGATCCGGTTTATCGTGAAGGCGTGATCACTGACAATGGCAACATCATTCTCGATGTGCACAACATGCAGATCACCAATCCGGTGGAACTGGAAAGCCAGATCAACGCCATTGTCGGCGTGGTCACTAACGGCTTGTTCGCGGCGCGGCCGGCGGATCTGCTGTTGCTGGGGACATCCGAAGGCGTGCAAACCCTCAAAAACTGAGTAGCACAGCCACCCCAAACCCTTTACTCGGTCGGTTTCTTGAACACATAAAACAGGTTCGGCTCACTGACCAGGTAGATGGTCCCGACATCGTCCATGGCGATGCCCTCGGCCTGCGGCACGCTGTTTTTCAGGCCCTGAAAGCCCTTGCGCAGCGACAGCGTGCTCAAGGGTTTGCCTTTCACATCCAGTTCCACTACCAGCTGCGATTCATCCGACAGCGCCAACAGATGGCCGCTGCGCTCATCGAACTGCAAGCTCGACAGATCACGCACAAATAGCCGCGAATCACGCTTCTGATCCTGTACCACATGCACGGCGTAAGGCTGCTCCGGATTGTCATGGGGGAACCCGTGCACCTCATAAATCAGCATCGGATCGCGCTCCTTGGCCACGAACAGACGCTTGCCAGCCGAGTCATAGGCCAGGCCCTCAAACCCCTTGTTGCCGTTCAGGCCGATGCCAAGCGTCAACTGCTCGGCATCTTTGGCATCGAGGAACAGGGTGTTATCACTCAGGTGTACGCGAATCAGGCGCTGCTCGCGCTCGTCGGTAATGACATAACTGCTCGGGCCGACGTATTCGACCGCCTCAGGATCGCCAAAGCCAGTCAACGGCACTCGACGCAGAATGCGCCCCTCCAGCGACAGTTCGATCAGCTCGGAACGCTGGTTGGTCACGGTAAACAGGCTATTGCGGTCAGGATCGAAGGTCAGCGCCGAAATATCGTCGTCCAGGCCTTCGATCACCTTCGCTTCGAGTACTACCCGATACTGGTCCAGGCCAATGCTCTGCTCAAAAGGCTGCCACCAGGCCTTGAGGTTGAACCAGCCCCGCTCGTAAAGACGGTAGTGCTGCCCTGCCAAAGCAAGCAACAGCAAGGCAATCAAGCTTACAACCAGAGCAATCAGGGGTAGACGGATGTAGCGGCGCATTCAGAGGGACTCGATAGGTGGCAGTGAGAATCTAACCACACTCTGCTGAATCCAAACTTAACCCTGCCATCGGACAAGTCTTAAATCAGGGCTTTTTGAAACGATAGAACAGGTCCGGCTCACTGACGATATACAGGGTGCCGTGCTCATCCATTGCCACGCCTTCGGCGCGCGGAATGCGCTTGTTCAAGCCATTGAAACCGCCCAACAGGGTCATGAAGCTGACCTGCTCACCCGTCTCGTCCAGCTCCAGCAGCATGTTGGAGTCGGCGGACAGCACCAGCATGTGCCCGGTACGTGGGTCGATGCCCAAGGCCGAGAGATTGCGCAGGTCCAACTCCTCGCTGGGCAGTGACTTCTTGTCACCCGCCAACGGGCTCTGACCGTCGCTACTCCAGGTGAACAATGCTGGCGGGCGCTCTTCGCCAAGCACAATGCGCTGTTGGCGAGGGTCCCAGGCGACTGCTTCGAACGCCTTGTTCTGGTTTTCCGATGGGCCGAGGTCGTACTGCGGGAAGTCAGCAATATTCAGCGATTGCGTATCGGCTTTGAGGGTGACAATGGTCATTTTGTGATCACGTTCGTCAACAATTGCCAGACGCCCACCTTCAAGTGCTGCCACCCCTTCTGGGTTGCTCCACCCCACCAGCGGTATTTTGCGCAATACATCGCCGTCGAGGCTCAACTCGACCAGGAAGGGGTTCTTGCCCATGACTGCGAACAGGGTTTTGCTCACCGGGTTGTAGGTCAGGTCGGAAGCTTCATCGTCTTCCATGCCTGGCAACACCTTGGCATCGATATCAACCAGGTAGTCCGGCAACCAAATGCTGGCTTGTTGCTCGACCGGGCTTTCAAAGCGCTCCTGCAACCACAACACCCCACGGTCATCCCAGTGCATGGCAATGGCCACGCCATAGCCAATGATCGCCGCTGCGGCCACCCAGGTTGACCAACGTAAGGCGAGCCCACGCTTGCGCGTAGACGGCAGGGATTTGCTCGAAGGGACGGGAGTGGCCATGGAATGAGTGCTCTTTTTTTGCCAGTTAATAACACATTACCGGCACGTTCGTAGAGCCAGGTCCGCAAGCATTATCCGGATCGTATGTGAAAAAAATGACAAAACCCGACCACCGGGCTCAACAATTGCCACGGCAGCCAGCAGCGCTGACTGCCGCTAGAGGTTACAACACTGTGCTTTCGAAGCGGCTGACACCTGGCAATTCGAGCACCAGCTCATCGCCTGGGTTAAGCGGCCCGACACCAACCGGGGTGCCGGTGAGAATCACATCGCCGGCCTGCAGGGTGAACTGCGAAGCCATGTGCTGAATCATAGGCACGATCGGGTTGAGCATCAGCGCGCTGTTGCCGTCCTGGCGTACTTCACCGTTGATCGTCAGGCGGATACCGATATCGGCCAGATCTTCGAAGGTACTGCCGGCCACAAACGGGGCCAGCACACAGGCGCCATCGAAACACTTGGCGCGCTCCCACGGCAGGCCCTTGGCCTTGAGCTCGGCCTGCAGGTCGCGCAGGGTCAGGTCCAGTGCCGGGGCGAAACCGGAAATGGCGTCGAGCACTTCTTCCTCGCTAGGCTCAGGCGACAGCGACTTGCCCAGCAGCACAGCGATTTCCGCCTCATAGTGCACCGAGCCACGCTCAGCCGGGATCTTGAAACCGCCGTTTACCGGCACCACACAGCTGCCCGGCTTGATGAACAGCAGAGGTTCGATCGGAATCGGGTTGTCCAGTTCCTTGGCGTGCTCGGCATAGTTGCGCCCAATGCACACCACTTTGCCCAGGGGAAAGTGAATACGCGTGCCGTCTACATACTGGTGCTGATAGCTCATTTACCGACTCCTGGCGCTATTGGAAGCTGTTATGCCTTTGACTTACTCGACAGCGAAGATCTTGCCCGGGTTCATGATCCCGTTCGGGTCGAACACCGCCTTCACCGCTTTCATATACTGGATCTCAACGGGCGACCGGCTATAGGTGAGGTAGTCACGCTTGGTCATGCCCACGCCATGTTCGGCAGAAATCGAGCCGTTGTACTTCTGCACAATCTCGAACACCCACTTGTTCACCGTAGCGCACTTGGCAAAGAACTCGTCCTTGCTCAGGGCATCGGGCTTGAGGATGTTCAGGTGCAGGTTGCCGTCACCGATATGGCCATACCAGACCACTTCGAAGTCCGGATAGTTTTGTTCGACGATCGCATCAATATCCCGCAAAAATGCCGGAACTTTCGAAACCGTGACCGAGATATCGTTTTTGTAGGGCGTCCAGTGCGAGATGGTTTCGGAGATGTACTCACGCAGTTTCCACAGATTCTGCAGCTGTTGTTCGCTCTGGCTCATTACCCCGTCCAGCACCCAACCCTGCTCTACGCAATGCTCAAAGGTAGCCAGGGCGGCATTGGCCACTTCTGCAGTGCTGGCTTCGAACTCCAGCAAGGCATAGAACGGGCACGGAGTATCGAACGGGGCAGGAACATCGCCACGGCCCATGATCTTGGCCAGGGCCTTGTCGGAGAAGAACTCGAAAGCGGTCAGGTCGAGCTTGCCGCGAAAGGCGTGCAGCACCGGCATGATCGAGTCAAAGTCAGGGGTGCCAAGTACCATCGCCGTGAGGTTGTTCGGTGCGCGATCCAAGCGCATGGTCGCCTCGACCACAAAGCCCAGGGTTCCTTCTGCGCCGATGAACAGCTGGCGCAGGTCGTAGCCGGTGGCGTTCTTGATCAAGTCTTTGTTCAGCTCCAGCAGGTCGCCGGCACCGGTAACCACCTTTAGGCCGGCTACCCAGTTGCGGGTCATACCGTAGCGAATAACCTTGATACCACCGGCATTTGTACCGATGTTGCCGCCAATTTGGCTCGAACCTGCAGAAGCGAAATCTACCGGGTAGTACAAGCCTTTATCTTCGGCAAAGTTCTGCAGTTGCTCAGTCACCACACCTGGCTGGCAGACCACGCTACGGTCGACCTCATCAAAGGCGAGGATCTGGTTCATGTAGTCGAAAGACACCACCACCTCGCCATTGGCCGCCACCGCAGCGGCCGAGAGCCCGGTACGCCCGCCGGAAGGCACCAGCGCAACCTTGTGCCGATTAGCCCAGCGCACAATGGCCTGGACCTGCTCGGTGCTCTTGGGAAACACAATAGCCCGCGGCGCGGGGGCGAAATGCTTGGTCCAATCCTTGCCATACGCCTCGAGGGAAGCCGCATCGGTCAGCATCTTGCCGGGCTCAACCAGGGTCATCAGCTCATCAAGCAACGCAGAATCGGTCATCGACAGAACTCTCGAACTATTCATAGTCACCCTGAGCACTCTTCACGTGCCAGGGATGGGCGTATCGGGGGGGACTCATGCTAGCATACGCCCCCCGCTGATCGTGCTTTAGGCCGATGCTGCGAGAGCTTCACTTCCCTGCCATTTTTCTCCGGGACACAGGTTTACGCAGATGAGCAAGACTTCTCTCGATAAGAGCAAGATCAAGTTCCTTCTCCTCGAAGGCGTCCACCAATCCGCCGTGGACGTCCTCAAGGCCGCCGGGTATACCAACATCGAGTACCTCACCGGTTCTCTGCCCGACGCCGACCTGAAGGAAAAGATCGCTGATGCCCACTTCATCGGCATCCGCTCGCGCACTCAACTGACCGAAGAGGTTTTCGACTGCGCCAAGAAACTGGTCGCTGTCGGCTGTTTCTGCATCGGTACCAACCAGGTTGACCTGAACGCCGCTCGCGAGCGCGGTATCGCCGTGTTCAACGCGCCGTACTCCAATACCCGTTCGGTCGCCGAACTGGTACTGGCCGAAGCGATCCTGCTGCTGCGCGGCATCCCGGAGAAAAACGCGTCCTGCCACCGTGGTGGCTGGATCAAGAGCGCGGCCAACTCCTTCGAAATCCGTGGCAAAAAGCTGGGTATCGTCGGTTATGGCTCGATTGGCACCCAGTTGTCGGTCCTGGCCGAAAGCCTTGGCATGCAAGTGTTCTTCTTCGACCCGCTGACCAAGCTGCCATTGGGCAACGCTACCCAGGTCACCAGCCTGAACGAGCTGTTGGGTCTGGCCGACATCGTCTCGCTGCACGTGCCTGAGCTGCCGTCCACCCAATGGATGATCGGCGAGAAAGAAATCCGCGCGATGAAAAAAGGCTCGATCCTGATCAATGCCGCCCGCGGTACCGTGGTCGAGCTGGATCACCTGGCTGCAGCGATCAAAGACAAGCACCTGATCGGCGCCGCCATCGACGTGTTCCCGGTCGAGCCGCGCTCCAACGACGAGCAGTTCGAAAGCCCGCTGCGTGGCCTGGACAACGTGATCCTGACCCCGCACATCGGTGGCTCCACCGCTGAAGCCCAAGCCAACATCGGCCTGGAAGTCGCTGAGAAGCTGGTCAAGTACAGCGACAACGGTACATCGGTATCCTCGGTCAACTTCCCTGAAGTGGCCCTGCCGGCGCACCCAGGCAAGCACCGCCTGCTGCACATCCACGAAAACATTCCAGGTGTGCTCAGCGAGATCAACAAAGTCTTCGCCGAAAACGGAATCAACATCTCCGGTCAGTTCCTGCAGACCAACGAGAAAGTCGGTTACGTGGTAATCGATGTTGATGCCGAGTACTCGGATCTGGCGCAAGAAAAACTGCAACAGGTCAAGGGCACTATCCGTTCCCGCGTACTGTTCTAAGATTTTCTGGCAGCAAAAAGGGAGGCCCTGGTGGCCTCCCTTTTTTTATCCTGCGCCGACTACTTTACGTTGACGGTGATTTTCTTCGATTCAACGCTTGGTTTGAACGGCACATGGAACTTGTCGCCCAATACCAGTTGCAGGGTGTGCTCGCCTGGAGTCAGGGTCAGTTCAACTTCGGTCTGAGCCTTGCCAAAGTGCAGTACTTGCGCGCCGGCAGGCAGAGGCGCCTTGTTCTCCGGCAGCAGGCTGGTTGGCAACACCTGGTCAACGGCCGGTTCCTTGTCGACATCTACCAGCAGGTGGTGGTGGCCGGTATGCGGGGTCTGGTCACCCGCAGGTTTGAGCGCCATGCCCTCGATACCAAACTTGACCGTGAAGGTCTTGTCGACCGTCGCGCCATCGGCCGGGGAAACGATGAAGACCTTGGCGTCTTTCGGCGGCTCCTGGCTCTTCAGGCCTTCGGCGGCCACGGCAAACGCCGACACTCCCATCAACAGGCCGACGACGGCTGCACGCGAAACTAGGCTTTTCATTCACTTCTCCTGTGATTTGTTTCTATAACCTTGCCAGTGAAACAGAGGCAATGGCTTGTAACCATAGATCAATTGAATCAGAACATATCCGAAATTTCGTACAGAAAATATTTCCCCCTGCGCCTAACATCCTAGTGAAGGTGCTGTCCTAAGTTGCGCGCGACCGTGGCATCATCAGAAAGCTGCGGCGATGTTTTTCACTGCCAACGAATACAAGGGAATTAGATGCGCTTGACCATCGGAGTACTGCTTACCGCCCTGCTCAGCCCCTGGGCACACGCTGAGTTGATCGATGACATGAACGACCGTGGCGAGCTGCGTATTGCCATCGAGGCCAATATGGCGCCGTTCAACTTCAAGGAAGACGGCAAACTAACCGGCTTTGAAGTTGAACTCGGCCAGGAACTGGCGAAAGAACTGGATGTGCGCGCCCAGTTCTTGGTCACTACCCGTGATGACCTGCTGCCGGGTGTTGAAAGTGGCAAATACGACATTGCCCTTAACCATGTTGCCGCTACTGAAGAACTGAAAGACCGCCTGGATTTCAGCGAACCCTACAGCTATTCGAGCGCCCAGTTGATTGTGCGCAAAGAACAGACGAATCTGTTGAGCACTTTTGAAGCGCTCAAGGGCCACAGCCTGGGGGTTGTCCAGGGTAGCCAGTTCGCCGAGCAAGCACGCGCAGTTGAAGGGGTTGATCTGCGCAGCTACCCAGAAGCCAGTCAGCCACTCAAGGATGTGGCTAACGAGCAGATCGACGCCGCCATCAGCGATCGCCTGCTGGTGCCACATGCCATTCGCGACAGCCAACAACCGGTGACAGAAGGCGCTACTGTCGGGCCCATTTTGAGCCTGGCGATTCCGTTCCAGAAGGGTAACCCGGCATTCCACAGCGCTGTGGACAAAGCCCTGCAGCGGATCAAGGCCGATGGCCGCTTGGCGGCGCTGTCACAGAAGTGGTTCGGGATGGATGCCAGCAAGCCGCCCAAGTAAGCGCTCCGCCGCTTCGCTGACATGCCAGCGAAGCGGCGGTAAGCACAGACACTATCAGAGCTGCCGCAACGCCAGCTCTGCCGCCTCAAGCTCCAGCTCACTGAACACCTGCACCCCTTCGCGACGCAATAAGGCTGTGGTTACCCCCTCGCCCGCCACCTTGGTGCCACTGAAGGTGCCGTCATAGGTCAGCGCGTTGCCGCAAGACGGGCTGCCGGACTTGAGCACTGCGATTCGGATGTCATGGCGACGAACCAGCTCCAGTGCCAACTGTGCACCCGCCAGAAACTGCGCACTGACATCCTCGCCACTGATCGTCAGCACTTGCACCTGCCCATCAAGGACAGCACCGCCCTGCCCACGCAGAATTTCCGCAGGCGGCCTTGGCGTCGGTAGCCCACCTGCGACTTCCGGGCACAACGCCACGATCCGGCCTTCGCTTTGCCAGCGCTGCAGCAGATCAGGGTGGCCACTGGCGCGCCCGTCATAACGCACTGGCTGCCCCAGCAGACAGGCGCTGACCAGCACCTTGTGCGGCTTAGAACGGTTCGTTGCCACGACGGCGGAACCAACCAGTGACCGACAAACGCTCGCGCCGAGCCGGTAACACCTCATGGGGAACATCACCGGAAAGAAACACCACCAGGCAGCCGCCAATCGGCTCTACGTCGTGCTCCACGCCGTCTTTAAGGCTCATGCGCAACTGCCCGCCATCGCTTGGCAACCAATCCGGATTGAGATAGATCACCGCCGAAACGGTACGTCGGTCGTCATCACGGAAACGGTCGAGGTGCTTGCGATAGAAAGCCCCGGGAGGGTACAGGGCAAAGTGGCACTCGAAATCCTCAAGGCCCAAGAACAAGCCACGGTTGAGTGCCTCACGCAGGCCGTCCATCAACGCCAGGTACTGATCGCAGCACTCGGCCTGACCGGGCTCCAGCCACTGGATGTGATCGCCGCGAATACCTTCGCGAACCACTTGGGTCGCGCCCCGCCCTACGGCAGCAGGCGCCAGCTCACCTTCTGCGGCACGGGTACGGCACTCAGCCGCCAGCGCCAGGGTCAGCGACTCTGGAAGGAAGATGTTCTGCTGCGACCAGCCACCGGTGGCCAAGTCGTCGACGATGCGCAACAGCAGTGGGTGATCAGGAGATAGGGGCATGGCGCGCATAGTATCCATCTGCTGCGAAAACCGACAGCGCCACTTGGCTGAGAGTATGCAATGGCTTCTCGACAAAGCCCGGCAAGGCCAAGACAATAGCGCCCTGCCGACAGGAGTCCTGAATGCGCCGTTTGTTTTTTTTGCTGATGATGATCTGCACCACGCCTGTCTGGGCAGACAGCCTCGACCAACTTTACAAGGTCGCCGGCTGGCCCGAGCAGCGCGCCCACTTTACCGATGCCCTCGATGCCGCCCAGCAGCGCTATCGCAATAGCCTGCCGCCCGCTGTTTACCAGGCGCTGGTCAATAACAGCAACCAACGCTTTGAAGCCAAGGCCATGGATAAGCGTGCGCAAGCGCAGTTGCGCGCCAACCTGAGCAATCCCGACCCGGCGCTGGTGTTCTTTCAGTCGCCGCTGGGACGCAAGATCGTTGCCGCCGAATTATTGGCCACCCGTCGCGACCAGTTGGCCAAGAATGCCAAAGGCTTGCCCAAGATCGAGGCCAGCGATAACCGCCTGCTGATCATCGGTCATCTGGCCCAGGCCCTGCCAGCGCGTGAAGCCGGTGCCGAAGTCAGCCTGGCAATTGCCGGTGTTGCCGCCGACAGCCTCAGCCAGATGATTCCTGGCCTGCTCGGTGGTGGGCAGGCGCAAAGCCTGCTGGACGGCCAGCGTCAGCGCCTGATGCAGCAGATTGGCAGCGAGATGAACAACACCCTGTTGTATGTCTACCGCGACCTGTCCGATGCCGAGCTGGATGAGTTTGCCACCTTTGCCGAATCGACCGAAGGCCAGACTTACTACAAGGCAGCCCTGGCCGCCATTCGAGCAGGCTTGGCCGTCGGTCAGAACACCTCGGACTTGAAGTGATCAGCCCAAGCGCTGGTCAATGAAGTCGAAGTAGCGCTGACGAATAACCGGCAGCTCGTTGGCCAGATGATGCCGCGCCTCGGGAATCAGCAGAATTTCCGGCGCGGCAAATTTCTCCTGCAATACCCTGAGGTTGTGGGGCCAGTCCACGGTCATGTCCGACTCGCCCTGGATAATCAACGGTCGCCGCGCACTGATCGGCGCCGCTTCGATGCGTTTGACCCAATCCACTAGCGCCCCGACCCAGGCCGTTGGTAAACGCCGCGGTTGCAGCGGATCGGCCTGCAGAAACGGCAGGAAGGTTGGGTCGTTGCTGTTTTCACTGAAGCGTCGCTCGATGCCGTTGACGAAGGGCCGCAACAGTCGATAGCTCAACTTCGACCAGCGCCACGCACGTGGCCGCACCAGTGGCGCCAGCAGTATCACCTGACCCTGAGCCGGGCTTTGCGCGCCGCCGTGCAACAGATGATCAATGACAATTGCCCCACCGGTACTCTGCCCGCAAAGATGCCAGGGCTGCGGCAAATCAAGGCTACGCCCCTGCTCAAACAATGCGTGCAACATCTGCTGATACGTACCGAAATCGTCGATACTGGCACGTTCACCGCTAGACAGACCGTGCCCCGGCAAGTCGCAGGCAATCACAGCGTAATCCTGATCCAAGGCCCATTCGATCACATGCCGGTACAAACCCATGTGGTCGTAATAGCCATGCAGTAATACCAGGGTCGCCACCGGTGCCACGGGCATCCACACCTGCCCGACCAACTCGAATCCCGCCGCCTGAAAACGCCCAAGCCAACGCTGCGGCGCCTCCTTGCGTGCCGGCAGGTCCAGTCCGTAATAGCGCTGATAGGCCTGGGCCTGAGTCGACAGCGGCTGGCGCGCAGCCAATGAAGAAAGGCTGGCGCGTAACGAGTCAGGCTGAAATGACGCAGGCATAGATGTTTTTCCACACAGCAAAAGCGAGATATTGACCTGTGATATTCAGCTGTCGCCAGCAGCATGGCAAGCTAGCTGACTTTCCCCGGATATTACCCCCATGCTCGCGCCCACCATCCGCACCCTTTTCAGCCTGTTAATCGCTGTACTTTGCGCGGCAGGTTTGTGGTGGGCCTACGACAGTTTCCAGAGCCGTTACCTGCGCACCTTCGATAACCACACCGCGCTGTTTTCCGGCGACCGCCTGCAACTGCCTGCCACCCTCGCCGGGCCTGGGCCGATTCGTCTGGTGCACTTCTGGGACCCGGCCTGCCCATGCAACGTCGGCAATCAGCAACACCTGGCGGAATTGATCGAGCAGTTCGCCGCGCAAGGTGTGGATTTCTATGTCGTGCAGAAGCCCGGCAGCCATGGCCAGTTACCTGTCACCCTCGGTGCGCTCAAGCCGCTGGCCACGCTCCCCGGTGCCGAGCACCTGCCGGCCAGCCCGGCCGTAGCGATCTGGGACCGCCAGGGCAAGCTGGCCTACTTCGGCCCCTATAGCGAGGGGGCAACCTGCAACTCGAGCAACAGCTTTATCGAGCCGATTCTGCTGGCCTTGAGTCAGGGCCGGAGCGTCAGCGTCACGCATACCATGGCCGTGGGTTGCTACTGCCCCTGGAGCCCTTAACGCAAGCGCGCAGGGTTACCCACCACCGTCGCCCGAGCCGGTACATCACGCGTCACCACACTGCCTGCGCCGATTACCGCGTTATCGCCGACAGTGACGCCAGGCAAGATGATCGCTCCGCCGCCAATCCACACATTGCTGCCAATCTTCACCGGCCGGCCACTCTCCAGGCCGCTGCGGCGCACCTTAGGGTCGAGCGGATGGTCAGCAGCGTAAATCTGCACCGCCGGGCCAATCTGACAGTCGTCACCGATACTGACTGGGCAAACATCTAGGATCACGCAGTTGAAATTCATGAATACGTTGCTGCCAAGGCTGATGTTGTAGCCATAGTCGCAATAGAACGGCGGGCGAATCACCGCGCCGTTGCCGACCGCCGCGAAGTGTTCCAGCAACAGCCCATGACGCTGCTCGTTCAGAAGCTCAGCGCTGTGGTTGTAGCGCTGCATCCAGTGTTTGTTGGCGATCTGCTCGGCCTGCAGCTCCGGACAACTGGCGTGGTAGAGCTGGCCACTGAGCATTTTCTGTTTTTCACTGAGATTCATCTTCCCTCCTTTGGGACTATCCTCTGTCCTGATTTACCTCGATGATCGGACCACAAAATCCGCTAAAAAGTACAAGGAGTCTTGATGAAGCGCAGCCTGACCTTCCTCGCGGTGGTCATTGCCGCAGCCACTGGCGGCGGTTACTGGTACGTGCAAGGCAAGTTGCCGCAGCGTGAGGGCGAAGTAGCCCTTGCCCACCTGCAGACTCCGGTCAGTGTCCGTTATGACACCCGAGGTGTACCGCATATCCAGGCCAGCAACGACATCGATCTGTACCGTGCGCTGGGCTATGTGCATGCCCAGGACCGCTTGTTTCAGATGGAAATCATCCGCCGCCTGGCCCGTGGCGAACTGGCGGAAATCCTCGGCAGCAAGCTGCTGCCCACCGACACCTTGTTCCGTAACCTGCGCATTCGTGAACAGGCCGAGCGTTACGTCGAACGTCAGGACAAACAAGCGCCCGCCTGGCTCGCCCTGCAAGCCTACCTCGATGGCGTCAATGCCTGGCAGGACAGCCACCCCATGCCGATGGAGTTCGATGTCCTGGGCATCACCCCGCGGCCCTTCACTGCGCAGGACACCCTGAGTATCGCCGGCTACATGGCCTACAGCTTTGCCGCTGCCTTTCGCACAGAACCGGCGTTGACCTTTGTTCGCGACCAGTTGGGTAGCGAGTACCTGAAAATTTTCGACCTCGACTGGAATCCGCAAGGGGCTTTACACAGTCGCCCGCCGCTGGCAGCCGCTGACTGGAAGAGCCTGGAGCACTTGGCCCTGGTCAGCCAGCAAGCCTTGAGCGAAGCCGGCATTCCCCAGTACGAAGGAAGTAACGCCTGGGCCGTGTCTGGCAGCCGTACGCGCAGCGGCAAGCCGCTGCTGGCCGGCGACCCGCATATCAGTTTTGCCGTGCCTTCGGTCTGGTACGAAGCTGAATTGTCAGCACCCGGCTTCAACCTCTATGGTTATCACCAGGCGCTCAACCCCTTTGCTTCGCTGGGCCACAACCGCGACTTCGGCTGGAGCCTGACCATGTTCCAGAACGACGATGTCGATCTGATCGCCGAACAGGTCAATCCGGACAACCCTGATCAGGTCCGCATCAACGGCGAATGGCAGGCCCTAACCGTCACCCAGGACACAATCGCCGTGAAGGGTGAGGAGCCGGTGACCATCACCCTGCGCCGCTCGCCTCACGGCCCAATCGTCAACGATGTGATCGGCACCAATGCCGGCCCCACACCGATTGCCATGTGGTGGGCGTTCCTGGAAACCGAGAATCCGATCCTGGATGGCTTCTACCAGATCAATCGCGCCGACACCCTGGACAAGATGCGCGCCGCTGCCGCCAAGGTTCAGGCTCCCGGACTCAACCTGGTCTGGGCCAATGCCCGCGGCGATATCGGCTGGTGGGCTGCAGCGCAGCTACCGATTCGTCCAGACGGGGTGAACCCGACGTATATCCTCGACGGCAGTACCCCGCAGGCGGACAAGTTAGGCTTCTATCCGTTCAGCGCCAACCCACAACAGGAGAACCCAGCCAGCGGCTACATCGTCTCAGCCAACTATCAGCCGCCGGCAGCGATGCCGATTCCGGGTTACTACAACCTTCCCGACCGTGGCCAACAGATTGACCGCCATCTGGCCGACGCAGAGACCAAATGGGATACACAAAACAGCCAGGCGCTCCAACTCGATACGGTCAGCGACTATGGCCCACGGACTCTAGCGCCATTACTGGGGACCCTGCGCGAAGTGGCCAGTGGTGATCGCGAGAAGGAACTGGTTGAACAGCTGGCGAGCTGGACCGGCGACTACCCACTGGACTCGGTCAGCGCCACGCTCTTCAACCAGTTCCTCTACGACCTGGCTTACGCGGCCATGCATGACGAACTGGGCGATGCCTGGTTCCAGACCATGATCAGCACCCGTGCCATCGATGCGGCCTTGCCACGCCTAACCGCCGATGCTGAGTCGCCCTGGTGGGGCCAGCATGGCAGCAGCGAACATGGCAACCGCACCGATACCGTCAAACGTGCCTGGCAAGCCAGCATCGCCCACCTGCGCGAAACCTTGGACAACGATCCGGCCGCCTGGCAATGGGGCACCGCGCATACCCTGACCCACAATCATCCGCTGGGGCTACAGAAGCCGCTGAACCTGTTGTTCAATGTCGGCGCCTTCGCCGCACCGGGTACGCATGAGGTGCCCAACAACCTCTCAGCGAAGATCGGCCCGGCGCCTTGGCCGGTGACCTATGGCCCGTCGACTCGACGCTTGATCGACTTCGCCGATGTCAGTCAGGCGCTGACCATCAACCCGGTTGGGCAGAGTGGCGTACTGTTCGATAAACACTATGCCGATCAGGCTGAGGACTATATCGAGGGGGTGTACCACAAGGCGCAAATGGGGGTGACCTCGGCGCAGAGTACTTTGCGGTTGGTGCCCCGCGATTAGCTGCAAAATCCTTGAGGGTGTCGGGATCTTTTGGCCACAAATGTTTTCCAACGGCTGCCACTTCCCACACCTCCAGGAAGAAAACAACAATGAACCCGCAAACCGAGCATGATCCCCAGGACCTGTTGAAACTACTGGCCGCGCTGATGCGCGCTATGCAAACCCGCTCCTGAGCCAGACGCAAAAACGCCGACATGGGGTAACCCATGTCGGCGTTTAACACATTGCAGCGAATCAGAACGCTGGCAGTACCGCGCCGCTGTATTTCTTCTCGATGAAAGCTTTAACTTCTGGACTGGTCAGCGCCTTGGCCAGCTTCTGGATCGCTTCGCTGTCCTTGTTGTCTGGACGGGCAACCAGGAAGTTCACGTACGGCGAGTCGGCACCTTCGATGACCAGGGCGTCCTTGGCAGGGTTCAGACCGGCTTCCAGGGCATAGTTGGTGTTGATCATGTCCAGGTCAACCTGATCCAGCACTCGTGGCAGCATGGCCGATTCCAGCTCGCGGAACTTCAGTTTCTTCGGGTTCTCGGCGATGTCTTTCGGCGTGGCCAGGGCATTCTTCGGATCCTTAAGGGTGATCAGGCCAGCTTTCTGCAACAGCAGCAGGGCGCGGCCACTGTTGCTGCCTTCGTTAGGAATGGCGACAGTGGCGCCGTCCTTCAGTTCGCTCAGGTTTTTGACCTTCTTCGAGTAACCACCGAACGGCTCGACGTGTACGCCGATCACGGTTTCCAGATGCGTGCCTTTGCCTTCGTTGAAGTTCTTCAGGTACGGCAGGGTCTGGAAGTAGTTGGCATCCAGTCGCTTCTGGTCGACCTGTACGTTTGGCTGCACATAGTCGGTGAACACCTTGATCTCCAAGTCCACGCCTTCTTTGGCCAGGGTCGGTTTGATCAGCTCAAGGATTTCGGCGTGGGGTACAGGCGTGGCGGCAACCACCAGTTTCTCGCCCGCCTGGGCGAAACCTGCAACCGACAGAGCGGCCGCCAGAGCAGTGAACAACAGAGCCTTTTTCATGCGCAGTCCTTATTCGAATACACGGCCATCGGTCGACGGCAAACAATGAGTTGCCAGCACTTTGCTAGCTGGCTTGGTAGCGGACAATACCCAGATTTTTTATGCCGTAACAATATCTTTTATTTAGTTGTTTATTCCATTTGAGCATTAAGCCGTCGCAACGCTTGCTCCAGTAAGTGCTGCAAGGTGCTGCGCTCACCGGCGACTGCCCGCTGACACAACTGATCAAGCTGACTGGCCAATGCTTGCAGCGGTGTCGGCAGGTTCAAGTGCTCGGGCAAAATCTCTTCACCGCTGCTGACCAGCAAGGCGAAATGAATGACGTTTTCCAGTTCGCGGGTATTGCCCGGCCAGCTGTGCAATTCCAGCACGCGCTGGGCTGCGTCACTGATCAACGCTACCGGCAGGTTCAGTCGTGGGCTGTAGATACCGACAAAATACTCGGCCAGCGGCAGGATATCGCCAACCCGATCACGTAACGCCGGCAGCTCCAGATGCCCTTCGCGCAGGTAGTGGTAGAGCCGCTCATGGAATTTGCCGGCACTGACGGCTGCGCCCAAGTCGATACTCGACGCGGCGACCAGACGCACGTCCACAGGGTTGGGTTGCTGAGCGCCCACGCGGACGACTTCGCGGTTTTCCAGGGCAGCAAGCAATTTGACCTGAATCGCCAAGGGCAAGTCGGCGATTTCATCCAGATACAGGGTGCCGCCATTGGCTGAGCCGAACCACCCGGCCCGGCTGCTGGCGGCGCCAGTGTGGGCGCCGGCGCTGTAACCAAAGAGTTCGGCATCGGCATAGGTTGGGCTGATTGCCGCACAGTTGACCGACACAAACAGACCGGCGCGATCACTGGCGCGATGAATCTGCCGGGCCAGCAGCTCTTTGCCGGTGCCGGTCTCGCCACGAATCAGCACCGGCAGTGCCAAGGGCGCCAACAGCTCCAGCTCCTCACGCAATTGCCGTGAGCGCGGATCGACGAACACCAGCGCCTTGGCGCGAATGCTCAATGGGCTCCTGTCCAGCTCGGGAAAGGTCAGCAGCCGCTGGCCGAAGGTGTCGTGAATACTCATGGCAAACTCCCGCCCTTAGCACCTGGGGCCGGGCGTTGGCTCTGGAAAAAGTCAGCGTCTGCGTTCAGGCGCGGCGAAGGGCATGCTGTTCCAAGCGGTTCTGCAGGCGATACAGGTAGGCAAAACCCTGCTCCCAGCGGCGATGCCCGGACTTGACGTTGATATGCCCAGCCCCGGCCAGAAAGCCAACCTCGGCCCCCCAAGCCCGCGCCAGTTGCATGGCCCGCGGGGCGCTGATCGCCGGATCGTTGTCGGAACTGACTACCTGGCTGGGGAACGGCAATAGCTGCTGGGCAATCGGCGCGAAGTTACGCAGCGCTGGTGCGCAGGTTGGGCGCTCAACATCGGCTGGCGCCACCAGCAAGGCGCCGCGTACCCGGCGCAGCAGGCTGACACTGGCTTGCGCTGCCCAATGGGCGACGGTGATGCAACCCAGGCTGTGAGCGATCAGGATCACTGGCGTTTCATCTTCAGCCACTGCCTGTTCCAGTGCCTGAACCCAGTCTTTGCGTTGCGGCGTCAACCAATCGGCTTGCTCAACCCGTGCGCCGTTGGGCAGTACTTGCTGCCAATGACTCTGCCAATGGTCTTCTGGCGATCCTTGCCAGCCCGGCACAATCAGGTAACGGATCGACGTGTTGCGCATGGGGATGCCTCCTGCTGGGTTTGCTTGAGGCCAAGTATAAAGAGGCGGCTATATCAGTAAAGGAATAAGAAGCTATTTATTAATAACCAAATTGTCATTCTTCAATAAAAAAAGGGGCCAGCCCCTGCCGAGGAATGGCCCCTGAAGACTTTCGAGAGTGTTAGATGCTGGCGACTTTCTGCCAAACCTTAGGTTTGAAGAACAACGTCTCGCCACGCGCCAAGCCACTCAGGCTGTCGTGATCTTTGACCACCTCGGCCTCTATCAGCTCGCTCTGACCTTCCACCTTCAGAGTCACCCGCGTGGTCGCGCCCAATGGCCGGATGTCACGCACTTCGGCGGCATGATGGCCCTCGACCTCATGCCGCGACAGCGACACTTCATGGGGCCGGAACAGCACATGATGACCTTCGCTCAGGTGCAAACGGTTGGAGTCGCCAAGGAAGTGGTAAACAAAATCGCTGGCCGGGTTCTCATAGACTTCGCCTGGCGAGCCGATCTGCTCGATTACGCCCTTGTTCATCACCACGATGCGGTCGGCGACTTCCATCGCTTCTTCTTGGTCGTGGGTCACGAACACCGAGGTCAGGTTGATGTCCTCGTGCAGGCGCGCCAGCCAGCGGCGCAGTTCCTTACGTACCTTGGCATCGAGAGCGCCGAATGGCTCATCGAGCAGCAGCACCTTGGGCTCCACCGCCAGGGCGCGGGCCAGGGCGATACGTTGACGCTGGCCACCGGAGAGCTGCTCGGGGTAACGGTCACTGAGCCAATCAAGTTGAACCATGTTCAGCAACTCGTGGACCTTCTCGGCAATCTTGCTCTCGCTGGGGCGCTCGCCCTTAGGCTTCATGCGCAAACCAAAGGCGACGTTGTCGAACACGCTCATGTGACGGAACAGAGCGTAATGCTGGAACACGAAACCGACGTTGCGATCACGCACGTCGTGACCGGACACATCTTCGCCGTGGAAGACGATACTGCCCTGGTCGGGGGTTTCCAGCCCGGCGATGATTCGCAGCAGCGTGGTTTTGCCGCAGCCGGACGGGCCCAGCAGTGCCACCAGCTCACCGCTGTGGATATCCAGGTTGATGCTGTCCAGAGCCTGGAAAGCGTTGAAGCGCTTGCTGACGTTACGAACTTCGATCGACATGAATTATTCCTCCGCTGCGCTGTGGCGCAGTCGGTTAATGCGGGACTCGCTCCACTGCTTGAGCAGCAGGATGAAGAGCGCCAGGATCAGCAACAGGCTGGCCACGCTGAAGGCCGCGACATGGTTGTATTCGTTGTAGAGGATCTCGACATGCAACGGCAAGGTGTTGGTCACCCCGCGAATGTGCCCGGAGACCACCGACACCGCACCGAACTCACCCATCGCCCGCGCGGTACACAGCACCACGCCGTAGATCAGGCCCCATTTGATGTTGGGCAGGGTCACGTGCCAGAACATCTGCCAGCCGTTGGCCCCGAGCAGGCGCGCAGCCTCCTCTTCCTGGGTGCCCTGCTCCTGCATCAGCGGGATTAGTTCACGGGCCACGAACGGCACGGTAACGAAGATGGTAGCCAGGACAATACCCGGCAAGGCAAACACGATCTGGATGTCGTGGTCCTGCAGCCAGGGCCCGAAAAAACCCTGGGCGCCGAACATCAGTACGTAGACCAGACCGGCGATCACCGGCGACACCGAGAACGGCAGGTCGATCAGGGTCACCAGGATGCTCTTGCCGCGGAAGTTGTACTTGCTCACACACCAGGCGGCGCTGACCCCGAACACCAGGTTCAGCGGAACCGAGATGGCCACGGCAATCAAAGTCAGCTTCAGCGCCGACAGAGCGTCAGGCTCGAAGATCGCCTCGAAGAATGTCCCCAGGCCCATTTTCAGGCCCTGGGAGACCACGATGACCAGCGGCAACAGCAGGAACAGGGCGAATATCAACCAGCCGAGGCTGATCAAGACGCGCCGCGAGAGTGCGCTGCCGCGGCGGGCGGCATTGGCCGAAGCGGCCGCGCCAATTGAAGATGCAGACATGGACGTGGCCTCCTTCAAGGGGTTTCGATGCGCCGCTGCAGCAAGTTGATCAGCAGCAACAGGACGAAGGAAACCACCAGCATCAACACGCCGATGGCTGTGGCGCCGGTGTAGTCATATTGGTCGAGCTTGACCATGATCAGCAGCGGCAGAATCTCGGTCTTCATCGGCATGTTGCCAGCGATGAAAATCACTGAACCGTATTCACCGACACCCCGGGCAAAGGCCAGGGCAAAGCCGGTCAGCCAGGCGGGCAACAGCGCTGGCAGCAGCACATAACGGAACACTTGCAGCGGCTTCGCACCCAGGCAGGCGGCGGCCTCTTCGACTTCCCGCGGAATGTCGGCCAATACCGGCTGCACCGTGCGCACCACGAACGGCAAAGTCACGAAGGTCAGCGCCAGGGTGATACCCAAGGGGGTGTAGGCGATCTTGAAACCGAGATCGGTGGCGAACTGACCGACCAGGCCTGCTGGCGCGTACAACGCGGTCAGAGCGATACCGGCGACCGCCGTCGGCAGCGCGAATGGCAAATCGATCATCGCCTCGATGACCTTGCGCCCCGGGAAGGTGTAACGCACCAGTACCCAGGCCAGTAACGTGCCGATGATGCCGTTGATGATGGCGGCGCACAGGGCCGTGCCGAAGCTCAACTTAAGTGCGGCGAGTACTCGCGGCGCACTGATGATGGCCCAGAACTGGTCCCAGGTCAGCTGCGCGGCATGCACGAACATGGCCGCCAGCGGTATGAGCACAATCAGACTGAGGTACACCAAGGTGTAGCCCAGCGTCAGCCCGAAGCCGGGTATGACGGGGGAGATACGACGTGACATAAAGGTCCCTGGTTGAACGCACGAAGCCCAGGACAGATCCCGGGCCCATGCTGGCTACTGAATGGCGATTATCCTAACGGCCATGCTTCACTGTGCCGTGTAGATCTGGTCGAACACACCACCATCGTTGAAGAACTTGGGTTGGGCAGTCTTCCAGCCGCCGAAGTCTTTGTCGATAGTCACCAGGTCCAGTTTCGGGAACTGTTTGGCGTATTCGGCGGCAACTTTCGCATCACGGGGACGGTAGAAGTTGTCGGCGGCGATTTTCTGCCCGGCCGGGCTGTACAGGTGTTCGAGGTAGGCCTTGGCGATTTCGTCATTGCCTTTCTTCTCGGCGTTCTTGTCGACCACGGCCACCGGCGGCTCGGCAAGGATCGACAGCGACGGCACGACGATTTCGAACTTGTCGTTGCCACCGTCTTCCTTGAGGGCCAGGAACGCTTCGTTTTCCCAGGCCAGCAGCACATCGCCCTGACCGTTGTTGACGAAGGTAATGGTCGAGCCACGGGCACCGGTATCGAGTACTGGAACGTGCTTGAACAGCTCCTTCACGTATTCCTGGGCCTTGGCTTCACTGCCACCGGCTTTGAGGCCATAGGCCCAGGCGGCGAGGAAGTTCCAGCGTGCGCCACCGGAGGTTTTCGGGTTCGGGGTGATCACCGATACATCTTTCTTGATTAAGTCGCCCCAGTCCTTGATGCCTTTCGGGTTGCCCTTGCGCACCAGGAAGACAATGGTCGAGGTGTAGGGAGTGCTGGCGTCCGGCAGGCGGGTCTGCCAGTTGTCCGGCAGAGTCTTGCCGAGCTTGGCCACTTCGTCGATGTCGCCGGCCAGGGCCAGGGTCACGACGTCGGCACGCAAGCCGTCGATGACTGCCCTGGCCTGCTTGCCTGAGCCCCCGTGGGACTGCTGGATCTTCACCTTGTCGTCCGGGTGAGCCTGCTGCCAATGCTTGATGAACTCGGCGTTGTACTGCTGGTACAGCTCCCGGGTCGGGTCGTAGGACACGTTCAGCAACTCGTAGTCCTTGGCGATGGCGGAACCGGCAAACACGGCGCTGGCGAGTGCAGCCAGGGCATAACGGCGGATGGACATGGTGAAGCTCCCGATTGGCGTATTTTTCTAATTAGATGGCGCGTTCATCGCGGGGTATGCCCGCTCTCACCTCAGCCGGGCTTGGTGCCAGGGTTCTGCAGGCGGAACTTTTCCTTGCGTTCGATCTGCACGACCTGGGCGTTGTGCACGGTGATCTCCACCGCGCCAAAGCGCAGATCGCGCAAAGCGCTCTGGATTTCGCGCAGGATGGTGGCTTCGTCCTGACCGTCAACGCTACGCAGAGATGCGCTCATGCTCGTGCTCCTGTGAATAAAAGGTGCCGTGCAGTTGCGTACAACAGGGCGACTGCGCCTGGCTTAAGGGCAATCTTAGGGGGGCGTGAATATTCTTAAAAATACTATTTAAGAATTTTTATATAACCAAAATTAATTAATTCTTCGTAACCCTTAGGCCCAGTGCAATTGCTGCGCTGGAACCGGTCGCCCGAACCAGTAGCCCTGGCCCATCTGACACTGCTGTTCGAGCAGAAACTGCGCCTGTTCGGCCTGTTCGATACCTTCAGCAGTCACCTGCAGCCCCATGCTTTTGCCCAAGGCGATAATGACTTTTACGATCGCCACGTCATCTTCATCACACGGCAAACCTGCGACAAAGCCCTGGTCGATCTTGAGTTTTTGCACCGGTAAGCGCTTTAACCGCAGCAGCGAAGAGTAACCGGTGCCAAAGTCATCAATGGCCAGGCATAACCCCAATTCACGCAGGCGGTGCAGTTGCTCCAGGGCGACCTCAGGGTCTTCCATCACCGCGCTCTCGGTCACTTCCAGCTCCAACAATGCAGGGTCAAGGCCGGTGTCATGCAGCACCTTGGCGACCTGTTGGTACAGGTCGCGATGGCCAAACAGACGACTGGAAATATTCACCGCCACGAACGCCAATGCCCGACCGTCAGCCTGCCATTGCACCATCTGCCTGCAGGCCTGATTCAGTACCCAGGTATCGATCTCTGCAATCAAGCCGGTGCGTTCAGCTATCGGGATAAACTCACCGGGCGGCACCAGCCCGCGCTTGGGGTGCTGCCAGCGCACCAACGCTTCAACACCAATCATCGCGCCGCTGCCCAAGTCATGCACTGGCTGGTAAAACACCTGCAGTTCTTCCTGCTCCAATGCCCGGCGCAGCTCACCAGCGGTCTCGACACGCTGCTGGGCGTGGGCGGTCAACTCTTCGGTGTACAGCGCGTAGCCTGCGCGACCGCTGGCCTTGGCCTTGAACAGCGCCGAGTCGGCATTGCGCAGCAGTTGTTCGGCACTCAGGGCATCGCTGGGAAACAGGCTGATGCCGATGCTGACGCTGACGAACAGGCGCTGATCCTCGAGTTCGAAAGGCTGTTTCATCACATCGATGATGCTTTGTGCCAGCACCGCCGCCTGCCCAACCTGGGGACATTGCTCGGACAGCACGGCGAACTCGTCGCCTCCCAGGCGCGCCAGGGTCACACCATTGCCCAGCAGCGCCTTGAGGCGCTCGCCGACCATTTTCAGCAACTGATCTCCGACATTGTGCCCAAGACCATCGTTAATGCTCTGGAAATGGTCCAGGTCCAGCAATAGCAAGGCGCAACCGCGCTTGTTTGCCTGGGCCGCCGTCAGCGCCTGCTCGGCGCGGTCGTTGAACAGTAAACGATTGGGCAAATCAGTGAGGGGATCGTGATGGGCCAGATAAGCCAGCTCGCGCTCGCTGTGCTTGATCGCGCTGATATCGCTGAACACCGCCACGTAGTGACTCAGCTCGCCGCTGTCATCGCGGATCGAGCATATGGTCTGCCACTGCGGGTACACCTCGCCACTCTTGCGCCGGTTCCAGATCTCTCCACTCCACTCGCCTTTTTGCGCCAGCGCGGCATAGATCGTCTGATAAAATTCCGGGCCATGGCGCCCGGATTTGAACTTGCTCGGCCGCTGGCCGATGACTTCATCCTGCTCGTAGCCGGTAATCTGCATGAACGCGCGGTTCACATGCACAATCAACCCATTGCGGTCGGTTACCAGCACGCCCTCAAGGGTACTGTCGAACACTGCCGCCGCCATGCGTAACCGCTCACGGTCCTCGCAGCGCAAGCGAGCACCGACACCGATGAAGTTCAGCAGACGGGCACGGGAACTGAAAATCAGCACGGCGCTGAACAGCACCCAGACGTAGGCACTGAACGATTGCCAGCGGGACAGTTGCTGAGGATTATCGAAAAGACTGCTCAGTAATTGATCGGTCAGTGCCAGCCAGAGCACGGATAACACTAGATACAGCGCAGCCATGCGCATGGCGTCTCGAATGGAAGCAGACATAAGGTCCTGACAAGCCCACAAAAAATATTCGGAGATTATAGGGTAGAAACATCCCGTGACCTCCTATCTAAAAGGCCGACTGGTTTTATTTACCCGTGCAGGGATAATGCTTCCCTGCTGTTCCTTAAGTTCTAGAGGGCCCTATCGCCTATGTGGTACCAAGGTTTGCTCAACTTGTCAGCCTGGCAACTGCTGGCAGTTACCCTGGTCATGACCCACGTGACCATCGTCAGTGTCACTGTTTACCTGCACCGCTATTCAGCCCATCGCTCGCTGGAACTGAACGCCGGGCTCAAGCATTTTTTCCGTTTCTGGCTGTGGCTGACCACGGCGCAGAACACCCGCGAGTGGACGGCCATCCACCGCAAGCACCACGCCAAATGTGAAACCGTCGATGACCCGCACAGCCCGGTGATCAAAGGCTTGTCCACGGTACTGCGCAAAGGCGCAGAGCTGTACCGTGAAGAGGCGCAAAACCCGGAAACCCTGCGCATCTACGGCAAGAACTGCCCGGAAGACTGGATCGAGCGCAACCTCTACTCGCGCTACAAGCTCGGCGGTATTGCCCTGATGGCGGTGATCGACCTGCTGCTGTTCGGCACCATCGGCATCACCATCTGGGCCGTGCAGATGATGTGGATTCCGTTCTGGGCTGCAGGTGTCATCAACGGCCTTGGCCATGCCGTGGGTTATCGCAACTTCGAATGCCGCGATGCGGCGACCAACCTGGTGCCATGGGGCATCATCGTCGGCGGCGAAGAGCTGCATAACAACCATCACACCTACCCCAACTCGGCCAAGCTGTCAGTCAAGCGCTGGGAGTTCGACATGGGTTGGGCCTGGATCAAGCTGTTCTGTTTCCTGCGTCTGGCCAAGGTGCAACGCGTCGCACCGATTGCCCACCGGGTCGAAGGCAAAGGCCAACTGGACATGGACACCGCCATGGCGATCCTCAACAACCGCTTCCAGATCATGGCCCAGTACCGCAAGCTGGTGATTGCGCCGCTGGTCAAACAGGAACTGGCCCGGGTCGATGACTCGGTGCGCCATCAGTTCCGTCGCGCCAAGCGCTTGTTGTCGCGGGAAACCAGCCTGCTTGAAGACCGTCATCACCTGCGCATCCAGACCATGCTTGAACACAGCCAGGCACTCAAGACCATCTACGAGAAACGCCTGGCCCTGCAACAGATCTGGCTGCGTACCAGTGCCAACGGGCATGACATGCTCGCCGCCATGAAAGACTGGGTCCACGAGGCCGAAGCCAGCGGTATCCAATCGCTGCGTGACTTCGCCGCCCAGCTGAAAACCTACTCGCTGCGTCCTGCACTGAGCTGATGCCGTTGATCGGTGCGCCCCTGAGCGGGCGCACCGCCCGGAACTTAGCCGCCTATTCTCACTCTGACTGGCACAAGCCCGCGTGGCGGGCCGGGTCGTGGCCGCCCGCCTCTGTGTGAGAAGTTCCGTGCAAATGGTCAATAAGAAACCAACGTTTCAACCCCACAGTACGCCACCTGAAGCCGCCCAGACCCTTCTGGCGCTGATGCATGCCCAAGGCGAAGTCGCACGCCTGAGCGAGCGTGAGCAGCTGTTCAGCTCGCTGCTCGACAGTGTTAACGCGGTGCTCTGGGCCTTCGATTGGCAATCGCGCCAGGTGCTCTATGTCAGCCCGGCTTACGAGCGCATCTTTGGCCGCCCGGCCGGCCTGCTACTGGCAGACTTCAACGAATGGCGCGACAGCATTTACCCCGACGACCTCGACTACGCCGAGCGCAGCCTGGCCGAAGTGCTGGTCAAAGGCGCAGTGGAAGACCGCGAGTACCGAATCATTGACGCCAATGGGCAAATCCGCTGGCTCAGCGACAAGTGCTTCATCAACCAGCAGGCCGACAGCAACCAGCGAGTGATCGTGGTTGGCATGGCCGAAGACATCACTGAAAAAAAACGCCTCGAAGGCGAATTGCAGCGCCTGGCCACCACTGACGTACTAACTCAAAGCAGCAATCGTCGGCATTTCTTCGACTGCGCTGAACGCGCCTTCGAAGCAGCGCGGCAGGAGCAAACGCCGTTGTCCTTCCTGCTGTTGGATATCGATGACTTCAAACAGATCAACGACACTTACGGTCATCAGGAAGGCGACTACGTCCTGCAGCGCATCGCCGACACCGGCAAGGCCGTGTTACGCCGTGGCGACCTGTTCGGGCGCATTGGCGGCGAAGAGTTCGCGGCTGTATTTCCCGGCTGTACGCCGCAGATTGCCCAGCAGATTGCCGAGCGCTTACAGCGAGAAATTCAGCGCTTGGGCTTCAGTCATGAGCAGAACACCTTCGGCGTGACCGTGAGCCAGGGGCTGACTGGCCTGAGCGATGAAGATGAAAGCCTCGACAGCCTGTTTGCTCGGGCGGATGCGGCGATGTACCAGGCCAAGCGTCAGGGCAAGAACCAGATTGTGATTGGCTGAGGACCTGGCCGGCGATAGTCCTTACGCCTTACGCAAGCGTCCCAGCTCCGGCATTCCAACCTTGAGCAATCTGGCCGTTTTACTCTCGGCCAGCGCCTCCAGCCCCTGATCCGCCGGCAAGCGCGCCAGCTGCCCAGCCAGGTTCATCACCAGCGCTTCACGCGAATACACTCCTCCACCCAACTGGTAGATCGCCGCAATCAGCTCACGCAGCTCCAGCGGCAAACGCCAACGGGTGCGCAATGCCGAGCCAAAGGCCGCGCCAAACTCATTGAGCGAAAGCTCGATGTCATCCTGATCAAGCACACCCCCGGACAGACGCCATTCCTGCAGGCAACGCAGCAATGCCAGGTCACCCAGGCAATGCAGCAAACCGGCGCAGTAACAACGCTCCTGGTCCAGTTCGAGCATCCGCGCCAGGGTTCGCGCGTACTCGGCGGCATGCCATGACAACGCCCAGAAGTGCTCGGCACGCTGCGACAGCAGTGGATCACTGAGCTTGGCACTGCGCTTTAGCGTCAGCCCCAGGATCAGGTTCATGCTTTGTGTGGTGCCGAGCTTGTTCAGCGCTTGTAACAAGGTCTGCACCGCACCGTCACGGTGCAACGCAGCGCTGTTGGCTGCAGCAATCAGCACCGCAGTAACCTGCGGGTCGTTGCGAATCTCTTCTTCCAGGGCCTTGAGATTAAGCCCCTGCGGACTAAGGCTGCGTTTGATCGCCTGCTGCACATCCGCCAGCAACGGGCCACCATCCGCCGTGGCCCGGCGGCCTTCAAGAAAACGCGACAGGGTCATGCCCGGTTGCAACGGCGGCACCGGACAGGCGATTTCCTCACCGACCTTGAGCAGCAGTTCTTCCAGGCGATGACGCAAGGACTCCATGTTCAGCGGCTTGCTCAAGTACGCCGTCGGCGCAAACGGCAACGCTTCACGCACACTGGTGCTGTCGCTGCGGTTGCTCATGAGGATGAAAGGCAATGCTGGTTGACGACCTTTGGCGCGCACGTTGCGCAGCAGGTCCAGGCCATCACCACCGGGCAGCTCCCGGGCGGCGATGATCAGGTCGGGTTGGCACGACAACGCCGCCAGCGCCTGGGAGCCATCAGCACAAACCTGCACCCGCGCATCACAGCGCACACTGAGCAAAATCTGACTAAGCATGTCCCGTACCCAGGGGTCGCCTTCGGCAATTAGCACGCAGGGTGCCTTGGCTGGGTTGGTACTGCTCATACTCGACTCTCCGCTGGTTCACGACGCGCAATCCCGCGCACCTTCCAAGTGTTCTCCTTAGTGGCTACCTTAGCCCGCTTGCCTTCCTTTGGCCGAAAAAAAACCCGCCAAAGCGGGTTTTCTTCTAGTACGTCACAGTTTACGCGAGTTCTGCGAAGCACTCTTCGATGATCGCCAGACCTTTGTCCAGTTGCTCATCAGGCGAGGTCAGCGGAACCAGGATACGCAGGACGTTGCCGTAGGTGCCGCACGACAGCAGGATCAGACCCTTGTCACGCGCTTTGGCAACAACCGAGGCTACTGCTGCAGCGTTCGGGGTCAGGGAGCCGGCTTTGTCGAAGACTTCAACAGCAATCATCGAGCCCAGGGCACGGACGTCACCGATGATCGGGTGCTTGTCCTGGATCTTGCGCAGGCCAGCGACCAGACGCTCGCCAACAGCCTGGCTACGTTCCAGCAGTTTTTCTTCTTCGAACACTTCCATCACGGCCAGGGCCGCGGCGCAAGCGATTGGGCTACCGGCATAAGTGCCGCCCAGGCCGCCTGGAGCGATAGCATCCATGTATTCGGCCTTGCCGCAAACGCCGGCCAGTGGGAAACCACCGGCGATGGATTTGGCGAAGGTGGTCAGGTCTGGAGCAACGCCCATTTGTTCCATGGCGAAGAAGGTGCCGGTACGGCCGGCGCCAGTCTGCACTTCGTCAGCGATCAGCAGGATGCCGTGCTGGTCGCACAGGGCGCGCAGACGCTTCATGAACTCTTTAGGTGCAACGTAGAAACCACCTTCGCCCTGAACTGGCTCGAGGATGATTGCGGCGATGTCGCGCGCTTCGGCATCATTCTTGAAGATGCGTTCGATCGAAGCGATCGAGTCATCAATGCTGACACCGTGCAGTTCGTTCGGGTACAGCGCACGGAAGATACCACCTGGCATCAGGCCCATGCCGGCCGAGTAAGGTACGACTTTACCGGTCAGGCCCAGGGTCATCATGGTACGACCGTGGTAAGCGCCAGTGAAAGCGATCACGCCAGCACGGCCAGTGGCGGCACGAGCGATCTTGATGGCGTTTTCAACGGCTTCGGAACCGGTGGTGACCAGCAGGGTTTTCTTGGCGAAGTCGCCTGGAACCTTGGCGTTGATCTTCTCGCACACTTCAACGTAAGGCTCGTAAGCCAGTACCTGGAAGCACGTGTGGGTCAGTTTGTGCAGTTGGGCTTCAACGGCAGCGATGATCTTCGGGTGCACGTGACCGGTGTTCAGTACCGCGATACCGCCGGCGAAGTCGATGAACTCGCGGCCTTCGACGTCAATAACGGTAGCGTTTTTTGCCGACTCAGCGAAGATCGGGTGGATCTGGCCAACACCGCGTGGAACAGCGGCGACGCGACGTTGCATCAAAGATTCGTTGGTCTTGCTCATAGTGTCCTCAATTCGCCACACACAAGATGGCGCGATTCAAGTCAGAGTGGCCGGTATTCAACTGCAGGCAGCATGCGTTGATCGACTGCTGCAGGGGCCCAGGCCACTGGATGTACGGTGTAAAAAGGCCAGCGAGACGTCGCTCTCGCGCCCCGCTGGCAGAGGTAAAGCCTTACGCTGCGATCAGACGCTGATGCACAGGTATTTGATTTCCAGGTAGTCTTCGATGCCGTACTTGGAACCTTCGCGGCCCAGGCCCGAGGCCTTGATACCGCCGAACGGCGCGACTTCGTTGGAGATCAGACCGGTGTTGATACCAACCATGCCGTACTCCAGCGCTTCAGCAACACGGAACACACGGCTCATGTCGCGGGCATAGAAGTACGAGGCCAGACCAAACTCGGTATCGTTGGACATGGCAATGACTTCAGCCTCGTCCTTGAAACGGAACAGTGGTGCCAGTGGGCCGAAGGTTTCTTCCTTGGCCACGGCAGCATTCTTCGGCACGTTGACCAGTACGGTCGGCTCGAAGAAGTTGCCTTCGATCAGCTTGCCGCCGGTCAGGATCTGGGCGCCTTTGCCAACGGCGTCAGCGATGTGCTCCTGGACCTTGGCTACCGCTTTCTCGTCGATCAGCGGACCGGTGGTGGTGCCGTCTTCCAGACCGTTGCCGATTTTCAGCTTGGCTACAGCAGCCTTGAGCTTCTCGGCGAAGGCATCGTAGACGCCGTCCTGAACGTAGATACGGTTGGCGCAAACGCAGGTCTGACCGTTGTTGCGGTACTTGGAGATGATCGCGCCTTCGACGGCCTTATCCAGGTCAGCGTCGTCGAACACGATGAACGGTGCGTTACCGCCCAGCTCCAGAGAAACCTTTTTAATGTCCTTGGCGCATTCGGCCATCAGCTGGCGACCGATTTCGGTCGAGCCGGTGAAGGACAGTTTGCGCACGATCGGGTTACCGGTCAGCTCGCTACCGATGTCGCCGGCGCTGCCGGTGACCACGCTCAGCACACCAGCCGGGATACCGGCACGGTGTGCCAGCTCAACCAGGGCCAGCGCCGAGTACGGGGTTTGCGAAGCAGGCTTGAGCACCATGGTGCAGCCAGCGGCCAGAGCCGGGCCGGCTTTACGGGTGATCATCGCGGCCGGGAAGTTCCACGGCGTAATCGCGGCGGTCACACCGATTGGCTGCTTGATCACGATCAGGCGCTTGTCTGGCTGGTGGCCAGGAATGGTGTCGCCGTAAACACGCTTGGCTTCTTCAGCGAACCACTCAATAAAGGAAGCGGCGTAGGTGATCTCGCCCTTGGCTTCGGCCAGCGGCTTGCCTTGTTCAGTGGTCATCAGGCGCGCCAGGTCGTCCTGGTGCTCGATCATCAATTCGAACCAACGACGCAGCTTGCCAGCACGTTCTTTGGCGGTCAGCGCGCGCCAGGCCGGCAGCGCCTTGTCGGCGGCCTCAATGGCGCGGCGGGTTTCGGCAGCGCCCATCTTCGGCACAGTGCCGATGATCTCGCCGGTGGCCGGGTTATTGACCTTGATGGTCTGACCGTTGTCCGCGTCCAACCACACGCCGTCGATGAAGGCTTGCTGGCGGAACAACTGGGCATCTTTAAGCTGCATGTCGGCTTCCTTAAAGGCACCGTGCAGGCACGGAGCGAATTATTGATTGTAGAAAAAGGAGAGCGTTTGAAATCTCAAACGAATCCTAGGAGCAACGGGGGAAAAGGACAATAGGGTGTTCGAAAAAAAGAACAAAAAGCGCTACACGGCGACCTTTTTCAGATCAACGTTACTAATAGAGTCCTGTGTGTGCAAAATCGAACACAGCCATACTGGCGATGGACGCCGACAGTCTAGATGGGTATCATGGCGCCCGCGTTGCACTCGTAGCTCAGCTGGATAGAGTACTGCCCTCCGAAGGCAGGGGTCGTGGGTTCGAATCCCGCCGAGTGCGCCATTTCCCCTCTCTTTGCTTGCAAAGATCTGGCGTTAAACGCCATCTCCCAGTCCCAACCTTTCGATGGGCCTTTGCCTACTCCCACCTGCACTCCGCACGCGCCTGAATCCTTATTACCATCCGCTCTAACTAAATCCCCTGTAAGTCCTGTTGGCTTTACCTGGCTTAAACTATCCGTTTACAATGATGGCAATATGCCCACCATCAATGGATTGCGGCGAAGGTTACCCACACCCTCCAGGGAATTTAGGAATGAAAATGCTGAAACACTGTCTGGCTTTGACCGTTGTCGCTTCTCTCGTAGGCTGCCAGGCGACTGGCGAGCAGTATGAATCCGATGTGTTTGACGCCAGCCAGGTGAACACTCAGCAAGAAGCCAAGACCGTGAAGATCCTCACCGTCTCGCCGACCAAAATCAAAGTCAGCAACGAGAAGAACAAAAATGCCGCGATGATGGTTGGCGGTGTTCTCGGTGCACTGGGTGGTGCCGCACTGGGTGCTGGCAAAAACACTGACACCGCTATTGTCGGCGGTGTTGCCGGTGGTGGTGCGGGTGCCCTGGCTGGCTCCATGGTCAACGACACCACCCTGGTTCCAGGCGTGCTGATCGGTTACTCCGAAAGCGGCAAGATCTACACCTCCGCTCAGGTGGGTCGTCCTTGCAGCTTCGAAGTCGGTGGCATCTCCCTGATGGTCATGACCATGAGCAACGAGACGCGCATTCAGCCGAATGCTACCTGCCCAGAACCTAAAAAGAGCTGAGGCAACCGGCCATGAAGCATATTGTTCTGGGCACCGCCCTCGCACTGTCTGCCATGACCGCCACAGCAGGCCAGTTCGATCAGCTTTACCAGATCGAACAGCAGACCAAACAGACTGAAGCCAACCTGCAAGCCGAACGCCTGCGTCAGGCCGCCGCCGCTCAGCAACGTGCTGAATCGCGCGAAGCCGCTGCCCGCCAGCAGCGCGCTGCCTCGCAGCGTGCCGCCGCGCAAGCCGCCGCCGAACGGCAGCAGGCACAAGCTGTCGAGCAGAAGCGCGTTCGCACCCGCGAAGAAGGTTTCGAAGACGAGCTGCGTGCATTGGAGCTGGAAGAGCGTCGCCTGGCGCTGCAAGCGAAAAAGGCCCGGGTCGCACGTTCCAACGATTACATCGATGCCGAGCTACGCGACAGCGCCGCGCGCACTGACGTGATCCAGTCCAACGCCGACTCCGCACGGAACGTGACGTCGGGCGCCAAATCGTTGCTCGAAGACGCTGGTACGGCCGAAATCAATCGCTCCAACAAACTGTTCGGCGAGTAACCAACACAGGTTTGCCCCAGCACAAAGGCCGGGGCAAACCTCTGCGGAGACAACATCATGCTGCGTCTGTTTATGCTGGTAGCGGCTGGCCTGCTGCTGAGTGCCTGCTCCAAGGAAGAAGCCAAGTTCCCCACCGTCGACCTGCATGGCCGCCTGGTGGTCGATCAGGAAATGACCGCCTCGCGTCAGGCTCAGGGCATCCAGGGCGAATACTTTAAACGTGTGCTGAGCGTTAACGGTCAGGACATGGCATTTGGCGATTTCGTCAAACAGTACTGCCCAGACAGCAACACCCGTAATGAAACCTGCATCAAAGCCTTCCGTATCAAAAAGATCGATGATGTAAGCGGTGCTACTCGGTTCTTGCCCAACGGGCTTTGAACGTAGGTTGTGGTGCCAGAAGGCTCAGGTGAAAACCTGGGCCTTTTTTGTTGGCCGCAGGTGCCGGCTCGCTGCTTGCTGCATTCCTGTGGGCGCTAGCCTTGCTGGCGATAGGATCAGATTGCGCGGACCCAGCTCCCACAAAATCCGGACAAGACCGTTTTCACAAATGTCAGAACATGCAAAACCATCGTTAAATTGTTGCAGCAGCGAAGCGTTCAACAAGGCAAAATGCCACTGTAGTGATTCTTATTTAGAATCAGTTTATGCAAGAAGGATCTTTATGAAACGCCTCGCTTTAACCCCGAGCCGTCTGTTCGGAATGTTCTGTTGTCTGTTCGCGGTCAATCTGGCCCAGGCCAAGGATGACGGGACTGACGCCTCAGTCACCATCGAAAAAGACACTCGTCACACCGTGGTTGCCGAGGATGGCAGCTACCAGACCACTCAGGAATTGGTCTACCTGATCAACGAAGAACGGGCGATCCAGAACACGGCTCAACGCCCGCTGTACTACAACCGCACGATGGAAAGCCTCGACGTGCTCCAGGCTTATACCCAGAAGCCTGATGGCCGCAAGGTAGTGGTAGGTCCCGAGCAAATCAAGGAACAGCAGGAAAGCCAGTCGACCCAGGCGCCGATGTTCCACGACAGCCTGGTCAAGACGGTTATTTTCCCTGAAGTGGCGGTGGGCGATCGCTTGGTGCTGAGCTTCAAGAAACAGCGCAAGACCGCTCTGTTCCCCGGCCAGTTCGAATACCTGGCGATGCCGCCGTTTAACCCGGTGAAACAGTTCACCCTGACCTATGACCTGCCCGAAAACCTCAAACTGCACGCCGAAGCCAAAGGCTTCAAGGCCTCCAGCCCCAAGGCAAGTGCGGGGCGTACGGTTTACCAGTGGGACTACCAACCAGGTGACAACGCCAGGATTGAGCTGGACTCGGTAGCCTATTCGGACTACGGCAACTACCTGGCGGTTTCCACTTTCGATGACTACAGCACTTTTGCCAAAGCCTACGCGGCGCGCGCCAAAAGCGAAGTGACCCCAGCCATCCGCGAGCTGGCCCAAGCGTTGACCGCCAAACACGACAACCCACGGGACAAAGCCCTGGCCCTGGGCGACTGGGTGCGCCGCAACATCCGCTATGTGGCGGTCTACATCGGCGCCGGGGGCGTCGTGCCACATGCCGCCGACACCGTTCTGAGCAATCGCTATGGTGACTGCAAAGACCACGTCGTCCTGCTCGAAGCTTTGTTGGCCGCCGTCAACATCGACAGCACAGCGGCGCTGGTCAACCTCGGCAATGCCTACACGCTGCCCAAGGTGCCGACACTGGGGGTGATCAATCATGTCATCACTTACATCCCGAGCCTGGACCTGTACCTGGACTCCACCGCCGAAGCCATCGCCAGCGGCTATTTGCCGGTACCGGTGCTGGATAAACCTACCCTGCTGGCCCGCACAGGCACCCTCGGTCGCACCCCGGCCACCCAGCCGAGCAAGGTCGAGAACAGCACCACCTTCAAAATCACCAGCAGCGGCGCGGCTGAGTTCCAACATGAGTCGAAGATCGAAGGCTGGGCAGCCGAGCTCAATCGCTGGGGCATGCGTAACATGCCCCCGGCGCAACGCGATCTGATGGTTCAGCAAATCCTCGCCGCATACGGCCAGACAGGCAGCGGCAAGGCCAGCAGCGACAGCCTGGATGGCAGCGGCCCTTTTGCGGTGCACATCGACGGGCGTAGTGAAAACCTGGCTAACCTGCCCGGCCCTATTGGCGTACCGACGTTGTCCAGCCTGGCTGGTGGCATCGCCCAGAATGTGTTCGGCTTCGTTGCCGAAAAGCAGCGGACCCAAGCCTTTACCTGCATTTCCGGCGTCACCGAAGAGCAAGCACGCTTCGAGTTCCCCGCCGACGTGCAGATCATTGCCTCGCCCAAAGCGGTGAAGATCAAGGATCAGTACCTGGACTACAGCGCCGAGTACCGGCGTGAAGGCAACAGTGTTGTGGTCAATCGCCGCTTCGACTTCAACTATCCCAAGTCGGTCTGCAGTGTTGCCGACTACGAGAAGATGAAACCGGCGGTAGAAGCCATGCTCAATGACTTGAACAGTCAGGTGATTGTGCAAAAAAGCTGAAACAGGCGGCCCTGCGAGGTTGGATGAACAACCGGCAGGGCTAAAAATATGCCCATGACGTTTTTCAATCGCCTCGATGCCGCTTTCTCCCTTGCCCTGCGGCGATCTGTACACGATTCTTTAGGGATCTGCCGTCATCAATTCCTAGCATCGCAGAGGCCTCTATGAAAACCGTGGCACAGCTCCTGAAAACCAAAGCCCAGCAGCATCACCAGGTCCATACTATTGGCCCCGACCATATGGTCCTCGATGCGCTCCGACTGATGGCCGAGAAAAACGTCGGTGCCTTACCGGTGGTCGAGGGTGGTCACGTAGTGGGAATCGTCAGTGAACGTGACTATGCGCGCAAGATGGTGCTTAAGGGCCGTTCGTCAGTGGGCACCCCGGTCAGCGCGATCATGAGCGCGCCGGTGATCACTGTGGATCCGCACCAGAACATCGAGTACTGCATGAACATGATGACCAACAGCCACTTGCGCCACTTGCCCGTAGTGGAGAACGGCGAACTGCTGGGCCTGTTGTCGATCGGTGACCTGGTCAAAGAGGCCATCGCCGAACAGGCCAACATGATCCTGCAGCTGGAGCAGTACATTCGCGGCGATTGAGCCGCCGCGAACGCTCTCAGCGGTATTCGCCCTCCAGCTCATCGAGCTGGTGGTCGAAGCTGCGCAGGCGCGCCGACCAGGTGTAAACCAGCACTTCCAGATCACGATTGAGCACCGCGCCCCCTCGCCCGCTGCTTTGCTGCGAATCGCACAGGTCCAGTTGGTAACGCTCACGGGCCATGGCGGTGGCTACGGTGGAGAGCTCACGGGCGTTGTCCAGCCAGTGCCGGCGCAGGTCATGGGTTTCCTTGTCCAGCTCCCGACATTGGCGCTTGAGGGCTTCGAGGCTTTGCTCAAGCGGTGTGCCTTCAAGCTCCCCCATGACTTCCTGGAAGGTGCGCCCCGGCTGCCAGTAGCTGCCCCAGAAATAACGGTCGAACACGGTTTCAACTCGCCGCAAGGCAACCTTGGTGTTCCAGATCGCCACCAAGGTGCGCCCCTGGGCCAGCTGGCGTTTGCTGACCCTTAGTTGCTGCCAGGCGATCCAGGCCAGCGCCGTCAGCGCCAACGCCCCGATCACACCACCGGCTGCATAGAGAAACACCAGGGCCTGGTTGAGTTGATAGGTCTCTTTGACTCCATAGAAATAGCCGACGGTCAGCAAGCTCAAAGCGGTCACGGCACACCAAAAACCAACGGCATAGGGCTCTTTCATTGGCGCTGTCCCCTGTTGTTTTTTTCTGAGCATAGCAACGCCGAACGCCGGTAACAGGTGCCGCTCGGCGTTTATTTTCTCGGGTTACGCAAGGCCTCGTTGAGCTGGTCGAAGGGCACCGCCCAGTCGGAGTCTTCAATGACACTCTCTTGGAGAAAAGCCTTTTGAGACGGCGTCCAAAATGGCGCATCGACCAGCTTTATATCGCCCTTTAGTGGCGAATGACTGGTAAGGAATTGGTCGATGCCGACCGGGTCGTCAGGCAAACCCAACTGTTTGAACAACTCTGAAAACTTATGGGTAGGTGCTTCCATGGGTCACTCCTTGGGGCCAGGCCAGTCGTCCACGACGCCAGCCTGGCAGTGGGTTGATCATCAGCAAACCTCACGCACTTCGGCGTTAGGCACCAGTTTCAGGTATTGCGTCATGTTCATGTGGATCAGGTGATCGTGATCGCCGGCTTCGACATAGATATCGCCCTGGCGGGTCAGGGTCGGGTCGACCAGCATTTTGATCGAATAGGCCTCGCCCATGGCCGGGATAGCACCGCGCTCACAGTCACCAAACAGGTGTGGCAGGTTGCTTTCCGAGGTCATGTGCCATTGCCCGGTCGCCTGCACCTTGCTCATGTCCAGGTGGCGGTTGGCCGGTAACACCGCCATCAGGTAATTGCCATGGCGGTCGTCGAGCATGACTGACTTGGCCACCCGCTCAGCGGGCACTCCGGCCATGCGCGCTGACTCAAGGCTGGTGGATGAGTGCGCGTGAGGAACGATGTCGTAGTCGCAGCCGGCCTTGTCCAGGCACTGCTGCAGGGTTTTTGCCATACGCATGATGCACCTCCGTATAGAGCTTGCCCCCACTTGTGAAGTTTAGGCCGTGCTGTCCAAGGCAGCCGACTAAACTTATTGGACATGTACAAGTCGGGTGAATTCAGGTGATCGCTCGTTGGTTTCGCTTCCTGCTGTTAGTGCTTTGGTTTGGCGCGCAGTCGAGCGGTCAGGCTGCGCCTGGGCAACCGGTGCTGGTACTGAGTATCAACGATGCCATTGGTCCGGCCAGTGCCGATTATCTGATCCGGGGCCTGGAGCACGCCAACGCCGAGCAGGCGCAGTTGGTGGTGATCCGCCTCGACACCCCTGGCGGGCTGGACAGCTCGATGCGCGAGATCATCAAAGCGATCCTCGCCAGTCCCGTGCCAGTGGCCAGTTACGTCGCCCCCAGCGGCGCCCGGGCGGCCAGTGCCGGCACCTACATTCTCTACGCCAGCCACGTCGCGGCCATGGCCCCGGGTACCAACCTCGGCGCTGCCACTCCGGTGCAGATCGGTGGCCTGCCCGGTACTCCTAAGGACCCAGCGGCCCCACCGGCAGCACCGACCGGCGACAAGCAATCACCGCAGAACGAACAAGACACCATGACCCGCAAGCAGGTCAACGATGCGGCTGCCTACATTCGCGGCTTGGCTCAGCTGCGTGGGCGCAACGCCGAGTGGGCTGAGCAGGCAGTGCGCGAATCCGTCAGCCTGCCCGCCAGTGATGCCCTGCGCCTGAAGGTGATCGACCAGGTTGCCAATGACCTGCCCGACCTACTGCGACAACTCGACGGCAAAACCGTCGAAGTCGCGGGGCAACCACTGCAACTGAACACGGCTGGCGCGATGGTCATCGAGCGTCAGCCCGACTGGCGCACACGCCTGCTGGCGGTCATTACCAACCCTAGCGTCGCCCTGATTCTGATCATGATTGGGGTCTATGGCCTGATGTTCGAGTTCATGAGCCCAGGCTCCGGGGTTGGTGGTGTGATCGGCGGCATCTGCCTGTTGTTGGCCCTGTATGCCCTGCAGTTGTTGCCGGTGAGCTATGCCGGTATCGCACTGATTTTGCTTGGCGTGGCATTCATGATCGCTGAGGCGTTTATGCCCAGCTTTGGGGTGGTTGGCTTCGGTGGCATCGTCGCCTTTGTGGTCGGCGCGGTGATCCTGATGGACACCGATGTGCCCGGCTTCGGCATCCCGCTGCCGCTGATTCTGTTTCTGGCGCTGGTCTCGGCGTTATTGCTTGGCGGTGTACTGGGCATGGCCATAAAAGCCCGCAGGCGAGCGCTGGTCAGCGGCGATGCCGGGTTGGTCGGGAGCTTGGCCACGGTGATGGCGGTCAATGACAGCGACCCCTATATCGGTTCAGTGCAAGCGCAGGGGGAACAGTGGCAGGCGCAGTGCCAATCGCCACTGCAGGTAGGGCAACGCGTCCGGGTGATCTCACGCAAGGGCGTACTTCTGGACGTCAGCGCCGCAGCCGACGCGGTGGTGCAAGGAGATTGAGCATGTTTTTCGAACTGGGCTTTGGCGCACTGCTGGCGTTGACCGCAGTGCTGTTGCTGTCAGCGTTTCGCATCTTGCGCGAATACGAACGGGGCGTAGTGTTCCAGCTCGGACGCTTCTGGCGGGTCAAAGGGCCTGGCCTGGTGTTGCTGATTCCAGGCATTCAGCAAATGGTTCGGGTTGATCTGCGCACCATCGTCCTCGACGTACCACCACAGGATGTAATCACTCGTGACAACGTTTCGGTTAAGGTCAATGCGGTGCTTTACTTTCGCGTGCTTGATCCACAGAAGGCGATCATTCAGGTCGAAGACTTTCTCATGGCCACCAGCCAATTGGCGCAGACCACTCTGCGCGCGGTGCTCGGCAAGCATGAACTGGACGAACTACTGGCTGAACGCGAACGCTTGAACCAGGACATCCGCGAGGTGCTGGATGCACAGACCGACGCCTGGGGCATCAAGGTGGCCAATGTCGAGATCAAGCATGTCGACCTCAACGAGTCGATGATCCGCGCTATTGCCCGCCAGGCGGAGGCCGAGCGCGAACGGCGGGCCAAAGTAATTCACGCCGAAGGGGAATTGCAGGCTTCGGAGAAACTGATGCAGGCGGCAGAGATCCTCGGGCGCCAGCCGGGGGCCATGCAACTGCGCTACATGCAGACTTTGGGCAGCATTGCCGGGGACAAGTCGTCGACCATTGTCTTTCCGTTGCCGATCGAGATGCTCAAGGGCTTTGTGGATAAATAGCGCCAGAACCTGTGGGCGCGGATTAATCCGCTCCTACAGTAAGTCGGATCTACCAACCTCCACCTAACGCCAGGAATAGACCAATCTGCCCCATCGCCACTTGAGTATTGGCCATCGCCAGTTGCGCGCGCATATCGGTATAGGTCCGCGTCGCCTGCAGGTCCGCCAGGAATGACTCCCGTCCAGCCTGATAGAAGCGATGGGTCTGATCGGCGGCCAACTGCGCCGACTTCTCTGCCTCCGCCAGGGCATCACGGCGCTCCAGTAATGCACTGTACTGCGCCAGGCTGGTCTGGGTTTCGCGGATGGCATTGAGCACCACCCCATCAAAATGCGCCAGCGCCGCTTGAGTCGAAGCCTCGGCCTGGCGAATGCGTGCGCGCGAGCCGTTGGTCGGTACAGTCCAGGTTAGCAGCGGGCCAAAGCCCCAACGGTTGGTCGCCGGCTCGCCAAGGTTTTCCAGGATACCAATGGTGCCGACCTGGGCACCAATGCTGATGTCCGGATACAGCTGACCGGTGGCCACACCGATGGTCGCAGTGGACGCCGCAAGGCTTCGTTCAGCCTGGCGGATATCCGGACGGCGCTTGAGCAACGCAGCGCCATCGCCCACCGGTAGCACTTGGGCGATGTGAGGTAGTTCAGCACAGTCGGCGGTACCAGCCGGCAGCTGTGCCACTGGTTTGGCCAGTAGCATCGACAGGGTGTACAAGCCCGCCTCACGTGCCGCCTGGTAGCGCGGCAGTTCGGCGCGCAGCGATTTGAATTGAGTCTGCGAACGGGTGACCTGGGTTTCGTCACCACGCCCAGCGTCGCGCAGACGCTGGGTCAACGTCACGCTCTGCTCTTGCAGGTCCAGGGACTCACGGGCGATGTGGTACTCCTCGTTCGCCGCACACACCTGGGTATAAGCGCGCACAACATCGGCGACCAGCGTGATTCGGGCCGTATCGGCAGCGGCTTGAGTGGCATCGGCATTGGCCTGAGCCGCTTCGACACCACGCTTGAGGGTGCCCCACAGGTCAAACTGGTAGGACGCGCTGATGATCGCTTCACCAATGTTCGCCACCGGCACTTTCTCCGGCAGCAGAAACGCCTCGCCGGACTCCTGCAAACGCTGAGCCCCGAGTTTCACACCGCCATTGAGTCCGCCCTGGGCCTCAGCCTGTTCGACCTGGGCACGGGCACGAGCGATGTTGGCAGCGGCGACGCGCAGTTCAGTGTTGGCTGCCAAGGCTTGAGTAACCAGCGTATTGAGGCGCTGATCGTGATACAGGTGCCACCAGTTCTGCGGCACCGGCGCCGACACTACGCTATTGGCATCCTGACGTAGCTGCCCCTGTAAGTCGGCACGCTGAATCGCACTATCCTTGGGTAGCTGGTAATCCGGCCCGACCATCTGGCAGGCCGACAATAACAGGCTCAAGCCAAGCAGCGTCAGGCGTTTCATTGGTCCTTCCCGTCGATAATCGACACAGTCGCGGTACGCCCGGCGATCATGCGAAAGTCCGCCGGCACTTCATCGAACGCGATCCGCACCGGTATCCGCTGGGCCAAGCGCACCCAGCTGAACGCCGGGTTAACGTTCGGCAGCAGGTTGGCGCCGCTGCTGCGGTCACGGTCTTCAATGCCGGCCGCAAAACTCTGCACATGCCCACGCAAACGGGCGTTGTCGCCCATTACGCGGATATCCACTGCCTGACCGATATGAATGCCAGACAGTTTGGTTTCTTCGAAGTAACCATCAACGTGGTAGGAGTTGCTGTCGACCACCGAGAGCACGGCTTTCCCAGCACTGACAAATTCATGCGGACGCGGTGCACGGTCGTTGAGGTAGCCATCGACCGGGCTGCGCACTACCGAGCGGTCCAGGTTCAACTGCGCAGCGTCCACCGCGACCTGTGCCTCGGCCAGCGCCGACTGCGCTCGGGCCTCGCGGGACTGGCTCTCTTCCAGTTGCTCCTGCGCCACCAGGTTGCCCAGGCCACGGTTACGGCGGGCTTCCCGGCGGGTCTGAGCCAGTGTTTCCTTGCGTTCGGCCAAGGTCGCCTGAGCATGGCGCAGGGCTAGCTTGAAACGATCCTGGTCGATGGTGAACAGCACGTCGCCGCGTTTGACCACCTGGTTGTCACGCACGTCAACCTTCTGGATCAGGCCGGAGACGTCCGGGGCAATCTGGATCACGTCGGCGCGGATGTGCCCGTCGCGGGTCCAGGGAGCGAACATGTAGTACATGACCATCTGCCAGACCAGTACGGTCGCCAGTGTCACTACCAGCAGGGTCAGGACCACGCGGCCCAGGGTCAACAAGGGTTTTTTCATGGCAGCATCAGGTTTCGGCAAAAGTGGTCGACCGTGCCAAGCAGCACGGCGTAGAGAGCAACGTTAAACAACGCCCGGTGCCAGACCAGGCGGTAGAAATGCACACGGGTAAGCACAGCATGCACCCCGAGAAACAGCAGATAGGTGAGAACCATCATCACCAGCAGCGTGGGCAGAAATACCCCGCTGATATCCAGTTCACCGATCACAGGGGGGCTCCATCGATACCATAGGGCAGTTGCGGTGGCTCGTCAGACGGCTCCAGCACCACCTCAACCCCTGGCAGCAAGGCCAGGCGCAGGCCGCTCAAGGCGTGCAGCAATTGCAGCCGGGTTTCGCTGTTGTCGGCCAGGTCGTTCAGGTTCAAGGCGCGGCGGGCGCGCTCCATGCTTTGCAACAGAACCGGCGGCGCATGTAGACGCTGGCGGGCGTCCAGACACGCCTGAAAATGCTCGCCAACTTCTTCAACCACCCGCTCCAGCGGCGCCCGTGTCTGCGCACCGACCCGTGGCATGTAGGCGAGTAGATCGAGCAAGTTCAGGCCCGCACGCAGGTCGCGCAGGGCGGTGCCGGTATCCTGGCCAGTCTGGATCAGGCGCGGCAACAGTTGCATCAGACGGTCAAGCATTTGCACGCCCAGGCGCCGGTGTTCGGCCAATGTTGCCAGACGGGTCATGCCGACGATGTCACGCCAGCTGAAGCGGGTCAGGCGCTTGGCCGCCAGTTCGATACCGAAAGGACGCATCACCAAGGTCCAGATGAAGGCAAACAACAGCCCTACCGGCCCTGCCAGGTTGGAGTTGATGAAGGTCAGGAAGTTGGCGTCGTAGGCGCCCTGAATGCTGATGAACGAAGCGGTGTTGACGATGGTCAGCAAAGTGCCGAGGTAAAACTGAGGTTGCACCGTGAGCGTGCCGACACAGATGAACGGCACAGCAAAGGCCAGCACCAGCATCGGGTAGTCATGCAGGTTCGGTAGCACCAGGAACAAGTACAAGCTGGCAAACACCACCGACGCCGCCGTCCAGAAAAAGAACCGGTAGATCTGCGGGGCCGGGTCGTCCATGGCGGCGAAGAAACTGCAGGCTACTGCAGCAAGAATTACCGCACTGCCGCCATCGCTCCAGCCCGAGAGAATCCACAGAGTGGTGGCGGCGATGATCGCTGTGACCGTGGAGAACACGGAGTAGAGCATCAGGCCACGGTCAAAGAACGGCGTCAGCCGCCCCAGGCGCCAGTGCCGATACACCGCGCGCCATGGCGACTGGTCATCGTTGCGGATGGCATGTTGCAGGCTGCAGCAGTCTTGCCACAGGTCGACCCATTCAGCCAGGCGGTAGAGCGCATTGGAGAGCAACAGCGCAGCACGTTCATCCAATGCCGCGGCGCTCGGCTGCAGGTGTTCAAGCTGCGCCTTCAAGCTCGACCAGCGACGCGGTTCGGCGTCACTGGCGGTACTTTTCAGCCAGTCTCGCGCCTGCTCCAGCAGTGGTTGCAGTTGTTTTGCCTCTGCCGGCGCACGGGCCTCCAAGGCCAACAAGGCGTCGTCGAGAGCGTCAACCACCGGCAACAGATGAATCATTCGGCCACGTAATTCGCGGGCATTTTTGACCGTCTGCGGCCGTGCACCTTCGTGGGACAGTTGGCCAATCATCAACTCCAGCGAGTTGAAGGTGGTCACCATCGAGGCGCGCAAAGCGCCAACGCTATCAGCCGACGTCTGGCGGGCCAGAAAGGTATCGCTGTAGCGGATTGCTTCGTTGAACCAGTTGCCGGTAGCGCCAACCAGCACCGGGGCCAGCCGACGCGGCCAGAAGATTGCGCCGACCACTGCGGCACAGACGATACCCAGGCAGATTTCCTGGGCCCGTGAGGACGCGATATCAAACACCCGCAGCGGGTCGTCGACCACCGGTAGGGCAATCATCGGCAAGGTATAACCGGCCAACATCAAGGCATAGCTGTTGGCGGTACGCAGGTGCAGCGAGAGGAACAGCAAGGTGCCGGTCCACAAGGCAATGGCCACGGTCAGCAGCAGTGGTGTCTGCACCAGCATTGGCACCAGGAACACCGCGCCAGCAGCACCCAACAGCGTCCCCATGGCGCGGTACAACGCTTTGGAACTGGTCGGACCAACGAAAGGGCTGGAAACGATATAGACAGTGGCCATGGCCCAATAAGGCCGGGGCAACTGCATGAGCAAAGCGATGTACAACGCAATCATCGACGCGGCGAATGTGCGCACGCCGTAGAACCAGTCACGGGCAGGTGGCAAGGTGCTGAAGAAGCCCTTCATGAAGGCACGCCCGGCGTGCGCTGTGCAGCGGCCTCGAAGGCGTGCAAGACGCGCAGGGTCGCCAGCAGGTCGGCTTCGTCAATACCGTGCAGGATCTCTTGGCGCAGGCGTACCAGCTCACCCTCAATGGCTTCGGCCACCTCCCGGCCACGATGGGTCAGGCTCAAGGCCTTGGCGCGCCGATCCACCGGATCTTCCGTCCGGCAAACCAGCCCTGAACTGCACAATTGGTCGAGCAGGCGCACCAGGGATGGGCTTTCAAGTCCTGCAGCCTGGGCAACCGCTACTTGGTGCACGCCATCGCCCAGGCGCACGATCGTCAGCAGCGGCATGGCGCAAGCCTCGGAAACACCGTAGCCGACCAGTGTCGTCTGACAGATGCGACGCCAGAGCCGACTGGCCACCACCATGCCGGTGCTGATGTTCAGGTGCAGCGCTTCAAGAGTCATGGAGGATGAGCCGTTGCTATATTCATAGTTTGCTAACTATCTATATTCTTCGATCCACGCCCCCGCCGTCAAGCGTGGCTGACGGGTGCCACCTTCATGGCTGTATCTGATCTTCCAGCTTCATGGTCAGTGCCAGCGAGCTACCCATGGCGATGGCCTGGTCACGCCAGAACAGGTAACGCAAGGCATTCTGGGAAACGCTGAAGTGCACCGCCAGCTCTTCAGCCGCCTGCATCACACCGGCGACAGCCGCGAGCTCCAGCCAGTACACCCCCGCTTTATGGTCTGCCGCCACGCTCTGCCCGTGCAGCAGTCGGTAGCCAACTTCGAACCGGCAGCGCGCCTCGCCCCGCTCAGCACCGCGCAAGAACCAACGGTAAGCCTGTTGCAGGTCGACCACCCAGCGTTGCTCATCGCTGTCGCAGATCTCTTCTTCGTAGAGATCGCCCAACGCGGCTGCAGCCTGCTCCAAACCGCGTTCAAAAGCGTGTTGGTAGTACTCCGCTGCGGTGGCATAGGCCACTTCCACACCTTTACCGAAATAGTACTGCTGACCCAGGTTGAACCAGGCCGGGGCACTGCCCTGCAACGCAGCCATGCGTAGCAAGTGGCCGGCCAGTGTCGGGTCGGCGCGCCAGTATTTGCCATTGAGCCAGATCCAGCCCAGGTCATTGAGCGCCGCGACATTGCCATCCAGGGCCTGATCGCGCAGATCGTTGTACAGCGCCTGCAAGTCCGTGGCCTCGTCCAGACGACTGATCAAGATGAAACTTTCGCCCAGGGCTGCGCGCTGACTGGGCATCCCAACACCGTTGTACAGCCGCTCCAGCTGACCGCAGCGACCAGGCGCCGGAATGATGCGCTCTGGTAGCAGGCGCTCGAGCAGTGGGTAGATGTTGCTGGCAGCTGACATGTTCATCCTCATTGAACAACCCCCCGAACTGATGGCGGGTGTAATGAGGCGTGATTCTGCGCAGAGCCACGACAAAACCTGTCGCGAACGATTCGGTTGAGGCAAATCAACTGCTTCATCCTTGATCTGATAGATAAATGGCCAATTGCCATATCTTTCCACTAGGACCATGCTACAACCGCAAGACTAGACAAGGACGCCACCTTTTGCCCTCCGCCACCACCCGCGCCACCCTCAGCCGTCAATGGGAGTTGCTGCGCCAATTGCCCAGCCGTTCGCCAGGCATCACCAGCGCCGAGCTGGTGGGGCGCCTGCAAGACGCCGGCTTCTCCATCAGCAAACGCAGCATCGAACGCGATTTGAATGAGCTGTCACTGATCTTTCCGCTGGAGCGCAATGATAAAAGCATCCCCTATGGCTGGCACTGGGCAACCAATGCCTGTGTTGAACTGCGTGGCATCAGTATCAACGAGGCGCTGAGCCTGGCATTGGTCGAGGAAGCGGTGCGACCGTTGCTGCCCAGCAGCATGCTCAAAGTGCTTGATGCACGTTTCAGCCATGCCCGGCAAAAGCTTGAACACCTGTCCAGTGCCAACAAAGCAGCACGTTGGCTGGATAAGGTCGCCAGCGTCCGTGCGGACATGAACATGCAGGCCCCAGAAGTCCCGGACACGATTCTGGAGACGCTGCAGCATGCCCTGCTTGAGGAGTACCAACTGCATTGCCAGTACTACTCGGCGCACACCGACAAGATCAGTGAGATGACCCTCAATCCGCTGGCGCTGATCCAGCGTGGCCAGATCAGCTATCTGATCGCTACTGCTGCGCCGTACAGTGACATTCGTCAGTTTGCCGTGCATCGCTTTCGTCACTTGCGCGTGCTCGGCAGTGCCACCGAAGGCTTGCACGACTTTGACCTGCAGGCTTACCTGCGCAGCGATGCCCTGCAGTTTGGCGCTACCGACAAAATCGAGTTGCAGGCTTGGATCAGCGACAACTTGGCACGCTTGGTGCGGGAGACGCCGCTGTCGGCAGACATGCAACTGACCCCGCTGGAGCAAGGCCACTGTTTGCGGGCGACGGTGAGCAACAGTTGGCAGCTGCGTTGGTGGCTGCTGAGTCAGGGTGATGGTTTGATCGTCGAACAGCCCTTGGCTCTGCGTCAGCAGATTGCTGAAACCTTGAGCAAGGCGGCGGCACAGTACCAGACGTCCTGAGTGTCGATCATCGCCGGCAATGCCGGCGATGACCACAGGATCAACGCTCGCGCAGCGCCTCAGCCCGGGCGCGAATGATCGGTTTGAGCAGGTAGCTCAGCACGCTTTTCTTGCCGGTGATGATGTCAACCGAAGCCACCATCCCCGGAATGATCAACAACGGATTCTCGTCGGTGCCCAGGTGGCTGCGCTCGGTACGCAGTTTGATCACGTAGAAGGTGTTCTTCTCTTCATCGGTAATGGTGTCGGCACCAATCTGTTCCAGCTTGCCTTTGAGCCCACCATAGATGGTGAAGTCATAGGCGGTAAACTTGACCATGGCTTCCTGGCCAGGATGCAGGAAGGCGATATCTTGCGGGCGAATTCGCGCTTCGACCAACAGAGTGTCATCCAACGGGACGATTTCGACCAGGTCGCTACCCGGCTGGATTACACCACCGACGGTATTGACCAACAGCTGCTTGACGATACCGCGCACTGGCGAGGTCACCAGGGTGCGGTTAACCCGATCATCCAGCGCTTTACCGGTGGCCTGGGCCTTGCTCAAGTCGGTACGTGCTTCATTGAGCTGCATGAGGGCATCGCTGCGGAATTTGCCGCGGGTCTCATCGATCTTGCGCTCGACTTCCTTGATCGCCGACTCGGCACGCGGAATGGCCAGCGAGGTGGCGTCCAGCTGGCCGCGGTTTTCCACCTCGGCACGCTTGAGACGCAGCACTTCAACCTGTGAAATCGCGCCCTGAGCCACCAATGGCTCGGACATGCTGATTTCCTGGCGCAGCAGCTGCAGGCTGTTGCGGTACTGCCCCTGCTTGGAACTGAATTCACGCAGTTCCTGCTGACGCTGTACCAACTGCTCCTGCAGGCCGCCGATCTCGTCCTGTAACTGCTGACGGCGGCTCTGATACAGCGCCTCTTCGTTGGACGCCTGGCTTGGCGCCGCCTTGCGGATTTCTTCGTCGATCTTTAATGGCCGGTCATCGACTTCGGCGCTCAGGCGCTCCACACGCAAGGCCATGGCCAGTCGATCGGCCTCGGTCTCACCGACGTTGGAGACAAAACGGGTATCGTCCAGACGCAACAGCGGTGCGCCGGCTTCAACGATCTGGCCTTCTTTGGCATAGATCTCGGCAACGATACCGCCTTCCAGGTTCTGGATCTTCTGCAGCTTGGACGACGGAATCGCCTTGCCTTCGCCGCGGGTGACTTCGTCGATGATCGCAAAATTGGCCCACAAGCCCATGAACAGGAAGAAGGCGATCACCCCCCAGATGGTCAGGCGTACAATGCGTGGTGCATCCTCGATCAGCGCTTTGTTCACTTCGGGCAGCGGCTGACCGCTAAGCGACTCCGAGCCTTTGAAGTACTTGCGCAGGCTTTCCTTGAAACGGCCCATATCCACCTTATGCAACACTGATCTGCCCCTTCTTCAGCGCATCCATGACGGCGGCTTTCGGGCCATCCGCAACAATCTGCCCACGGTCCACGACAATCAGCCGGTCGACCAGTGACAACAACGATGCCCGGTGGGTGACCAGGACCACGGTCTTGTTTTCAACAACGGCCTGGAGGCGTTGCTTGAGACGTTCTTCACCCGTGTTGTCCATGGCGCTGGTGGGCTCGTCGAGCAGCAGAATCTGCGGGTTGAGCAACAGCGCCCGGCCCAGAGCAACGTTCTGGCGCTGGCCACCGGAGAGGTTCTGACCGCGTTCACCAACCTGCAATTCATACCCCTGCGGATGCAGGCGGGCAAACTCATGGACACCCGACAATTCGGCGGCCTGCAGGACCATTTCGTCCTCGACATAGCGCGCACCGCTGACCAGGTTGTCGCGCAAGGTGCCGGCCATCAACTGGATGTCCTGAGGGACGTAGCCGATGTTGTGGCGCAGCTCGCTGACGTCGACCTGACGGATATCCACGCCATCGACCAACAGCGAACCGCCGTCGGCTTCGTAAAGACCAACGATCAACTTGGCCAGCGAGCTCTTGCCCGAGCCGCTACGGCCAATGATGCCGATTTTCTCACCCGGCCGAATGGTCAGACTGACACTCTTGAGCGCCAGGTTCTGCTGGTTCGGGTAGGTGAAATCAACGCCGCGAAACTCGATGGCACCCTGCAGCACCTGGCGGCTCAGCGGACGCTCTTCGAAGTTGCGCTCTTGCGGCAGTTCCATCATCTGATCGGTGGAGACCATGGTGACCTTGGCCTGCTGGTATCGGGTCAGTAAACCGGACAACTGCGCCAATGGGCCCAGGGCGCGGCCACTGAGCATGTAGCAGGCGATCAGGCCACCCATGCTGAGGTTGCCGGCGATGATCTGGTAGACACCGGCACAAATCAACGCGACACCGGCCAGTTGCTGGATCAGCAGGGTCACGTTCATCGCCATGCCCGACAGCACCTTGACCCGCAGTTCCAGGCGACTGAGGGTGCCAATGGTCTGCTCCCACATGTACTGACGTTCGCTTTCGGCATTGTTGACCTTGACTGCATCGAGGCTGGCCAGGGTTTCAATCAGGCTCGACTGACGCTCGGAAGCCAGCGCCATGGTCCGCTCCAGCGTCGCCACCAGGGGCTTCTGCAGGGCGTAGCCAATACCCAATGCCAGCGGGAAGGCAACGATCGGAATCCACACCAGGTGGCCGCCAATGATAGCGATCACCAGCAGGATCAGCAGGGTGAACGGCAGGTCGATCAGGCTGGTCAGGGTCAGTGACGCGAGGAAGTCGCGTAGCCCTTGGAATTCATGGATGTTCTGGGCAAAGCTGCCGACCCGCGCCGGGCGATACTTCATCGCCATGCCGACGATGCGCTCGAACAAAGTGGCAGAGATGATCAGGTCGGTCTTTTTCCCGGCAAGGTCAAGACACAGACTGCGCAGACCCTTGAGGATAAGGTCGAAGATGTACGCACCGGCGATACCGATAGCCAGCACCCACAGGGTCGCGGTCGCCTGGTTGGGGACCACGCGATCGTAGACATTCATCACGAACAGCGGCGCGGCCAGGGCGATCAGGTTGATCACCAGGCTGGCGGCGATGGCATCGATGTACAGCCAGCGACTGCGCTTGAGGGTGTCACGGAACCAGGAGCGCGCGCGCGGAATCAGGTTGCCGTGATTGACGTCGAACTTGTGCTGCGGCTGAGCGAAGAATACCCGCCCGCTGTAGTCGCTTTGCAGTGCTTCGCGACTGACATGCACCTCGCCACCGTCGCTTTCGCTGAGCAACAGTCGCGCCGTGTCATCATTCTCCCAACCCAGCAATACCGTACTGCGACCGTCCTTGAGCAGCAGCATGGCCGGCATGGCAATGGCCGGAATCTGCTCAAGCTTGCGCTGCAACAAGCGCCCCTGCAGGCCGGCACGGGCCGCTGCACGCGGCAGCAACTCCGGGCTCAGGCGCTGGGCCGGCAGCGGCAGGCCAGTGGTCAGCATCGCTCGGCTGGCGGGCTTCTGGTGCAGCACACAGAGGGATAGCAGGCTGTCCAGCAACGGATCGTCGTGCTGACTGCGTGGATCATGGCTGAGTTGGACTCGACTGACTTCTGATTCCACGCGGCTTCTCTTGATAATTGCGGTTGGAGATTAAACTGAGCCTCAGTTCATACCGGGCAGGCTCACTTTCGGTTTCATATCGTTTTGCACAACAGATGCCATCGGGGCGACAACGCCCTGACTCTTGAGCAACTGGCCAATGGTCGCCTTGATTCGATACTGAGTAAACACTTGGCTGTTCTTCACTTCGGTCAATCGACGCTGAGCGGTGAACAGTTCGTTTTCACTATCGAGCAAGTCGAGCAACGTCCGCTCGCCCAGGCTGAATTGCTTCTGGTAGGCAGAGCGCACGTTGTTGCTGTAGTCGACATATTGCTGGGCAATAGGCAATTGCGCGTTGGCGTTGTCCAGAGCATTCCATGCCAGGCCTAATTCTTCATTGAGCTGGCGCAAGGCATTGTTACGAATGTCCAGCGCCTGGTTGGTCAGGTACGACTTGGACTCCAGGTCGGCCTTGTTGCTACCACCGGCATACAGGTTAAAGCTCATACGAAGCATAGCCTGCCATTCGTTATTGTGGCCGTTCATGCCATCAATGTCGTTATCGGCCGTCCGTCCGAGTTCTGCATCGAAACGTGGATAGAACGTCGACTTCGCCGCGTCGTATTGCTTTTCCGCCGCCGCGATATCGGACTCCGCCGAACGCAGGATCGGGCTGCTTTCGATCATTTGTTGACGGGCTTCGTCGAGATTGGCCGGCAACAAATCGATGAACGGTGCAGGCGGGCTCAGCTCATCAGGCATTTGGCCAACCACGCTCAAGTAGTTGGTCTTGGCGTCAGCCAGGTTGGTTTGTTCGGTGATCAGGTTGTTACGCGCTTGGGCCAGACGTGCTTCGGCCTGGTCAAGGTCAGCCAAGCGCCCAACACCGCGGGATGTACGCAATTTGATCTGATCGTAAATGCGCTCGTGGCTGCGCAGGTTGTCTTCGGCCAGACGCACCATTTCACGGCGGGTGAGGACGTCCAGGTAGACCTGGGCGACGGTCAGCGCGGTGCGCTCGGAGGAGCCCAGCAACGAGTAGGCACGCGAGTTAACGGTGGCTTGTTGACGCCCTACTTCGCTGGAAGTGGCAAAACCGTCAAAAACCATTTGCCGCAGGCGCAGGCTCGATTCACCACGGTTGAGGGTCTCCCATTGGTTGCCAGTGCTCGGGCTGTCAGTCCCTTCGCGGCCATAACCTGCCAGCACATCGACCCGCGGCAAATAGCCGCCCTTGGCGGCACGCAGTTGGTAGTCAGCAGCAATACGGCTGTTGACCCCGGCCTGGATCTCAGGATGAACCTCAAGGGCTTTCTGCATGGCCTCTGGCAGGCTTTGTGCTTGAACGAAACTGGCAGCAAGGGCGAAAGGAAGAGCAGTGAACAGTGACGCGCGCATTTAACTTTTTTCCCAGGGACCTCTTGTCCCAAATCACAGCAAAAAACGTTGCTGCATTCGAAAATGGCAACCGGTTGACCTTATGTCGGAAAACATCCGAAGGGGTACTGGAATGTACGCAGGAAGGGTGGAAGCCGCTCAAATATCAATGTGACATTACGGCGGTGATTGTTTAGGATGACAAGCATAAGGTCAATACTTTGGCATAAAAGTAATAGCCAATAGTTATTGACGTAATATTGACGCCAAAGCGCGTCAATTTTCTATAGATACATTCCATCGGAAGCGGCAATTCAGCGCCGGCTTGGCATGGAAGCCAAAATTGAACGGGTATACCGGAGAGTCCAATGAGCAGCGTTGTTGCTATCGTCAAAAGCATTATTGGCCAAGTTATCGCCGTATCCCCGGAAGGGGCGCGCCGCGTACTGATCGAAGGTGACCGCCTGTTCGCTGGCGAACAAGTGCTGACCGGTCTCGCTGGTGCCGTCACCCTGGAACTGGCCGACGGCCGCACCCTGGACCTGGGCCGTGACACCCAATGGAGCGCCGACACGCCAGACAGCATCTCTGATCTGGCGGCAGCGACTGCCCAGGCTGCGCCTTCGGTTGAAGAGCTGCAGCAGGCTATCGCCGCCGGTGCCGACCCGACTACCGAACTTGAAGCCACTGCTGCCGGCCCTTCGGCCGCAGGCTCTGGTGGCGCCGCCGGTGGTGGCCACAGTTTTGTCATGCTGGATGCCACTGCAGGCTCGGTCGACCCAACCATTGGCTTCCCCACCGGTCCTATCGGTTTTGCTACCGACACTGGCCGCGAAGAACTGGGCGGCCTGGACAACAGCAACAACCCAGCGCAAGCCGTCCCTACCGGGCTGACCTTGAGCGCTACGCCTTCGATCACTGAAGCGGGTGGCGTGATTATCTACACCGCCACCATCGGCCAGCCGCCGCTGACCGACCTGACCGTGACCCTGTCCAACGGCCAGGTAATTGTCATCAACGCAGGCCAAACCAGCGGCAGCGTCAGCGTGACCATCCCGCCGAACGACACGGTGTACCTGGATGCCAGCGAAATCTCCGCGACCATTACCGGCACCAGTGGTGGCGGCGGCGTGGTGATTACTCCGGACACTACTCCGGCGGTGACCCAGATCACTGATACCATCGACGCCACTACCGTGGCGGTCACTGCTGACCCGGCGAAAGAAGGCGACGCTAACGTCACCTTCCACTTCCAGCTGAGCAACCCGCCACAGGGTACGACCACCCTGACCGTCAACGTCGGTGGCCAGAACCACACCGTAAACATCGATGCCAGCGGCAAGGGCACCCTGTCGGTTCCGAATACCAACGGTGAAGACGTCTACAAAGACGGTACTACTGTCGAAGCGACCGTGACTGCGGTGAACGGCGGCAACTACGAAGCCACTGACCTGACCGGCGCGACTGGCACTGCTGAAGTCAAAGACACCACCGACACCACCACCGTGGCCGTCACTGCTGACCCGGCGAAAGAAGGCGACGCTAACGTCACCTTCCACTTCCAGCTGAGCAACCCGCCACAGGGTACGACCACCCTGACCGTTAACGTCGGTGGCCAGAACCACACCGTAAACATCGATGCCAGCGGCAA
>NZ_JBNPJT010000024.1:0-66567 GCF_050312595.1 Pseudomonas sp. UM16 | reverse complement strand
GGCTCCTGAGAGAATCGGGAGCACAGCATCGAGCATCAGATAAGCGCTTGGAATGTGGGGTTCATGGAGCGCTTACATTTGATTGAGGGCGGCGTTAAAGAGAAAGCAAAGCAATCGCTGCTGAGCTTCCTCGCAGGCGAATAATTTTCCGTTCAATAGAGGAGTTTTGCTCCTCTATTATTTCACGGGACGAGGTTCAGGATATGTCGAAATATGAGTTTGATATATGGGTGGGCGGTAGTTGTATTTCGCTGGTAGATAGAACACTTTCTGCGGAGCAGCGAGATGTTGTTTTTGGAATTCAGCGCGTGGCTGAGATTTTCGCCAACGCTAGGGCTGGTCGGTTTTCCGACGATAATTTCTGGGAAAAAAACTACATAAAAAAACAGCATGAGCTAGGTTGGTTGTTGCTTGAGGCTGACAACAAAAGCAACCAACGTACTTGTGTTAAGTCGTTCCAGTCCTGGCGGTATTTGTCTGAATTTTTTATTCCGCATATTCCGGACGAACTGCGTGTAGAGGCTATGAAGCAACTGGAGGCCTTTTTTACTTTGCCGACAACCCACCCTTTGTTGAAGGGGTTCCTGAAGCAGGCCGTGGTGCGTAGGACTGGCTCATCGGATTTCGATTCGCTTGCTGTTGAGTTTCGAGTGATCACCCGGTCAATGTGTCTTTATAGTGCTCGCCTATACATGCATACCGCCGAGCACGTTCAGAATGATTGGCATACACAGTTGTTTGCGCCAAGTGGGTTGAAAAGCGAGTGCCTGGCGTTCGGCGCAGACAGCTTGCATCAACAGGTCGTCGATGAGGTCAAGTCCGACTTGATTGGTTGGATGAAAAAGTCCCAGGCGAATCACTTCAAGAAAATCGATTACGCAGAATTCAGTCACCGCCCAGGCTAGGCGTTTAACAATGGTTACACAGGCGAGTGACGGAGCGGGCGCTGTGGTGGCAAGGGCGACTGCTGAGTTTCCTATCCCGGGCGTAATATTACGGCACCAGATAGCCTTTGATCCCGGTAAAGATAATCTGAGCTGCCAGCGCACAGACAAACAACCCCATCAATCGACTGACGATCTGCAAGCCCTGGTCGCCAAGTATCCGCTCGATCCGGTGCGAGAGATATAACACCAGGCCGACGGTGAAACTGGCCAGGGCAATGCTGGCGATGGCCAGCAACTTGTCATCCCAATGCGGCTGACCGACGCCCATGACCAACAGCGCGCCGATGGTGCCGGGGCCGACGGTCAGGGGAATGGTCAGCGGCACGATAGTGACATCTTGCTGTACGTTGTCGGTTTGCACCGCCGACTTGCCCTGAGCCATGCCCAGAGCGGAAATGAACAGCACGCTGCCAGCACCGATGCGAAAAGCATCAACGGTGATTCCGAACACGCCGAAGATTGCCCGCCCGAACAGGTATAACAGCACGCTGGCAATCAGCGCGGCGATGGCTACTTTCCAGGCCAGGCGTTTGCGCTCTTTGCTGGAATAACCACGGGTCAGACTGATAAAGCACGAGAGCACAAAAAACGGGCTGTAGAGCACGAGCATTTTCAGGTAAACGCTGAATAACTCATGGAGCATGGTCTGGGCTCGCGGCAAGGGAAACGTGGAAGAAGTGTATCAGGGCGGCCGCGTTTATGAGGTCGACACCTGATTGGATTCGGCTTCGCGATGCGCCACCCAATGCTCAATTAGCTCGCGCAATTGTGACAACTCGACCGGCTTGGCCATGTGCCCGTCCATACCGGCAAGGCGTGCACGTTCTTTGTGCTCAGCGAGAATATGCGCGGTCAGGGCTACCACGGGGGTACGCCTGCGCTGGTTGCTGACTTCCCAAATACGCAGTTGTTGAGTTGCCGAAAAACCGTCGAGCACCGGCATCTCACAGTCCATCAGCACCAGGTCGTAGTGCTTGGTTTTCATCGCCTGCAGGGCTTCTTCTCCGTTGCTGGCGGTGTCCGGTTCCAGGTTGAGCTTGCCGAGCATGCCGCGGATGACTTTGGTGGAAATGCTGTTGTCTTCAGCCACCAGGATGCGGAAGTCGCTCGGCAGGTTCAGCGTTGTGCCCAGGCCTGTCGGTGCCGGGAAGACCAACTGGTCCTTGCTGCGCTGGGCCAGTTCCTGCGCCAGAGTGGTCTTGAGGGTGTATCCAGCGACCGGTTTGGCCAGGATCCGTTTGACCCCGGCATTGCGCGCGATGACCTTGCTCGGCGCATTACTGATCCCGGTAAGCATGATCAACAGGATGTCGTGGTTCAGGCTCGGGTCTTCCTTGATCTTGGCCGCCAGTTGCATGCCGGTCATGCCTGGCATGTTCTGGTCGAGCAGGACCGCATCGAAATAATCGCGCAGGTGTGCCTTGGTGCGCAGCAAGGCCAGGGCTTCCTTGCCCGAAGGCACGGCGCTGACGTTCATACCCCAGGCACTGCACTGCTGTACCAGGACTTTGCGGCAGGTGTCATTGTCGTCTACCACGAGCACCCGGGCGCCACGTAGCGGGCCGTCGAGGTCGGTGGGCGGTTGTTCGAGGCGCTGTGGGTCGAGCGGCAGCGTCAACCACAATGTGTTGCCCAGGCCATGGCTGGTCTTGATCCCAAACTCGCCCTGCATCAGCGTGATCAGCTGCTTGGCAATGACCAGGCCCAGATGTCCGCCCAATTTGTTACTGGAAAGAAAATATTTACTGTGCAGTTCGGCCTGCAACAACGCTTCGCGTTCGCCTGGGGCAATGGGCTCACCACTGTCCTGCACGGCAATGCGCAAGCGTGGAGCGCTGCCGCGCTGGTCGAGCGCCACCACCAGAAGAATCTCACCCTGCTCGGTTTTCTTCAGGGCGTTTTCCAGCAGGCTCAGCAACGCCTGGCGCAGACGTGTCGGGTCACCGCTGATGACCCGCGGCACCTGCGGCTGGGTGAAGCTGATCAACTCGATATTTTGTTGTTCGGCTTTGGCGCGGAAAATACTCAAGCAATCTTCGATCAGCGCATTGAGGTCGAATTGCACGTCATCCAGCTCGATCTGGCCGGACTCGAGCTTGGAAATGTCGAGGATTTCGTTGATCAGCGTGAGCAGTTCGTTGCCGGCACTGTGGATGGTTTGAACGTAGTCGCGTTGTTTGACCGAAAGTGGTGTGCCCAACAACAGTTCGGTCATCCCTAGCACGCCGTTCATTGGTGTGCGGATTTCATGGCTGATTTTGGCCAGGAATTCGGCTTTGGCGTTGATCTCAGCGTTGCTGGCGGCCAGCTCGCGACTGGCACTGAAGCGCTCTTCACTGATCCGGCGCAGGCGTTCGCTGACCGACAGATTGAGCAGCAGGCCGCTGAAGCTGGTCAGCCCCAGAAGAATGAACAGTAACCATTGCGTTGGCGTTCGGGTCAGTCCGAGCAGTGCGGGCAGTACCACCAGGCAGCCAATATTGAAGACCAGCATCGCCAAGGTGAACAGTCGCGCGGGTGCATAGCCCTTGTACCAGTGGTAGCTGGCGATCAGCAGCATACTCAAGCTGCCCACGGCGAACAGCGCATAGGTCATCAGATTGAGCGGTAGAGTGTCGACGAATAGCAGTAGCAGGCCAGAGAGCCCGATCAGGATCATTTCCGTCTGTAGTAGGCGGCTCAGGCGTGGCTGGTCACAGGGGCTGAAAAACCGCAGCGTGAAGGTCAGGCCGGCCAGGCTTGCCAGCAATGCGGTGAGATATGCCGCGGGAGTCTGAGCTGAATGCCACAGGCTCCACCAGGGGCCACTGAGGTTGAGCAGAATCAAAGCGCTGAGCAGCATAAGCCCGTGGTAGACGGCCAGGCTCAGGCTGGCGGTAGAGCGTGAATAAGCGAACCGAATGAGGTTATGTAACATCAGCATCAGCAGGCAGCCGAACAGCAGGCCAAACATCAGCGACTGGCGCTGATCGGCGGCGACCTGGGCGGCAGGCTCCAGGCTGATGCTCGGACGCAATTGATGCTCGGAAACCAGGCGCAGGTAGATATCCAGCGTATGCGGGCTGTTCGGTAAAGCCAGTTGGTGGTCGCTGCTGCGTAGGGTCAGCTCGCCGCTTTCGGCGGCACGGCCGTTATGCATGTGCTTGATCAGGTGGTCGCCTTCAAGGGCGTAGAGATCAAGTCGAGACAAATCCGGTGCGAAGACCCGCAGCAATTGTTCGTGCTGGCCGGGTTCCAGGCGAAAGTGCAACCACAGCGCCTGATCTGGCGTTGCGGCATCAAGTTGGTTGAGCGGGATGGGACTGAATTGGTTGCGATAGCGCTCGGAGCGCACGTCACTGAGCTGCAGGTTGGCCTGTTCATCGAGCAAAACCGTCCAGCCACTGCTTTGTTCGGCCGACGCCGGGAACAGGCAGAGCAAGGTCAGCAGGCTGACGGTGAGGCCAATGGCAATCCTGAGCCAACGCACAACGAAATCCCTTCTTAGCAAAGTGCTGGACGATAACTATGCGCGGCGCGCCGAGGCGAAGGCAAGGCCCATGGCGGGCCTTGTCGCCGAACCGGAGGCAGGACGCCGGTGGCGTCGCTGCTTCCAGACGCTATTTTATTGCTGATCTTCACCACGTTCGCGGGCGATGGCGCGGTAACCAATGTCTGTACGGTAGAAGCTGCCTGCCCAGTTGATTTCAGCAGCCAGTCGGTAGGCTTGTTGCTGGGCGGACTCGACGCTGTTGCCCAAGGCAGTGGCGCATAGCACGCGACCGCCAGTGGCAACCACCTGACCGTCCTTGATTGCGGTACCGGCGTGGAAGACCTTGCCTTCAATCTTCGCAGCAGCATCTAGGCCATGGATTGCAGCGCCCTTGCTGTAGTCGCCCGGGTAGCCACCGGCAGCCAGGACCACGCCCAGGCTCGGGCGAGGGTCCCACTGCGCTTCAACCTTGTCCAGCGCCTTGGCGAAGGCGGCTTCGATCAGCAGTACCAGGCTCGATTCCAGGCGCAGCATGACCGGCTGGGTTTCCGGGTCGCCGAAGCGGCAGTTGAATTCAATGACTTTTGGATTGCCGGCTTTGTCGATCATCAGCCCGGCATAGAGGAAACCGGTGTAGATGTTGCCTTCTTCGGCCATGCCACGCACGGTCGGCCAGATCACCAGGTCCATGACCCGCTGGTGTACCTCGGTAGTGACCACTGGGGCAGGCGAGTAAGCACCCATGCCACCAGTGTTCGGGCCGCTGTCGCCATCGCCAACACGCTTGTGGTCCTGGCTGGTGGCCATCGGCAGGACATTCTTGCCATCGACCATGACGATGAAGCTGGCTTCTTCGCCGTCGAGGAACTCTTCGATCACTACGCGCGAACCGGCATCGCCAAAAGCGTTGCCGGCGAGCATGTCGCGTACGGCATCTTCGGCTTCGGCCAGCGTCATGGCGACGATGACGCCTTTACCGGCGGCCAGGCCATCGGCCTTGATCACGATCGGTGCGCCTTTCTCGCGCAGGTAGGCCAGGGCCGGTTCGATCTCGGTGAAGTTCTGGTAGTCGGCGGTAGGAATCTTGTGGCGGGCCAGGAAGTCTTTGGTGAAAGCTTTCGAGCCTTCCAACTGCGCTGCGCCTTTGGTTGGGCCGAAGCAGTCCAGGCCGCGGCTGCGGAACAGGTCGACGACTCCGGCAACCAGCGGACCTTCAGGGCCGACGATGGTCAGGGCGACGTTTTTCTCGGCGAAATCGGCCAGTTGTTCCAGGGCGCTAACGTCGATGTCGACATTCTCGCACTTGGCTTCGGTGGCGGTACCGGCGTTGCCCGGGGCAACGAAAATCTTTTCGATCCGTGGGTCTTGAGCAACTTTCCAGGCAAGGGCGTGTTCGCGACCACCGCTACCGATAATCAAAACTTTCATGTTGAAACCTCGATGACGCTAATTCTTCAATCAGGAGGTAAAGCCTCCTGCGCTTCTGCTTTGTATGCATTGCGGCCGTTTGACGATTAGTGGCGGAAGTGGCGCATGCCGGTGAAAACCATGGCGATGCCGGCTTCATCTGCAGCAGCAATCACTTCGGCGTCACGCATCGAGCCGCCAGGCTGGATCACTGCCGTGATGCCCACTTTAGCCGCGTTATCGATACCGTCACGGAACGGGAAGAACGCATCCGAGGCCATGACCGCGCCCTGCACCTGCAGGCCAGCATGCTCGGCCTTGATTGCAGCAATACGCGCGGAGTTCACACGGCTCATCTGGCCTGCGCCGACACCGATGGTCTGACGATTCTTGGCGTAGACGATGGCGTTGGACTTGACGTACTTGGCCACTTTCCAGGCGAAGATCAGGTCGTGGATTTCCTGCTCGGTTGGCGCACGCTTGGTGACCACTTTCAGGTCAGCCTCGGTGATCATGCCGATGTCACGGCTCTGTACCAGCAGACCACCGGTCACACGCTTGTAGTCCCAGGCAGCAGCACGTTCAGCCGACCACTGGCCACAGGCCAGCAGGCGTACATTGGCCTTGGCAGCAACCACGGCGCGGGCTTCTTCGCTGACGCTCGGGGCGATGATTACTTCGACGAACTGACGCTCGACGATGGCTTTGGCCGTTTCTGCATCCAACTCACGGTTGAAGGCGATGATGCCGCCGAAAGCCGATTCGGTATCGGTGGCATAGGCCAGCTCGTAGGCCTGGCGGATGCCGCCTTCAGCGTCCGGGCTCACAGCCACGCCGCACGGGTTGGCGTGCTTGACGATGACGCAGGCCGGCTTGACGAAGCTCTTCACGCATTCCAGCGCGGCGTCGGTGTCGGCCACGTTGTTGTACGACAGTTCTTTACCTTGCAGCTGCACCGCGGTGGCGATGCCGGCTTCGGCAGGTTTGCCTTCAACATAGAACGCCGCGCTCTGGTGCGGGTTCTCGCCGTAACGCATTTCCTGGGTCTTGATGAACTGGCTGTTGAAGGTACGCGGGAACTCGCTGCGACCCTCAGTGCTCAGAGTCTCGGCAGCCTGATTAACGGTACCCATGTAGTTGGCGATCATGCCGTCGTAGGCGGCAGTGTGTTCGAACGCCTTGAGCATCAGGTCGAAGCGCTGAGCGTAAGTCAGACCGCCAGCCTTGAGGCTTTCCAGAACCTGACCGTAATCGCTGGCATTGACTACGATGGCAACGTCTTTGTGGTTCTTGGCTGCCGAGCGAACCATGGTCGGGCCGCCAATGTCGATGTTCTCGATGGCGGTTGGCAGGTCACAGCCAGGCTTGGAGATGGTGGCTTCAAACGGGTAGAGGTTGACCGCGACCAGATCGATCGGCTTGATCCCGTGTTCGGCCATGATGGCATCGTCGGTGCCGCGGCGGCCAAGGATGCCGCCGTGGATTTTCGGGTGCAGGGTCTTGACCCGGCCGTCCATCATTTCGGCAAAGCCGGTGTAATCGGCAACTTCCACCGCGGCAACGCCGTTGTCCTGGAGCAGCTTGAAGGTGCCGCCGGTGGACAGGATCTCGACGCCAAGCTGTTGCAGCTCACGGGCGAATTCAAGGATCCCGGTCTTGTCGGAAACACTGATCAAGGCGCGGCGGATCGGCAGGCGGGTAGTCTGGTCGGTCATTTCAGATTCCATAACGCGGTGGAGTCAGCAAAAAAGGCGACCTCATCGAATGGGAGCCGCCTTTTCTGGTTTGGATGCTTGCTTACAATAAATCGTACTGCTTAAGCTTTTTGCGCAAGGTGCCGCGGTTGAGCCCGAGCAGCTCGCTGGCCTTGGTCTGGTTGCCCTTGACGTAGTTCATCACGCTTTCGAGCAACGGCGCTTCGACTTCCGAGAGCACCAGGTTGTACACGTCCGTGACGGCCGCGCCCTCCAGATGGGCGAAATAGTTGTGCAGCGCCTTTTCCACACTGCCGCGAAGGGTCTGACCCTCTTCGCTCGGTGTATTCAGGTGCTGTTTCAGGTTGACGTTGTCGCTCACGGGCGTTGTTCCACTCACTAAAGTCTCGGTCATCATCGTCATGCGGCCACCCCTTGTCCGTCCTCTGTCTCAAGGCTCTGTTCACGTTCGCGGAAAAAGCCACGAACGTCGGCGCACTGCGCTTGTGTATCTTCCAAACGATTGAACTGGGCGCGAAACTCCCTGGCGCCCGGAAGCGTTGCCAGGTACCAGCCGACGTGCTTGCGGGCGATGCGTACGCCCATGACATCGCCATAGAAGGCGTGCAGCGCGGCCAGGTGCTCCAGCAGAATGCGTTCCACTTCTTGCAACTGCGGCGCCGGCGAATGTTCGCCGGTACGCAGGTAGTGCTCGATCTCGCGAAAAATCCACGGCCGCCCTTGGGCTGCCCGACCTATCAACAGACCGTCGGCCCCGGTCGCCTGAAGCACGGCCCGGGCCTTTTCTGGCGAAGTGATATCGCCGTTGGCAAACACCGGGATCGACACTGCCTGCTTGATTTCAGCGATGGTGTCGTACTCGGCGTCGCCGGTGTAAAGGTCGGCGCGGGTCCGTCCATGTACCGCCAGTGCCTGAATCCCGGCCTGTTCGGCAATCTTTGCCACCGTCAGACCGTTCTTGTTTGCCCTGTCCCAGCCGGTGCGGATTTTCAGCGTGACCGGTACCTCCACAGCGGCAACCACCGCGTGGAGGATTTCGCTGACCAAGACTTCATCTTTCAATAAAGCAGAGCCTGCAGCTTTGTTGCAGACTTTTTTTGCCGGACAGCCCATGTTGATATCGATGATCTGCGCGCCCGCTTCGACGTTGGCCCGGGCTGCAGCGGCAAGCATCTGCGCATCGCCACCGGCGATCTGTACCGAGCGTGGCTCGGGATCACCTTGGTGAATCATGCGCAGACGCGACTTGCGGCTGTTCCACAGGCTCATGTCGCTGCTGACCATCTCCGACACCACCAGGCCTGCACCCATTCGTCGGCAGAGCTGACGAAATGGTTGGTCCGTGACCCCGGCCATCGGCGCGAGGATCAGGTTGTTCTGCAGTGTGTATGGGCCGATGCGTACCGCCGACATAGGAGTTCCCTGTTGTGGGGCCGGATCATTAGAGTTCGAAAAAGGGTTGGCATGATACCCGCTCTCGGTGACCGGATAAAGATGGATTTGGATAAAATCTGAACAACTGCGGCGTTATACCCGACAGTTTGGAGTGTCGGGCATTTTGGCCGGAAGCTATTCGGGGGAGCGGAAGCTCAGGCTGTAATTGACCGCCTTGGGCCCTGGATCGAGGATGTCCAGGGCGATGTGGATCGGTACCTGGCTGGGCATTTCGCCCTTGCCGGCCAGTTCGCCGCTGAGGTATTCGCCGGGTTTGAAGCGCCGACTCGCGATCAACTGACCGTTGAGGTCGGCAAAGCGCAGTTCCAGCAGCGGGAACGGCTGGATGAACGGTGCACGGTTGTAGATGATCGCGTCGACGATCAGTGCGCCGTTGAAGTCCGGGTGGCTGCGTACAACCAGATTGCTGCTCTTGATTCGGGCGATATCCACACGCGATGGCACTTTGCAGCCGATCTGTGGGCAGATCTGCTGGAACCAGGGGCGGTACTGGTCCTGACGGGCCAGTTCGTCGAAGTGGTACCAGATGTACTGGCCCGCCAGGGCGGCGGCGGCCAGCAGTACCAGGAATATCCACAGTAAGCGTTTGCCCCAATGGGCTTTTGGCTTTTGCCAATCCAACTGCAGTGGGTCGTCAACCAGATCGAGCAGCGGCTCCTTGCGCTCCGGGCGACTGGAAACTGGGCCAAGACCCGGTTCACGGCGCTCGTCTGCAGGATTCGGCAGGATTTCGAGGTCGTCGTCCGGCTCTTTGGCCGACAGATGCTCCATCGCGATCTCGTCACGTTCGGCGGCGATGGGCTGGGGATGGTGCGGTTCATCATCCAGATCGTCATCGAGTGGGTCCGGGGCCAGCGACAGCGACGGCTCGGTGCGCTCGCCGGGAGCGGGGGCAAGGTCCAGTGGTGCTTGTTCAATCAGCGGCGGTTGAGGCTCGTCGAGTCCTTCTGCCAGGGGCTCGCGCTCGCTGGCAGGAGTGCTGAACAGGCTGTCAGGCCAGGGCTGATCATCGCTCTCTGGCTCGTCACGGTGGGCGCTGAGGCTGTCCTCACGTGGCACGCTGGCCTTGAACTCAGTGGTCGGCTGGATCTCGCGTTGTTCCAGGCGCGCCAGTTCTTCATCCAGGTCGAGCTGGTCGAGGTCCAGTTCGGCAGCGCTCCAGGTGTGCTGTTGAGCTGGCGTCTCGGGGACAGGGGCTGGCACCGCGGGCTCGGCACTCGCCGCCTTTACCTCGGGCTGTTGCGCCGCACTTTGCTCCAGCAACTGCTTGGCGGCGTTGAAAACCTGCAGGCAGGCGCCGCAACGCACCACGCCGCGGGCCACGCTCAACTGATTGTGGCTGACGCGAAAGCTGGTCTGGCAATGCGGGCACTGGGTGACGAAACTGTCGGTCATGCGGCGGTCCGGGTTATACAGAAGGTTATTCTAGGCGCACTTAGCGGCGGCGACCACTGATGCGTACCCAGCCGTCGCGTACGGTAATCGGGTCCAGATCAAAGTCCTTGGTGTAGGCTGCGGCGACTTCTTCGCCCTGTTCGGCGAGGATGCCCGACAGTGCCAGCAGGCCACCGGGGCGCACCAGCGTCGACAGTTGTGTGGACAGCGAAACCAGCGGTCCAGCCAGAATGTTGGCCACCAGTACATCAGCCTGCATAGCGGGCATGTGTTCAGGCAGGTACAGGGCGAATTTCTCGTCAGCAATACCATTGCGCCCGGCGTTGTCGCGGGAGGCTTCCAGTGCCTGGACGTCGATATCGGTGCCGACCGCTTCGCGAGCGCCGAGCAACAGCGCGGCAATCGCCAGAATTCCCGAGCCGCAGCCGAAGTCGAGCACTTGTGCGTCTCGCATGTCCTGACCGTCGAGCCATTCCAGGCACAGGGCGGTAGTCGGGTGGGTGCCGGTGCCAAACGCCAGGCCTGGATCGAGCAGCAGGTTGACCGCCTCAGGCTCTGGCGCAGCGTGCCAGCTCGGCACGATCCACAGGCGCTGGCCGAAACGCATTGGCTGGAAGTTATCCATCCAGCTGCGCTCCCAGTCTTGATCCTCGATGACCTCGGCCTGGTGCTCCGGTAATGCAGCGCCGGTCAGCAGTTGCAGGTGGGCGAACACCGCAGAAGCATCCGTGTCGGCTTCGAACAAGGCCAGCAGATGCGTGTGCGACCACAGCGGCGTGGTGTTCAGGTCGGGCTCGAAAATCGGCTGATCTTCGGCGTCCATGAAGGTCACCGAGACCGCGCCGACTTCGAGCAGGGCATCTTCATAGGTTTCGGCTTGTTCCGGGCTGATAGCCAGACGTACTTGCAGCCAAGGCATGGCGGGCACCTTTGGAAAAATCTACTGGGGCAGCCCGAGGCTGCGCGAAGCGCGGAGTTTACGCCAGCTAGGCGCCAATGTGCACAGCTCGCGCCACTTTGTTCTGCGCTTGCAGTATGTATGTATGACATAGCGAGGCGCGGTACAACTCAGGATGCGCTCTTCTGAAGATAAGGAGTGCTGTGATAGCACACCAAAGGTCGTCAATCTGCTGGAATTGATTTGTTACGGATACGACGATAATGCGGGTATTGACCATCCTGATAGAGGCGTTCGTTCCAGTCTCGGTCAGGACTTGAGTCAACTGCGCAGTGCCGAGTTCGCTAGCTTTGCCCGTCGCGCCTATATTGGCGAGCAATACATCAAAGAGATTCGCGACACGTTCCTTGATCAGAATTCAGACAAGTATCGACAGCGGCAGCAATTGTTCGGTAGGGCGCTGTTAGGGGGGACCGAGACTTGCGTATCGCAGTTGATAGCCAGCAGATCAGTGTCGATGTGTACAACCGCCTCAGCGCACTGTCGACAGCGCTCGGTAAGACCATCACACATGGCAATGCGATGGCCGCTTCAGAGGTGATTCTTACCAGTGATGGCGTAGTCAGGTGCACAGTCGCCGACTGCGCTGTATTGGGGGGCTACGTACTGCGTTATTTCGATCAAGGCATGTCACACGATTGGCTTTACACGCCGCAAGTACCCTGCGCCAAGCCATCATCGCCCAGACCAAGGGTGATGCCGCCGTCGCACTGCGGCACTGGCTGGACGCCTCCTGGGGTGCATTGGGTGCTGTGTTGCAGCTGCCAGGGGTTGGTTTGCAGATGCTCAAGCCGTTGTTCACCGGACTGCGCCGATCAATCGTCGCTCCGCATGGTAACGCCGGGCGGGCGACTGTCCTGAATCGCTCAATGAAATTTGACAATCAATGGGCGTCAGAACCCTCGCAAAGCCTGGAGGAGGTCACTGAGGACGGCATCTGGAAGGGGACGTTGCGTAGCGTACCTTCAAGCGTTGCGCCGGATATCGAGCATTTTGTCCGCGACCGCGGCCGGCTTTTCAAGGTGATCCATGATGTCGAGCACAGCACCTTGCGAGTGGTGAAGGCCAATCGACCACAGGGTTTTCACCAGCAGGCTATCGTGCGTACCGCCGATGGCCGCTGGATACCCAATAGTACGGGCTTGCGCGGTGGTCATGCGGAGGATCTCGGCTGGATCACCGACCTGCGCCAAGTCAGCCGTGGCAACGGCAATCCGCTTGCCGCTCGGGGGGCTTTCCAGGGTGAAGCCGTGGTGGCGCGATTCAATCCCGACATTGCCGACAATTACTTGTTTTCGCTCAATGCTCAAACCTGTGTTGTAGTCTCGTTGTACAACCCCGCCACCCGGGCAGGTACGGATGCGCTCGCGCAGCAAGCCATTGCGATCATTGAGGTGTAACCCTGAGCGCAGGGCTGTCTCCGGGCAAACCTGCACTTTAAAACCTGCAAAAAAAAGACCCCGGCCAATAGGCCGGGGTCTTTTTTACATCACTGCGGAATCACTCCTGGTTAGCCAGTTTGTGTTCCAGATAGTGAATATTGACGCCACCTTTGCAGAAACCTTCATCACGCACCAGGTCGCGGTGCAGAGGGATGTTGGTCTTGATACCGTCGACGACGATTTCGTCCAGGGCATTGCGCATGCGTGCCATGGCTTCGTCACGGTCTTTGCCGTAGGTGATCAGCTTGCCGATCAGCGAGTCGTAGTTCGGTGGGACCGCATAGCCACTGTACAGGTGCGAGTCGACGCGAACGCCGTTGCCGCCTGGGGCGTGGAAGTGCTTGACGGTGCCAGGGCTGGGGATGAACTTCTTCGGATCTTCGGCGTTGATCCGGCACTCCAGGGAGTGGCCACGAATCACCACGTCATCCTGGGTGAACGACAACTTGTTGCCAGCGGCGATGCTGAGCATCTCCTTGACGATGTCGATACCGGTGACCATCTCCGAAACCGGGTGCTCCACCTGAACACGGGTGTTCATTTCGATGAAATAGAACGCACCATTTTCGTAGAGGAACTCGAAGGTGCCAGCGCCACGGTAGCCGATCTCGATGCAGGCATCGACGCAGCGTTTGAACACTTCCTGGCGAGCTTTTTCGTCAATGCCCGGAGCCGGTGCTTCTTCCAGTACTTTCTGGTGGCGGCGCTGCAGCGAGCAGTCGCGGTCACCCAGATGCACGGCATTACCCTGGCCGTCGGACAGTACCTGGACTTCCACGTGACGTGGGTTGGTCAGGAACTTCTCGAGGTAGACCATCGGGTTGCCGAATGCAGCACCCGCTTCGGTGCGGGTCAGCTTGGCCGAGGCGATCAGGTCCTCTTCCTTGTGCACCACGCGCATACCGCGACCACCACCGCCACCGGCGGCCTTGATGATCACCGGGTAGCCGACTTCACGGCCAATGCGCAGGGCTTCTTCTTCGTCTTCCGGCAGCGGACCGTCAGAGCCCGGTACGGTTGGAACGCCAGTTTTGATCATCGCGTCCTTGGCCGATACCTTGTCGCCCATCAGGCGAATGGTGTCGGCTTTCGGGCCGATGAAGGCAAAACCGGAGTTCTCGACCTGCTCGGCGAAGTCGGCGTTTTCCGCGAGGAAACCGTAGCCTGGGTGAATGGCGGTAGCCCCGGTCACTTCAGCCGCGGCAATGATCGCCGGGATGTGCAGGTAGGACTGGCTGGCCGAAGCCGGGCCGATGCAGACCGATTCGTCTGCCAGGCCCAGGTGCATCAGTTCGCGGTCAGCCGTGGAGTGTACGGCGACGGTCTTGATGCCCAGCTCTTTGCAGGCACGCAGGATCCGCAGGGCAATTTCCCCGCGGTTGGCAATCAGGACTTTTTCCAGCTTCGCAGACATCGTTGGCTCTCCGCGGTTCAAACGATGGTGAACAGCGGCTGGTCGAACTCAACCGGCTGACCGTCTTCGACCAGGATGGACTCGATCACACCGCTGGTTTCAGCTTCGATGTGGTTCATCATCTTCATGGCTTCAACGATGCACAGCGTGTCGCCTTTCTTCACGGTCTGGCCGACTTCAACGAAGGCTGGCGAGCTAGGCGAGGCTTTGCGGTAGAAGGTGCCGACCATTGGCGAACGGGCAACGGTGCCGTTCAGTTTTGGTGCGGCAGCTTCAGCTGGAGCGGCGGCAACAGGCGCAGCAGCGGGTGCAGCAACAGGAGCGGCGACTGGAGCCGGAGCGTAGTACTGCTGGGCTGGGGTCTTGCTGTGACGGCTGATCCGTACAGATTCTTCGCCCTCTTTGATCTCCAGCTCGTCGATGCCAGACTCTTCCAGCAGTTCGATCAGTTTCTTGACTTTACGGATATCCATTAATCATCAACTCCCAAGGTTCGGTCAGGGGCGTAAATATAAAAACGTGTTAGCAAACGTTTCTTGTGAGCCCCGGCCCGTAGGCCAGGTTCTCGTCATCAGGGCTTTGCGTTAGCAGCCAGGTGTTCCAGGGCAGACTCCAGGGCCAGGCGGTAGCCAGTGGCGCCCAGGCCGCAAATCACCCCTACTGCGACATCAGAGAAGTAGGAGTGATGGCGAAAAGGTTCGCGTTTGTGCACGTTGGACAAATGCACTTCGATGAATGGGATGCTCACTGCCAGCAATGCGTCACGTAATGCGACGCTGGTATGTGTGAAAGCCGCCGGATTGATCAGGATGAAGTCGACGCCTTCGCTGCGCGCAGCGTGGATGCGGTCGATCAATTCGTATTCGGCATTGCTTTGCAGGTACTGCAAATGATGGCCGGCGGCGCGGGCGCGCTGCTCCAGGCCCTGGTTGATCTGCGCCAGAGTGACGGCGCCATAGACGCCCGGTTCGCGGGTGCCGAGCAAGTTCAGGTTGGGGCCGTGCAGCACCAGTAGCGTTGCCATCTGTGAATCCTTTTTATCGTTAGGAATCGTTGCGCGGCGACTATGCCGTAAACCGGCGGGCACTGTCCAGTTACCCGCAATAGCCAGCACGATGACCGATAATCACGCTAAATATGTGACTAATTTATTAATTTCGGTCATCGATACTGGCTTTTCGGCGGCCAGAACAAGTTATAGACCCAGATCGGCACGAATGCGCGTCAGATGCTCGGCAAATTCGCCGGCGTTTGTCTCACCTACCACCCGAACGCTGGTTTTTTCGCTGCCGTTCGCGGCAAAGAACAACAGTGCCGGTGGGCCAAATAGTTGAAAGCGGTCGAGCAGGGCGCGCTGTTCGGCGGTGCTGTCGGTGATATCGAACCGCAGCAGCGTGTAGTCCTTGAGCTGAGGCAGCACCGCCGGGGCGTTGAGCACTTCATGTTCGATGACTTTGCAACTGATGCACCAGTCAGCGTACCAGTCCAGCAACACAGGCTTTCCGGCAGCCTTGGCAGCAGCCAGGGCGCTGTCCAGCGCTGCGGGGGTGGTGATGGTTTGCCAGGCACTGGCGCTTTGGGTCTGGTTGCTTGCGCTGCTGTTGGCAATGCTGGCCTGGGGTAGTGGGCGCAGCGGGTCGGTCTGCCCGCTCAGGGCGCCGTACCAGCAGGTCAAGGCATAGAACAGCAGGGCTAGGCCGAGCAACTGGGCCAAGCGCTGGCGGGTGGTTTTCATGGTGAACTCCAGTGCACCCAGGAACACCGCCACCCCGGCGGCCAATGCGCCGACCAGAAGCAATGTGATCTGCCCCGGCAGCACCCGGCTCAGCAAGCCGATGGCCAGGCCGAGCAACAGTACGCCAATGGCATTTTTCACCGTCACCAGCCATGGCCCGCTTTTCGGCAACCAGGCCGCGCCGCCGGTTGCCACCAGCAGTAGCGGGGCGCCCATGCCCAGGCCCAGCGCAAACAGTTTCAGCGCGCCGCCGATGGCATCGCCACTCGCGCTGATATACAGCAGTGCCCCGGCGAGCGGCGCCGATACGCAGGGCGATACCAACAAGCTGGAAAACACCCCGAGGATCGCCGCGCCAAGCAGCGAACCGCCTTTGGTCTGACCGACCAGGCGTTCCAGGCGTTGGCTGATGGCGTGTGGCAGTTTCAACTCGAACAGGCCGAACATCGCCAGGGCGAACAGTACGAAAAACAGTGAGAACGGCACCAGCACCCAAGCGGACTGCAAGCGTGCCTGCAGGTTCATGCCAGCGCCGAACAGGCCCATCAATGCGCCAAGGAGTGCGAAACAGGCGGCCATCGGCAGCACATAGGCCAGCGACAGACTGAAACCGCGCAGGCCGCCAACCTGGCCTCGCAAAACCACACCGGAGAGGATCGGCAGCATCGGCAGGACACAGGGGGTAAAGGTCAGGCCGACGCCGGCGAGGAAGAACAGCAGCAGTTCTTTCCAGGTCCAGGCTTTTACCATCGTCGGCGCGGCATCGGTTGGGGCAACGGCCTCGGTACCATCAATGCTCAGGCGGGCGGTTTCCGGTGGGTAGCACAGGCCTTTGTCGGCACAGCCTTGGTAGCCCACCAACAGGGTAAAGGCGCGCGAGTCGTTGGCAGGCCGTGGGATCTCTATGTCGAGAATGCCGTGGTAGACCTCGACGTCGCCGAAAAACTCGTCGTGCTTGGCTTCGCCGGGAGGGATCTGTGCTTTACCCAGCGCGATGTCGGCAGGCTCAGTGCGAAACTGGAAGCGATGGCGATACAGGTAATATCCATCGGTGGCGACGAAGCGTAGCTTGAGGGTTTGCGCGTCGCTTTGAATGAGGCTCAGCTTGAAGGCCTCGTGCACAGGCAGGAAGTCGCTACTGTTATTCAGCGAGGCAGCGCCGAGGGTGGCGCTGGGCCGGTTGTCGAGCAGGCCGGCGCCAACGGCGGGCAAGGCCAGAAGCAGAAACAGGAGGCAAAGCAGGCGGCGCATGGCGGTCTCGCAGTACAAAAGTGCCTGCATGATAACGGACTGGGGCGATATCTGCAGTTAGCGCAATAGGCGGCGATGGCGCAGATTACAGCCGGAAAGCCTGAACCGCAGTGTTCAACGCCCCGCCGAGCCTGAGCAACTGTTCACCCTGCTCACGCCCTTCACCAATGCGTTGCAGGTTGTCTTCGCCCAAGTCATGAATCCGCTCGCTGTGGTCACGAATCTCGCTCACTGCGCCACTTTGCTGCGCGGTGACGTCGGCAATTCTGACTGCGGTAGCTGAAATGGTCTGAATCGACGCGACGATCTCATCCAGGGCACCATCGGCCGCTTGCGCCTGATCGGCAGTGACTTGAGCATGCTCCAACTGGGCGCGCATGCCCTCTACAGACTCGCGTGCCGCTTGCTGCAGGCGGCCAATCAGGCTCTGAATTTCACCGGTAGCCCCGGTGGTGCGCTGGGCCAATGAACGCACTTCTTCGGCCACGACGGCAAAGCCGCGGCCCATTTCCCCGGCACGGGCAGCTTCAATCGCCGCGTTGAGAGCCAGTAGATTGGTCTGTTCGGCAATCGAGCGAATGACTGTAAGTACGCCACCGATGGTCGCCGACTCTTCAGCCAGTTGTTCAATCATCTGCGCATTATCTTGTACCTCATCGACCAAGGTGCGCAGGCCAGTCAGGCTCTGGCCGATGACAGCCTGGCCCTGTTCCACCGCCCGCCCGGCGTCGCGGCTGGCGTCAGCGGCCTGGCTGGCATCGCCCGCCACTTGCAGGATGGTCGCCTCCAGCTCGCCGAGGGCATCGCGGATTTGCGCTGTGTCACCGGCCTGGCGTTCAGCGCCCTGATGCAAGGCGCTGCTCATGCCAGCCAGGGCATGACTGCTACCCGCCACCTGTTCGGCATTGCTGCGGATGGTCCCGACCAGCTCCACCAAGTAGAGGCGCAGGCGGTTAAGGGAGTCCTGGATGTCGTGCATTTCACGGTTGCTTCTACCCAAGGCGATGTCCTGCGCGAAGTCGCCTTCGGCCCAGCGCGACAAGGCCGGCGCCAGGTTGGTCAGCACCCGTGCCAGACGCCCCTGGAGGGTATCGATGAGCAAGGCGATCAACAGGATCAGGCCAATCATCAGGCCCTGGATCAGGCGCACTTCGCCCTGGATTGTCGCATGCTGACTGCGCACCATCGGTTCAAGGGCGGTGATGGCCTGCTGTACGGCGGCAATCTGCTGATGGGTGCTGGCGGCCAGCTCGCTTCGGCGCTGAATCTGCTCACGGGTGCGCTGCAGTTCACTCGGGTAGCGTTTGAGCAAGCTGTTGAGCTCGCGCTTGAGGGCAATACCGCTGTCTTCGGCGTCGCCGCTGCTTTGCGTCTCCAGGCCCATCAGCGCGGCGAAATCGTCGGCGTTCGACTCGTGCGCAGCGCTGACACCGAGCAGTGGCAGCTGATCGAGCGCCTGGGCTTGGCTAACGATTTGCTCAAGCTCGCGCTGCACTTCATCGGCAAGTTCGCTGCGACCGCTGCTGACTAGCTTGTCGCGAGCGAGGGACAGGCGCGAGAGGTGCAGTGCCGCCCGAAACAGTGCGGGAGGATATCCACCGGCATCTCTGCTGGTGCTGCTCTGGGCATAGCTGGCCAGTTGATCAAGGCTGGCTCCCAACTCGCGTTCGGCCTGTAGTAGCAATGCCTGAGGGTCAGCGGCGAGCTTACCCGCCGCCAGTAGCTCATTACCGGTAAAGCGCTGCAGGTTGTCCAGGCTCGGGCGCACGCTTGCCGACAAGGGCTCGGGCAGTTGCTTGAGTTGTTCTTGCAGGTCTGCCGTTGCCTGCACGGCCGTCGCATGGCGCAACGCATCGCCACTGCTCAGGTAGTCCTCGATGTTACGTGCTGCCTGATTCTGGAATTGCTGCGACAGCGACAGATAGCGCTCCATGATTTGATAAGGGCGCTCCAGTGCCCGCTGCGACCACCACAGGGTCGCACCCAGGGCGATACAAACGGTTACCAGCAACAGGGTGTTGAAATTGGTGAGCAGTTTCAGGCGCATGTGCAGGGTCTACCAACGGCCGAATGGTAAGCCCCTGAAGTTATTGCGTTTTTGTGACCGGGTGATGACGAGGTCGGGCTTCAAATTAGAAAAAGTGGCACTTTGCCTTTATCTAGCCGACCCGCTGCACACGGTTGCGGCCTGCACCTTTGGCCTGATACAGCGCTTCATCGGCAGCAGTCGCCATGCTCAGCGCATCGAGCTCATCACCGAGTTGCACCACCCCGGCGCTGAACGTGCAGGACAGATCACGCGGTTGCGCAGGGTAGTGGATTTCGGCAAAGCGCCGGCGAATTTCGTCAAGAACCTTGTGCGCCGCTGACAAGTCGGTGTTGGGCATGACGATGGCGAACTCTTCACCGCCATAGCGGCCAATGAAGTCGGACTTGCGCAGGCGCTGTTTGAGAAACAACGCCAGGCTCTTGATCACCCGGTCGCCCATGGGGTGGCCATGGCTGTCATTGACCTTCTTGAAGTGATCGATGTCGAGCATGGCAAAGCTCAGTGGCTGTTCTTCGCGGCGGGCGCGGAAGCTGCAGTCTTCGAGCAGTTGCAGGATATGTGTGTGGTTGTACAGGCCGGTCAGGCTGTCGCGCACCATTCGCGCCTTGAGGTTACGCGCCCGTGCAGCCCGGTTGCGCACAGTGGTAATCAGGTGGCGCGAGCGGATCGGCTTGGTCAGAAAGTCATCGCCGCCTTCGCTCATGGCGTCGAGTTGCTTGTCCAGGTCGTCTTCGGCTGACAGGTAAATGATTGGCACGCTGACATAACGGTCATTGTGACGAATCACCTTGGCCAGCTCAGTACCGGTGCACTCGGGCATGTACATGTCGAGGATGATCAAGTCCGGCTGGAAGTCGGCAAGCTCAGCCATGGTGCGGATCGGATCAGTCAGGGTGCGGGTGACGATGCCGGCACTATTGAGCAAGCGCTCGGTGTGCATGGCCTGAGCCCGGGAGTCGTCGATGATCAGTACCTTGAAGGGTTCGTACTGAGTGACGCTGGTCAGCAGTTCGACTTTTTCCAACAGGCTGGAGGCTTCCAGGGTGCCGGTGAGAAACTCCTGGCCCCCGGCGCGCACTGCGGCCAGGCGTGTTGGCGTGTCGGTTTCATGCAGGCTGAAGAACAGCAACGGTACCCGCTGCTCCAAACCTTGCTGAGCATGGGCGGCCAGTTGCAAGCCGACACCGCTGCCGGTGAAGTCGACGTCCATGACGATCGCCGATGGCAAGCGTTCACTCATCGAGGCACGAAACGCATCGGCGCTGTACAAGGCTTGTACACCAAGGCCGAAGAACTCCAGTTGCTGAGCCAGACGCTCCGCCCGGTCGTGGTCCTGAAGCATGATGTAGACCGGTTTGCGCAACGGTGGCAACGGCACATGCTCAAGCTGGTCGCCCTGGCGCAGGCCGGTACGTGACAAACGCTGCATCAGCCGGTTGAGCTCGCTGATCAGGTGGCTGCTCAGGCGAGCACTATTGGCTTCGACGGCAGTAAGGGTCTGGCCGATGGCCTCGGCCAGCTCGCTGTGTTCCGGTTGTTCGAAGCGCTCAGCGTAGCGCTGCAGGCGCAGATTGGCCTCGCACAGTTCCCCCAGGTCGCCAGTCGACCACTCGCTGCGCTGCAGGCGCTGCCAGATCTCGAGAATCTGCCGAGCCTGGTGAATAACCCGCTGGGCAAAGTGTTGCTTGAGGCGCTCACGGTTGGGGTCTTCTGGCTCGGTCATGTCCTGACTACTTATATGGGGTGAGGCAGTTCGAGTGATGGCTCTATGCTAGCACCTCTTTTCCGGCAATCGAGTGTCTTGTATCAATTTACTGTACAAGTCTGTTTATTCAGTTGCCGACTCGATAGTCGCTTATGCGATCCGGCGCGCTTGATTTATAGTGCTGGGATACTTGCCCACCCCGGCAGGCGGCGCGCCGTGGAAAACCGCACAGCGCTGGCACGAAGCCCGGGGGTTGCGGTCGAACCCCTTGAACCGACGTGACAGAAAGGACAACGCCATGCTGGATTGGAAAAACCGTACAGGCAAAGCCGAGGCGCGCGAGCGTGTCGAGCCCCGCAGTGCCGCCACCCGCAGTTACTTTGGCGGATTGTTTTTCAGCCGCGCGCTGGGCACGCTGATCGGCCTGTACTTGTTGGTATGCATCGGCCTGGGCTGGTACTGGAGCGCTGAACCGGATCTGTTTCCGGTCCAGCAAAATGCCCAGGCGGCTGCGCAGAAGACCGGCCAGCAGATGGTTGTTGGCTACACCACGGTAGAGACCCTGAAAACCGTTGCTGGGACTTTGCTGCATAAGCCGGGCGGCTACATTTCCAACGACCGTTTCCCACCAGGCCTGTGGATGGACAATATGCCTAGCTGGGAATATGGCGTGCTGGTGCAGGTCCGCGACCTGAGCCGGGCACTGCGTAAAGACTTCGCCCGTTCGCAGTCGCAGTCTGCCGAAGACGCCGATCTGGCCAAGGCCGAGCCGCGCTTTAACTTCGACAACAAGAGTTGGATCCTGCCGTCGAGCGAATCGGAGTTCCAGGAAGGCATCAATTCCCTGACCCGCTACCAGAAGCGTCTGGCCTCGCCGGATCAGCAAGGCGCACTGTTCTATACCCGTGCCGACAACCTCAACAACTGGTTGGGCGACGTAGCCACCCGTCTGGGCTCGCTGTCTCAGCGGCTGTCGGCTAGCGTCGGTCGGGTCAAGCTCAACAGCAGCCTGAAGACCGAGACCGTGGTCGCCGGACAAGCGCCGCAACTGGATGAGGAAGTGGTTGAGACACCATGGCTGCAGATCGACAACGTCTTCTATGAAGCCCGTGGCCAGGCCTGGGCGCTGTCGCACCTGCTGCGTGCCATCGAAGTGGATTTCGCTGACGTTCTGGCAAAGAAGAACGCCACGGTCAGCGTGCGCCAGATCATTCGTGAACTGGAAGCCTCCCAAGAGCCGCTGTGGAGCCCAATGGTGCTCAATGGCAGCGGCTTCGGCATGTGGGCCAACCACTCGCTGGTCATGGCCAACTATATCTCCCGCGCCAACGCGGCAGTGATCGACCTGCGCCAGTTGCTGTCGCAAGGCTGATCGATGGCCATTTCCAAACAAGAGGCGGCGCACCGCGCTGCCTCCGACGCTGAACTGATCGCCTGGGTCGACGACAACGACCAGTTGCTGGGGGCCTTGCCTCGCGCTGAACTGCGTGACAAAGGCCTGATCGGGCGTGGTACCTACATTCTGCTGTTCAACTCGGCCGGTGAGCTGTGCGTGCATCGGCGCACCGAGAGCAAAGCGATTTATCCGGGTTACTGGGATGTCGCCGCGGGGGGCATGGTCCAGGCTGACGAAAGCTTTGCCGAGTCGGCCGCGCGCGAGCTGGAAGAAGAGCTTGGCGTCAGCGGCGTCGAGCTAACGGCCCACGAACGGTTCTTCTTCGATCAGCCCGGCAACCGGCTCTGGTGCGCGGTGTTTTCGGCGGTTTGGGACGGGCCGTTGCGCCTGCAGCCGGAGGAGGTCAGCGAAGCGCGCTTTCTGCCGCTTGAACAGGCCCTGGCCGACAGCCGGCAACAACCGTATTGCCCCGATTCGCTGGCCGCTTTGCAGCGTTATATCGACCGTCGGGCCTGACGTCGCGAATCGCATGGAAAATGGCGCAGTTTTGTACTTAGCATCTGCGGGATTTATCGTTACACTGCGCGGCCTTTCAAGGCTGTCGTACCCTGGTGCGACAGTTGCGCTGCCCCTGCCAGAGTGGGGCTTCGCGGTCGGTACCCTGCCTGGGGCGCCGACCAGTTTTTGTCCTCACCGTTCGAGGATCAAAAGTGGCCAAAAAAGCCGCATCATTCGCCGCCCTGGGTGGCCTGGTGTTCTCCACTGATGCAGGTCGGCATTGTCCGGACTGCAGCAAGCCCATAGATGCCTGCATCTGTAAACAAACGCTCATCCCCGAAGGCGATGGCATTGCTCGCGTGCGCCGCGAAAGCAAAGGCCGTGGCGGCAAGACGGTGACGACCATCAGCGGTATACCGCTGCCCCTGGAACAGCTCAAGGACCTGGCCAGCACGCTCAAGCGTCGCTGCGGTACCGGCGGCGCGTTGAAAGACGGGGTCATCGAAATCCAGGGCGATCACGTCGAGCTAATGTTGGCAGAGCTGATCAAACAAGGCTTCAAAGCGAAAAAGTCCGGCGGCTGAAGACCGTATCGCGATTTTTTGCAGTTCGCTTTCTAAACTCGTTCCCGTAGGAAGGGTCTATCCCTGAACACGGAAAATCGTCATTTCCAGGTTTTACACTGCGCCCGCCACCTGCTGGCCGGTGTTATTCGACTTTTTATATAGGGGACTTCAATGTCCGTACGACGCACACGCAAAGACGATGGCAGCCAATGGACAGTTGCGGACAGCCGTAGTGTTTACGGGATTCGCCATTGGGGGGCCGGTTACTTCGCAATCAACGAGGCCGGCCGCGTCGAAGTTCGCCCTAATGGGCCTGGCAGCGCGCCGATTGATCTGTACGAACAGGTCGACGAGCTGCGCAAGAGCGGCCTGTCGCTGCCGTTGCTGGTGCGTTTCCCCGATATCCTGCAAGACCGCGTGCGCCAGCTGACCGGTGCCTTCGATGCCAACATCGCGCGCCTGGAGTATCAGAGCCAGTACACCGCGCTGTACCCGATCAAGGTTAACCAGCAAGAAGCGGTGGTGGAGAACATCATCGCCACCCAGAACGTCTCCATTGGCCTTGAAGCCGGTTCCAAGCCTGAGTTGCTGGCTGTTCTGGCGCTGGCACCCAAAGGCGGCACGATTGTCTGCAACGGTTACAAGGACCGTGAGTTCATTCGTTTGGCGCTGATGGGCCAGAAACTTGGTCACAACGTGTTCATCGTCATCGAGAAAGAGTCGGAAGTGGCCTTGGTGATCGAAGAGGCGGCCGAGCTCAAGGTCAAACCGCAGGTTGGTCTGCGCGTACGTCTGTCGTCGCTGGCGTCGAGCAAGTGGGCTGATACCGGTGGCGAGAAGTCCAAGTTTGGCTTGTCGGCTGCGCAGTTGATCTCGGTGGTTCAGCGTTTCCGTGACGCCGGTCTGGACCAGGGCATCCGTCTGCTGCACTTCCACATGGGTTCGCAGATCGCCAACCTGGCTGACTACCAGCACGGTTTCAAAGAAGCGATTCGCTACTACGGCGAACTGCGCGCCTTGAACCTGCCGGTCGATCACATCGACGTCGGCGGTGGCCTGGGTGTCGACTACGACGGTACCCACTCGCGCAATGCCAGCTCGATCAACTACGACATGGACGACTACGCCGGTGTTGTGGTCGGTATGCTCAAAGAGTTCTGCGATGCTCAGGGCTTGCCGCATCCGCACATCTTCTCCGAGAGCGGCCGCTCGCTGACTGCTCACCACGCCATGCTGGTGGTGCAGGTTACCGACGTCGAGAAGCACAACGACGAAGTGCCGGTAATCGAGAACAAGGAAAGCCTGCCCGAGACCGTACAGTGGCTGGCTGACCTGCTCGGCCCGACCGATATCGAGATGGTCACCGAGACCTACTGGCGTGCGACTCACTACATGAGTGACGTGGCGGCGCAGTACGCTGATGGCAAGATCACCCTGGCCGAGAAAGCCCTGGCCGAGCAGTGCTACTTCGCCGTCTGCCGACGCCTGCACAACTCGCTCAAGGCCCGTCAGCGTTCGCATCGCCAAGTGCTCGATGAGCTCAACGACAAGCTTGCCGACAAGTACATCTGCAACTTCTCGGTGTTCCAGAGCCTGCCAGACACTTGGGCCATCGGCCAGGTCTTGCCGATTCTGCCGTTGCATCGCCTGGACGAAGAGCCGATGCGCCGCGCGGTATTGCAGGATCTTACCTGCGACTCCGACGGCAAGATCAACCAGTACGTCGACGAGCAGAGCATTGAAACCAGCTTGCCGGTGCACGGGATCAATGAGGGTGAGGACTACTTGCTGGGGATATTCCTGGTCGGTGCCTACCAGGAGATTCTCGGTGACATGCACAACCTGTTCGGTGATACCGACTCGGTGAACATCTACCAGAACCCGAACGGTAGCGTGTACCACGCCGGTATCGAGACCCACGACACCATCGAAGACATGCTGCGTTATGTGCACCTGTCGCCGGAGGAGTTGATGACTCACTACCGCGACAAGTGCGCCAGTGCCAAGATCACTGCCCGTGAGAAGACCCAGTTCCTTGATGCGTTGCGTCTGGGCCTGACCCGCTCTTCGTACCTGTCGAGCTGATCAGGGCCCATCGCCGGCCTTGCCGGCGATGGGCTGCAGAGCAGCCCTCGAATCTACCGGGAAAACCACCCATCCCGCCGCTGCAACCGCCAGCCTATCACCCCCAGCGTCACCCCCCGCAAGGCCATGAACAGCAAAAAGCCCAACCACAAACCGTGGTTGCCCAGGTCCCTGGCAACATAAGCGACCGGCAGAGCAATAACGACGCTGAGCAGCATGCCATTGCGCATCTCCCGTGCCCGCGTGGCGCCGATGAACAGTCCATCCAGCAAGTAACTCCACACCGCGATCAGCGGCAGCAGGGCCAGGTACGGCAGGTACTGGTAGGCGGTTTCGCGCACGCTGGCGATGTCGGTCTGCATATTGATGAACAGATGCCCGCCAAATAGAAACAGTACGGCAAAGCCACTACTGGCCAGTAGCGACCAACCACAGGCGACCGTCAACGAGCGGCGCAGAGCCTGGCGATCACCCGCGCCAATGGCGTGGCCGCACAAGGCTTCGACCGCATGGGCGAGACCATCGAGGGCGTAAGCCGTCAGCAGCAGGCCATTGAGCAGTAGGGCATTAGCAGCCACCGTGGCCTCGCCCAAACGCGCTCCCTGCACGGTGATCAGGAAGAACACCGCTTGCAACGCCAGGCTACGAATGAAGATATCGCGGTTGACCGCCAGCAATGGCCGCCAGCTGTGCCAGCGTGCCAGCAGCGCCCAGGCGATCTTGCCCGGGTAGGCGCGTAGCGCCGGGCGGGTGAGGGCCAAGCCGAGCAAGGCGGCGCTCCATTCGGCAATGACCGATGCCCGTGCCGAACCGATTACGCCCCAATCCAGGCCCAGCACGAACCACAGGTTCAAGGCGATGTTGAGCAGGTTGGTGGTCAACAGAATCGCCAGCGGCGCCTTGGCGTTCTGGGTGCCGAGGAACCAGCCAACCAAAGCGAAACTGGCGAGCGCTGCCGGTAGGCCGAGCAAGCGGGTCTGGAAAAAGTCGTGGGTCGATTGCTCCAGCGCCGCCGATGGCTGCATCCATTGCAAGGCCAGGTGACTGAAGGGTAGGGCCAACACGCCCAGCAACAGCGCAAACAACAGCGCTAGCAACAAGCCTTGCACCAGCACCTGACGCAACGCCGCGCCATCGGCACGCCCAGCAGCTTGGGCGGCAAAGCCGGTGGAGCCCATGCGCAAAAAGCCCATTACCCAAGCCAGAAAGGTGTACAGGCTGGCACCGACGGCGACCGCGCCAAGCTGGTGAGCATGGGGCAGATGGCCAATTACGGCACTATCGACCAGCGCCACCATGGGCACGGAAATATTCGAGAGAATCATCGGCGCAGCCAGTGCCCAGACCTTGCGGTGGGTGGGGCGGTCGCGCCAGTCGGTGAGCAATTGGGACATGTCGGCTCCAGGCAAGCCGCACATTGTAGCCGCTACCGGCAACAAATCCTGTAACTGTGGAGGGAAGCGCAGATGCCGCAGCCCGGTCGCTGCGCGGTTGATATATAGTTCACCCTTCAGAACCTGCTGCCAAAGAGTTACTTACATGCTCAACAAAGGATTGTTGCTGGCCTGCGCGCTGGCCTTGCTCAGTGCCTGCGACTCGTCTGCCCCGGATAAGCCCGCCACGCCGCCGGCCCAGGCACCCGCCCAGAGTCAACCTCAGGTGCAAGAGACCGCCACCGCAGCAAAACCGGTCGAGGACGCCGCGACCCTGGCCAAGCGCTACGCTGGCCGCGAGCTTAGTGTGGTGGACGTCTCTGAAGTTCAGGTCGATGGGGCCAGTGCCTTGTCCCTGAGTTTTTCCGTGCCACTGGATGCGCAGCAGAACTTTGCTGACCGGGTGCACTTGGTCGATACCGTCAAAGGTAAGGTCGATGGGGCTTGGGAGCTCTCCGACAACGGTATGGAACTACGCCTGCGGCACCTGGAGCCGCAACGCAAGTTGGTACTGACCATTGATGCCGGCCTGCAGGCGGTCAACGGCAAACGCCTGGCCGCTGAGTCGGTTAGCCGTCTGGAAACCCGTGACATGCAGGCCACCATCGGCTTTGCCAGCCGTGGTTCGCTGCTGCCGACGCGTCTGGCCGAAGGCTTGCCTGTGATTGCGTTGAACGTCAATAAGGTCGATGTCGAGTTCTTCCGCATCAAGCCCGAGTCGCTGTCGCCGTTCCTTAGCGCCTGGGGTCGTAACAGCAGCCTGTACTACTACCAGTCGAAAGAAACCCTGGACATGGCCGATCTGGTCTACAGCGGCCGTTTCGACCTCAACCCGGCGCGCAACACTCGCGAAACCGTGTTGCTGCCAATTGCCGGGATCAAACAGCTGCAGGAGCCTGGTGTGTACCTGGCGGTCATGCGCGCCTCGGGCACCTACGACTATTCGCAGCCAGCGACGCTGTTCACCCTCAGTGACATTGGTGTGTCGGCGCACCGTTTCCATAACCGTATGGACGTGTTCACCCAGGGACTGGAGGGCGGCAAGGCACTGAGCGGCGTCGATCTTGAACTGCTCGACGCAGAAGGCCGGGTGCTGGCGCAGGGCAAGACCGACAGCGATGGTCATGCCCAGCTGCCGACGCCGCCCAAGGCTGAGACCCTGCTGGCTAAACAGGGCGTGCACACCACCATGCTGCGCCTGAACAGTGCCGCGCTGGACCTGGCAGAGTTCGCAATCACCGGACCCCAGGCCAACCCCCTGCAGTTTTTCGTATTCGGCCCACGTGACCTGTACCGCCCCGGCGAGACGGTGCTGCTCAATGGCCTGCTGCGTGATCAGGACGGTCGCCCGCTCAAACCCCAGCCGGTGACAGTGGAAGTGCGTCGGCCCGATGAACAGGTCAGCCGCAAGTTTGTCTGGGAGCCAGGCAGCAACGGCCTCTATCAGTACCAACTGCAACTGGCGAGCGAAGCCCCGACCGGCCGTTGGCAATTGCTGTTCGACCTGGGTGGCGGCAAGAAGCAGGTTTATGAATTTCTCGTCGAAGACTTCCTGCCTGAGCGTCTGGCCCTGGAGCTTAAAGGCAGCGATGTACCGCTCAGTCCTGAACAGAATGTTGAAATCGACGTCAATGGTCGCTACCTGTATGGCGCCCCGGCGTCGGGCAACCGTCTGAGCGGTCAGGCCTATGTACGCCCATTGCGCGAAGCGGTACCGGCGTTGCCGGGTTATCAGTTCGGCTCGATCACTGAGCAGGAATTGAGTCAGGACCTGGAGCTCGATGAAGTCAATCTGGACGCCAACGGCAACACCGTTATCAGCATTGAAAGCAAATGGTCTGAAGCCCGTTCGCCGCTGCAACTGACGGTGCAGGCCAGTCTGCAGGAGTCCGGTGGCCGGCCGATTACCCGGCGTTTGGAGCAGCCGATCTGGCCTGCTGAACGCCTGCCGGGATTGCGTGGCTTGTTTGACGGTGAAGAAACCGACAGTGATGCACCGGTGGAGTTTGAAGTGCTGGTCGCCGACCGCGATGGCAACAAACTGGGGGTCAACAACCTCAAGGTGCGCCTGATTCGCGAGCGCCGCGACTACTACTGGAACTACTCGCAGAGTGACGGCTGGAGCTACAACTTCAACGAGAAGTTCCTGACCCAGAGTGAAGAAACGGTCAACATCAAAGCCGGCTCCACTGCGCGCCTGAACTTCCAGGTTGAATGGGGCCCGTATCGCGTTGAAGTCGAAGACCCGGCCACTGGCTTGGTTTCAAGCGAGCGCTTCTGGGCCGGCTACCGTGCCCAGGACAACGCCGACGGCGGCGCGGTACGTCCGGATCAGGTCAAGTTGGCCCTGGACAAGCCGTCTTACGCCGATGGCGCCACGGCTAATGTCACCGTCACACCACCTGCAGCCGGTACCGGCTACTTGATGGTCGAGTCCAGTGACGGACCGCTGTGGTGGCAAGAGATCGACGTACCGGCCGAAGGCAAGACCTTCGAGATCAAGCTCGACCGCAAATGGGCTCGTCATGATTTGTACGTTAGCGCCCTGGTGATTCGCCCGGGCGAGCGCAAGGTCAACGCCACGCCCAAGCGTGCAGTTGGCATCCTGCACTTACCGCTGGACCGTGCCGAGCGTAAGCTGGCGGTGACGCTCAATGCACCGGAAAAGATGCGCCCCAAGCAGCCGTTGAAGGTTAAAGTCCAGGCGCGCAATGCTGACGGCAGTGTGCCCAAGCAGGTGCATGTGCTACTGGCGGCGGTGGACGTAGGTATCCTCAATATCACCGATTACCCGACCCCAGACCCGTTCACCGGCCTGTTCGGGCGTAAAGCCTACGGCGCCGACCAACTGGACATCTACGGCCAGTTGATCGAAGCCGGCCAGGGCCGTCTGGCCAGTCTGGCCTTCGGTGGTGACGCCGCGATGGCCAAGGGCGGCAAGCGACCCAATACCAGTGTCACCATCGTCGCGCAGCAGAGTGCACCGGTGACGTTGAACGAGAACGGTGAAGGTGAGCTCAGTGTCGATATTCCTGACTTCAACGGTGAGTTGCGGTTGATGGCGCAAGCCTGGACCGAAGAGCGCTACGGTATGGCTGAAGCCAAGACAGTGGTTGCTGCGCCACTGATTGCCGAGTTGTCAGCACCGCGCTTCCTTGCCGGAGGCGACACCACCACCCTGGCGCTGGATCTGTCGAACCTGTCGGGGCAGGCGCAAAAGCTGACGGTGCGCCTGAGTACTGAAGGCCAGTTGAATTTGATGCGCGCTGGCGAGCAAACCATAGACCTGACCCAAGGCAAGCGGGTCACCTTGAAACTGCCGGTGCAGGCCACTGGTGGGTTGGGCCAAGGCAAGGTCAAAGTGGACGTGCTGGGCCTGCAACTGCCGGGTGAGAAGGCCACAGCCTTCAGCCGCGAGTGGACCCTGGGCATCCGCCCAGCGTATCCGGCCATGCTCAAACACTACCGGGTGGCGCTCAGCGATCAACCCTGGAGCTTGCCCGAGGCTGACCTGGCCGCATTCGAACCGGCGGGCCTGGAGGCAATGCTGGCTTTGTCCAGCCGCCCACCGCTGAACCTGGCCGAGCAGATCCGTGCTCTGGAAGCCTACCCCTATGGTTGCCTGGAGCAGACCACCAGTGGTCTGTACCCATCGCTGTATGCCGATGCTGCAACACTCAAACGTCTTGGCATCACTGGCGAGCCGGCCGATGTGCGCAAGCGCAAGATCGAGATGGGCATCGAACACCTGCTGGGAATGCAGCGTTACAACGGCAGCTTCGGCCTGTGGAGTTCCGATAGCGAGGAAGAGTATTGGCTGACCGCCTATGTCACCGACTTCCTGTTGCGGGCGCGTGAGCAGGGCTATGCGGTGCCTGCCGATGCCTTGAAGAAGGCCAGCGAGCGCCTGCTGCGTTATCTGCAGGAGCGCAACCTGATCGAGGTTAACTACAGCGACAACGCCGAGCATAGCCGCTTTGCCGTGCAGGCCTATGCCGCACTGGTACTTGCTCGAACCCAGCAGGCGCCGTTGGGCGCACTGCGCAGCCTGTTCGAGCGGCGCAGCGACGCGCGCTCCGGCTTGCCGTTGGTGCAATTGGCCATCGCCCTGGAAAAAATGGGCGACAAACCACGTGCCCAGCAAGCCTTGCAGGCCGGCCTGGCGGTTGCTCGTGATGCTAAAGGCTGGCTCGGAGACTACGGCAGCCCGGTGCGTGACCAGGCATTGATTCTGGCCCTGCTCGAAGAAAACAACCTGGCCAGCAACACCCTGGATCAACGCCTGTTTGAACTTTCCGATCAGGTCGCGGCCAATCAATGGCTATCGACCCAGGAGCGTAACGCCCTGTTCCTCGCTGGCCGTGGCCTGCTCAGCAGACCTGAAGGCAAGTGGTCGGCGCGTCTGGACAGCGCCGGCGAGCTGCGAGACCTGGATAGCGCACACTCGGGGCTCAAGCTTGAAGGGCCACTGCTGTCTTCGCCGCTGACGGTACAGAATCAGGGCAGTGAGACGCTCTACCAGCAATTGACTCTGTCCGGTTATCCGCGTCAGGCGCCGGCGGCGATTAACGTCGGCATGAGCATTCGTCGCGAGTACCTCGGCATGAACGGTCAGCCTCTGGATATTCGGGCGCTCAAGAGTGGTGACCTGGTGCTGGTGCACCTGGCGTTGACCGCTACGACGCGGGTGCCGGATGCGCTGGTAGTTGACTTGCTGCCTGCTGGCCTTGAGTTGGAAAACCAGAACCTGGCGCAAAGCGCAGCCAGCCTGGAGAACGCCAGCAGCGCAGTGAAACAGTGGCGTGAATCGATGCAGAACGCCAACTTGGTGCATCAGGAGTTTCGTGATGATCGTTATGTCGCGGCGTTGCCGGTCAACAGCTACGGCACCACTCACTTGCTGTACCTGGCGCGTGCCGTGACACCTGGTACCTATCGAGTGCCGCCGCCACAGGTAGAGTCGATGTACCGGCCGAACATGCAGTCGGTGGGTGAGTCTGCCGGTGATATGGTGGTGAGGGGCCGCTGAGCGCGGGGTGCAGTTTTATTGTACGAGCCGGCCTGGCCGGCTCCTACAGCGTTTTAAGGCTGCAGTATCGTCAGTGGATGATCCAGCTCAGTACCCACAGCCCCAACACCAGCCAGATAATGCCAAGCACAATGGACGCACGCATAAAGGCGCGGATTGCCGAGTACAGCAGCATCAAGCCGATGATCAGGGCGATGATGCTGACTAACGAGGTGTCCATGCCCAGCGTGCGTGCCAAGCCGTCGATAAAGTTGCCACCGGCGTTGGTCAGCAGGTTGAATAGCCCGCTCAGGGCATCAACGATAAAGCGGATCAGCGCACCCAGTGCCTGGCCGAGCCACTCGAAAAAACCTTCTACATGCATAGTTGCTTCCTGATGATCGTATCGGCTCATTGGCCGTTGCCAAACCTTTGGCCATGCATTGGCCCGCTCGGTTCCCTGCCCATTGCCAGCGGCAGGGAGGCCTGATGCACATCTTAGCTCGCCCGCTCAGCTCAATGGCAAAACGCCTGAGAGGGCTATTGGCTGTGCTGCTGTTGTTGATGGCACTGCTGTGGGCCGCCGACCGCATTTGGCCCTTGCCGCTGCCGACCGATGACCTGGCGCGGGTGGTGCTGGCCGAGGACGGCACACCGCTGTGGCGATTCGCCGATGCCGAGGGGGTCTGGCGCTACCCGGTCAGCGCCGAACAGGTATCGCCCTATTATCTGCAGGCACTGTTGACCTACGAGGACCGCTGGTTCTACCAGCATCCAGGTGTCAACCCGCTGGCTCTGGGGCGTGCGGCGTGGCAAAACGTGCGTGACCAGCGCGTGGTCTCGGGGGGCAGTACGCTGTCGATGCAGGTGGCGCGGTTGCTCGATCCGCATTCACGCACCTTGCCCGGCAAGCTGCGCCAGTTGTGGCGCACGGCGCAATTGGAATGGCACCTGTCGAAGGCGCAGATTCTGGAGATCTACCTCAATCGCGCCCCATTTGGCGGCACCTTGCAGGGTGTGGCCGCAGCCAGCTGGGCGTATTTGGGCAAATCGCCGCAACACCTGACCCCGTCGGAAGCGGCCATGCTCGCGGTACTGCCCCAGGCACCAAGCCGCTTGCGTCCGGACCGGCACCCGGCGCGTGCGCAGGTGGCCCGCGACAAAGTACTCAAACGCCTGGCCGAGTTTCAGGTATGGCCGCAACAGCGAATCGATGAGGCCATGGAGGAGCCCTTGTTACTGGCGCCTCGCCAGGAGCCAGCGCTGGCTCCCTTGCTGGCGCGACGTTTGAATCGACCACACAGCCCACCGCTGATCCGCACTACCCTCGATGCTTCGCTGCAACGTCGCCTGGAAGACTTGTTGCTGGGCTGGCGAGCCCGGTTGCCTGAGCGAACCTCGGCCGCGATCCTGGTGGTGGAGGCGCAGACCATGGCGGTACGCGCTTACCTGGGGTCGGTTGACCTGAACGATGAACGACGGTTCGGCCATGTCGACATGATCACCGCCTTACGTTCCCCTGGATCGACGCTCAAACCGTTCCTCTATGGCATGGCCATGGACGATGGCCTGATTCATTCCGAATCCTTGCTGCAGGACGTGCCTAGACGCTATGGCGACTATCGACCCGGTAACTTCTCAATGGGGTTCAGCGGCCCGGTGGCCGCCAGCTCGGCGTTGGCGCTGTCGTTGAACCTGCCAGCGGTGCAGTTGCTAGAAGCCTACGGTCCCAAGCGCTTTGCCGCGCAAATGCGCATGGGCGGCGTGCCCCTGACTTTGCCACCGCTGGCCGAGCCAAACCTGTCGTTGATCCTCGGCGGTGCGGGCAGTCGCCTGGAAGACCTGGTGGCCGGCTACGGTGCGTTGTCGCGTGGTGGTATGAGTGCCCCGATGCGCTTGCAGCCGGACGCGCCATTGCTTGAGCGCCGTTTACTGTCGCCGGGTAGTGCCTGGATCATCCGGCGCATCCTCAGTGGCCAGGCGCGCCCGGACCGCGACCCGCATGCCGAATTGGTGCAGCGTCCGCAACTGGCCTGGAAAACCGGCACCAGCTATGGCTTTCGCGATGCCTGGTCGATCGGGGTCGGGCCGCGTTATCTGATTGGGATCTGGATCGGTCGACCGGATGGCACCCCGGTACCGGGGCAGTTTGGCCTGGCGTCGGCGGCACCGTTGATGCTTCAGGTTCACGACGTGCTGAGCAACCGCGACAGCCAACGTGGCATTGCCGTACCGGTGGCGGCGGTGCCTGCCAATGTCGGCGTGGCCGCGATCTGCTGGCCGTTGGGGCAACCGCTTGCCCGCCAGGACGACAATTGCCGTCGCCAGCGCTTTGCCTGGACGCTGGACGGCACCACACCGCCGACCTTGCAAGCGGCCGACCAGCCCTTGAGCGTCGGCTTGCGCGAAACAGTGTGGCTCAACACCCGCGGGCAACGGGTCGATACCAGTTGCCCGGGGGCCCAGGCCCGCGAGATCGCCTTGTGGCCGGCGCCGCTGGAGCCCTGGTTGCCGCGCGTGGAGCGGCGTCAGGCGCGCTTGCCCCAGGTTGATCCAGCCTGCCCACCCCAGGTCCCGGCGATTGCCCCGCCGTTGTCTATCGTCGGTGTGCGCCAAGGCGATCAACTGCGCCGACCGGCCACCAGCAGCGAGCCCTTGCGTCTTGAGGTGTCTGCGCTAGGTGGCAGTGGGCGGCGCTGGTGGTTCCTCAACGGTGTGCCACTGGGGGAATCGCTGGGGCAGGAACACTTGAGCGCCCGCTTCGAACAGAGCGGACGGATGGAACTGAGTGCCCTGGATGAAAGCGGGCAAACCGCACGGGTCGAGTTCCAGATCAATGACTAGGGGCTGGCGGCCCCTGGTATTGTAATTAGACGATCCTGCGGGCAACACCTACGCTTGAGACTGACGAGCGGACTGTCTTGGCTCTCTTGTACTTGTCGGGATCATGGAGCGTCCAATGCGTCCGTTGACCGTCGCGATTGTGAGTCTTGCCTGGGCAAGTGGGCTTAGCGCCGAACCGCTGCCAGGCTTTCTCAATAGCAATGACGTCGAACGCAGCCTGCCCGCGCCCAACCTGCCCGCCGATGTCTATCGCCCCAGTGCACCTGACCTGCAAGTGGCTGCGCCTGTCCCTCAGCCGCAAGCGTTTATGAGTAAACGAGTGCGCTTGCACAAGGTGCGCTTCGAGGGCGGCACCCTCTATCCATTGAGCGACCTGCGCGACAACTATCAGGACCTGATCAATCGCGAGGTCAGCCTGGCCGAGCTGAACGAAGCGACCCAACGCCTGACCCGACGTTATCAGCAGGATGGTTACCTGTTGTCCTACGCGTACTTGCCAGCGCAGGATTTTGCCGATGGGCGGGTACAGGTGGTGTTGGTCGAGGGCTATATTCGCGACTATGAACTGCAAGGCGATATTGGCCCGGCGTCAGCTTACTTAGACAAGCTGGCGACCCGACTCAAAACCGAGCGCCCGCTGACGCGCGAGACCTTGCAGCGCTATACCGGGTTGATGAGCCGAGTGCCCGGCGTCACCCTTCGCGCACAAGTGGAGGCGCCTGACAGCCATGACGGGGCGAGCAAGCTGATCGTCCAGGCCTCGCGCAAAGCTGTTTCCTCGACGCTAACCCTGAGCGATGGCAGTCGCGACGATCTTCAGGCGCTGCTGAGCGTCAGCAGCAACGCCCAGACGGCGCTGGCCGAACAGGTGAGTTTCAGTGCGTTATTGCCACCCGGCGATGACCATGAATACTACTACCGTCTGGACTATGCCCAGTACCTGGACAGCCAAGGTAGCCAGCTCAACCTGTCAGCCTCGCAGTATCGTAGTGAGCCGCGTGCGCGGGTGCGTCTGAACAATGGCATCGACCTCAAGCAACGCCGCGAGAACGACCGTTACTCGGTTGGCCTCAGTCAGGTCCTGATTGGCGCGCCCGACGAGTGGCTGAGCGCTGGTGGGCGCCTGTATGCGGTGAACGACGACACCGATTATCACGCCGTCGATGTACCCCTGAGGATCAGCAGCCGTACCGATGTACGTGCGTTGGCGTTCGAAGGTGACTGGCGCAAGGCCGATCCGCGACAGCTGCGTATTCTCAGTGTCGGTGCCTACCAGGGCATGGACTATCTTGGGGCGAATACCACAGGTGATATCGATCTCGATTTTCTGCGCCTGCGTGTCTCCGGGTTGCAGAGTGATCGCTTCTTCGATCACTGGCAGGGTGTGGTTTCGGCAGCGTTGTTCTGGACCAACGACAGCCTGCCTGACAGCGAGCGCGCCGTATTTGGTGGGCAGACGTTCGGGCGTGGTTATCCCAGCGATCAAGCTTCAGGCGACAAGGGCTGGGGTGCGGCGTATGAACTGAACTACAGCTTCAAACGTGACAGCGGCTGGCTCAGGCAGGTTCAGCCCTATGTTGTGGTGGATGCTTCGCGAAGCTGGTTCAACGAACTGGAAATACGTGACTCACGCTTGTCTTCAGCGGCGCTGGGGCTGCGCCTTGGCGATGCCCGCTCTTACAACATCTCCATGGAGGCGGCCAAGCCGATGTCGGACATCGCTCTGGACAGCCTCAATAGGCAGCCACGTTTCACCGTGAGTTTCAGCTGTCAGCTGTAGCAGCGGTGGTCAGTTAATCAGGTGCAAGCGGGGCTTGGGGAACAGGTTATCCAGGGTCTCCAGCAGGCGGGTGTGATAGATCGGCTTGCGAAACAGGTCCAGCACCTGCAGGCGCAGCAAGTCACTGATGTCGTCCATGTCGGCATGGCCGGAGGTGACAATCACCGGCAACTGCTGGCGCGCAGTGTGCTCGCGCAGGCGCTTGATCAGGGAAATGCCACTTTCTTCCGGCATGCGCAAGTCGGTAATCACCAGAGCCACATCCGGGTGGCGGGTGAGCTGCTGCAGGGCGAGTTTGACCGAGGTGGCGGTGTAGCAACAGAAGCCTTCGCCCTCAAGCAGTTCGGCCAGTTCCAGCAAGGCGTCCTCTTCATCATCCACGAGGAGAATCTGTTGACGCTGGGAAGAGGTTGGCATGGTGTTACACCGTTAGAGTTCAAAGGTCAGGCCGTAAAGCCCATAAAGCTAGTCAGTCTTTAAGTGCCACTACCGCCACCAGTAGAAGCAGTAGCACTGCCAGTTTTCCCCGCATTTTCCATGGAGGTTTGCACCTTTTCGAAAATCGAGGTGACGTTGGTGGAAATGGGCTCGATAAAGGTGGTCAACACCGCCGCCACCATTGCCGCCGCAATGGCGTACTCGATACCTGAGGCCCCGTCCTTGCGGTAGAAGAATTCTTTGCAACGCTTGAGCATTCGGCACAGACGCATGGCATTTCTCCTAGCGCACAAGGCGCAGATGGCTGGGGATTTATTCGATGATTCCCCTTTGCCATCACAGCATCGTCAAACGCCGGAAATCCAGCAAATGTAAGAAGGCATTAATGCGAAAGTGATAGTGCCTTTTTGACGTCACTCACCTGCTGTTTTAACGGAGTGTTGGCACTGCTTATTTTGAGTTCACAGCCGTTGACGGTGCTGGCGAAAGAGGCGGCCGTCGTCCGCGTCGCAAAGGCCCCGTCGGCAACGATGCTATTGCGCCGTCATCCGCAGATGCAGCGGCGATCTGCTCGGTGACATCGCCAGCGCCAATTGCGTGCGGTTGTGCATGTGGGTCAGGCGTAATACCTGGGAGACATAGAGTTTGACGGTGTTTTCAGTGATGCCTAATTCGCAGGCGATCTGGTAATTAGTCTTGCCTTTACTGACCAGGCGCGCGACTTCCAGCTGACGCGGTGACAGTTGCTCGAAAAGGCTTGGCAGGCTTTCGCCCTCTGCTTCATTCTCGACGTCGGTGGCTCGACGATGCGCGCCCAGGCCGCGGGCTTTGTCCAGGTCCTGATACAGGTCATCGATCGAGTCGGCCAGGTACTGCAGCTTCTGGTTCAAACTACCCAGTTGCTGGAATTCTTTCTGCCGCGTTTGCAACGCCGCGTCTTGGCGCTGAACGCCTTCGAGCAGTTCGTTCAGGTCTACGGGTTTCTGGTAGTAATCGGCAAAGCCTTCGCGCAAGGCTTTGATCACATCCTGCTTGTCGGCTTGGCCGGTGAGCATGATGGCTTCGAAAATCCGCTGATGCCCGGCGATAACTTTCAGCGCCTTGAGTAACTCGATGCCATCGCAGCCGGGCATGTGCAGGTCGCACAGCACCAGGCCAATGCCAGGATCAGCAGCAAAGCACTCGAGCGCCTGATCAGTGGACTGACAGGGTACACAACAGTAGCCGTAGTTTTGCAGAAACTCGCACAGCTCTGCGACGGTCAAGGGCTGGCCATCGACCACCAATACCTTTACTGCACTGACGGGCTTGTTCACACGCTACTCCCTGCTAAGAAGCTCCTCTGTCCCAGAGCTTGGGGCCTTGCGATCGGCCGCGGACTCTGTAGAAAGTAGTCGCACTTTACGACTATGTAAAAGCGATACGTGGCGCAGGTAGGGGGCTGGGCGACTAGTGGATCCACACGCTGGCCAGTACAAAACCGGCCAATATGAAAGGTGCGAAGGGTTGTTTATTTGACGTTTCTTCGGTCAGTTGCTTGATGCGGTTCTTAACCTTTTGACTTAACAGTGACCAAAGCCAGCGTCGACTGGATAGCCAGATCAGTACTGCTATCCCGGCCCCGATAAAGGTGCCCAGCACATACATGCGATCGGTCGCCAGTGCCAGGGCGCCAAGCAACTTCACGTCACCGGCGCCGAAGCGACCGAGCATATAGCCGGGCAAGGTCAGGAGCATGACGATGGCCAGTGCCCAGCCGCCTTCGCTGGCGTCGGCACCGATCCAGGTGTGCCCGGTCATGAACAGATAGCTCAGTGCGCAGGCTGCTGCGCCGAGGGTCAGGGTGTTGGCGATCTGGCGCTCACGCATGTCTTGTTCCGCGCACAAGGCAAGCCACAACAGCAGGACAACGCTTTGCATTGGCGAAATGCATCCCTTTGTGGTGAATGATTCTATGCTGTCAGTCAGGTGTCACTGTCAGGGTAGACGCGATCATGAAAGCAAGCGCGGTCAGACGGCAAAAAGGCGCAGTGGCGCTGGAGAGTCTAGGGCGCAATCAGCAGGGCGTAGTCACGGCGATGGCGTTGTCCCTCTAGCGGGTGGGTAGTTGGACAAGGCGCTGCTCACGGTGTTGTAGATCGCACTGCTGCGTTCTTCCGGGCTTGGCGGGTAGTTGTTCATGATTTGTTCGGCACTGCCACGCCACACCAGCTTGCCATCTTTGCTGTCGAACATATCGATCTGGATGGTCGCCACCTTGTAGTCAACGCTGCGGGTTTCGTTGTACATCGGCCCACCCCAGTATCCGTTCCAGTACCCGTTCCAGGCGCCGCCGTAATGGGTGGTTATCTGTTGCTGGCGTTGCTCGACGATCAGGTAGGACTGCACTTTCAGATCGCCCTGGCTATTGCCTTGAGCCGGGTGCAAACCACGCTGATCAAGCTGACCTGTCACTGCCTGGCGGATGCGTTGTTCAGTCAGGTCGCTCTTGATCCGCGGATCGTCAGGACGGTACTGCAACGCCGGTTCTTGCCACACCCAACTGCGATAGGCGGCAAAATCGCGGCTGGAATCGAAATCCACAGTTGTATTGTTGCTCTGGCAGGCGCCGAGCAACATCACTAACGAGAGTAAAGCAAGACGGCACAACATGGTGGATCTCCAATTGCCTTTAGCTGGGAGGATAGCCGCTGAGGGCTTTGTTCACTGATTCGCGTAAAGCCTCTGCGCGTTCGCCCTGGGAGCCCTGGCTGCTGGTCTCGGCGCTGCTGCTCCAGACCGCTTGACCGTCGCGGGCGTCATACAGATCGACGTAGACCACCACCACTTCAACTTCATAGGTGCGCACCAACGGAACGCTGGCAGCCACCCCGTAACCGTTGTAGTAGCGGCCAGCACCGACGTAACCACCATAAGGGTAACCATAGGGATAGCTATCGTAGGGGTAATAGTCTTCACGCACTTGGCGCAGACGGCGCTCCAGTTGCACGTTGGCACTGACCAGCAGATCGCCGGCCTGGCCATTGCGTGCCGGACGTAAACCTTGTTGGTCCAGGGCATTGCTGACCGCGTCGGCGATTTGCCCAGGCTCTGCCAGGGCCGTGCCGGGCGGCAACTGACCGTTCTGCCAGGCCCAACTGCGGTAGCGGCCAAAATCCCGTGGCGGGGCAGGGTAGGCGCTGGCATCGAAGGTGGTGGCCGCCTGCGGCGGCGCCGGTGGCAGCGGCAGGGAACTGGCGACATAAGGGTTGCTGCTCTGGCAGCCTGCCAGGGCGAGGACAAGCAGGCCCACAGCCAAACGATGCGACATGTCACCCTCCCGGCGTGATTCAGCGTGGTCGACAGAGCCAGTGCAGGTAACGTCCCAGCCCGGCAAAGGCGGGATGGCGTCGATGGGCCAGTTCCATTTCCAGCAGGTCGAGCAACTCGGCCTTGGCCTGGAACTCGTTGGGCATGTAGTCGTGAAATACCCGGACACCGCTTTCTGTTTCGACCTGCCACAGATCTTCAAGTTGCACCCTGAGCGTGCGTGGATCAAGTGGTTTTTGCGGGGTCAGGCTCTGCTTTTCGCCGGCCATGTCATCGCGTCGCAGTTTGCGGAAATGGCCCTTGAGCAAATTGCGATAGACCAGGGCGTCGCGGTTGTAGAACGCCAGTGACAGCAAGCCATCACTGCGGGTCAGTTGGTGCAAGACCGGCAAAATGGTTTCAGGCTCGGCCAACCATTCCAGTACCGCATGGCACAGTACCAGGTCGTAGGGTTCTGTTAGTTGCCCGAGCAGTTCCTGCCAGGGCGCCTGGATGAACGTCGCCGGTTGGCCAGCTTCGGCAAAGCGCGTGCGAGCGCCTTCAAGCATTGGTGCGGCGGGCTCGGCCAGTGTCACCTGATGACCGCGCTCAGCCAGCCACAGGGCCATATGACCCAGGCCCGCACCAATATCCAATACGCGCAAAGGGCGGTCGGGCAGGGCTTCGGCCAGGTCAGCCTGGAGCACCGCCAGGCGGATTGCGCCTTTGGCACCGCCGTAGATTTTCTCGGCAAAGCGTGTGGCCAGGGCATCGAAATGGCGGTCTTTCATCGTGCAAAGCGCCGTTCACTGTCGGCCAGTTTGGCCCGCACCACTTGATCCATGTCCAGACCCAATTCACTGCACAGCAACAACAGGTACAACACTATATCGCCGACCTCCTGGCCGGCATGCTCCAGTTGTTCAGGTGACAGTTGACGCGACTGGTCTTCACTCAGCCACTGGAAAATTTCGACCAGTTCAGCCATCTCGACACTGGCGGCCATGGCCAGGTTTTTCGGGCTGTGAAAACCGCGCCAATCGTTGGTGTCGCGGATACGGTGCAAGCGTTGCGTCAGTTCGTGCAGGTTCATCAAAACTCTCCTCAAGCCGTATAGCTTCAGGCGGACGACTGCGCAACGCAAGAGGGCTGTTTCACGCCAGGGTTTGCCAGGCTCCGCGCATGTGCGCCAGATCGCCATGGCCGTCCAGGCGCAGTTGCCCCTGGTCGGCAGGGAGGCTCGCATTGAGGATCACTTCGCTGGGCAGGCGCACGGGTTTGAGAAAGTCCACCTCGACCTGGTAGCCACTGACCGGCAGGTGAGTGCGCAGGGCTGCCAAGGTCATGGCCTTGCTCCACATGCCATGGGCAATGGCGGTGGGGAAGCCGAACAGCTTGGCGCTGGCAGCGCTAAGATGGATCGGGTTGTAGTCGCCGCACACCTTGGCATAACGGCGACCAATGTCGCTGTCAGCGTACCAGCGGGTCAACTCGTCCAGAGGCTCACTGGCAGGCTCTTCGCTGGCCACTGGTTCTGCGTCCAGTTTCATCGCGCGACACAGCATGCGGCTGGTTTCGGACCAGATTAGGCCGATGCCATCTTCAGCTTCAGTGACCAGATCGCAAGTAGCGCCTTTTTCATGCGCTTGCAGGTTATCCACATGTACGCTAAACCGCAGGCGGCTGATACCGCCGAGCGGACGCAGTACGCGGATGCTGTTGTGCAGATGCACCAGGCCAAGCAAAGGGAACGGGAACGCCTTGTCGGTAAGTACCTGCATTTGTAAGGCGAAGGCCATCACGTGGGGGAAGGTGGGTGGCAAGCGTCCATCGTCACTGAAGTGACAAAGCTTGCGATAGGCCTCAAGGCGCTGCTGTTGGACCTCCAGATAACAACGCAACCCCGTGTCAGGCAAACTGCTGCCGCTGATCTTGCGCTTGCGGGCGGCGCGCAAATAAAGGTGAGAAAGTGAGTCGGTGCTGCTCAGGTCCTGCCACTGTCGAGTCATGTTCAAGCCCCCATCACGGCCTGGCCGCAGACGCGCAGCACTTGGCCATTGACCGCACCGCTGCCGGGTTGGACCAGCCAGGCGATGGCTTCGGCGACATCTTGGGGCAGGCCACCCTGGCCGAGCGAACTCATGCGCCGCCCGGCTTCGCGCAGGGCAAAGGGAATGGCGGCGGTCATGCGGGTTTCGATAAAACCAGGCGCTACAGCGTTGATACTGGCGCCGCGTGGCGAAAGCTTTGGTGCCCAGGCCTGGGCCAGGCCGATCAGCCCTGCTTTGCTGGCGGCGTAGTTGGATTGGCCGCGGTTGCCGGCAATTCCGCTGATTGAGGCCAGCAGTACCACGCGCGCGTTGTCATGCAGAGCGCCGCTGTCGAACAAGGCCTGGGTCAGCACTTGCGGGGCCTTGAGATTGACCGCCAGTACCGAGTCCCAGAATTCTGGGGTCATGTTGGCCAGGGTTTTATCGCGGGTGATGCCAGCGTTGTGGACAACAATATCGATGCCTTCAGGAAGCCCTTCGAGCAGTTGTGCGGCAGCATCGGCCGCGCAAATGTCCAGCGTCAGGCTGCGTCCTCCCAGGCGCGCGGCCAGCGCCTCTAAGTCACTCTTGGCCTGAGGCACGTCGAGCAGGATGACATCGGCACCATCGCGGGCCAGGGTTTCGGCAATCGCTGCACCGATACCCCGGGCGGCGCCGGTAACCAGAGCCTTGCGCCCTGCCAATGGCCGGGTCCAGTCCTGCACCTGAGTGCTACAGGCCTCCAGGCGCAGAACCTGGCCGGAAATAAAGGCGCTCTTGGGCGAGAGGAAAAAGCGCAAGGCCCCTTCAAGCTGGTCTTCGGCGGCATCGCTGACATACAGTAACTGCAAGGTGCCACCAGCACGCAGCTCTTTGGCCAGTGAGCGACTGAAACCTTCCAGGGCACGCTGGACGACCTGAGCCAGTGGGTCATCGAGTTGTTCCGGCGCACGGCCGAGAATCACGATGTGCGCGCTGGGCGCCAGGCTGCGAAGCAGTGGCTGGAAAAATTCGCGCAATTGCTTGAGCTGATCAATGTCATCCAGTTCGCTGGCATCGAAGACCACCGCCTTGAGCTTGGTACCCAGCCCTGCGACCCACTCAGTAGCGCTCAGATCGGGGCTGGCGAAGCTGTAGACATCATCGGTAAGGCGCTTGGCAAACGCCTCGACCTTGTTCGCCAGAGGGCCGCCGCCCAGCAGCAGGGCGCCTTCGATCGGCCGCAGGCGACCGGCCTGCCAACGTTCCAGGCGCGCAGGGCTGGGCAAGCCGACGGCGCCGACCAGACGGCGGCCAAGGTCGGAGTTAGCGAAGTCGATATAGCGGTCGCTCATGTGCGGCTCTCCCTGAAATAAGCTTCAAAGTGTGGACCATCTTTGGCCGTTGGTCGTTCGAACCCTGAAAAAACACCTACGCTGTGGGGGAGTAACGCTCCTGTGCCGATCTGTGGGGGCTGGCTCTCACAGTAAAGCAGCCAGCACAGAGTGCGCTTTGACATTGGACGATGTGCTAGAAAAAAGAAGAGGAGGGTACGCATGCGCTCATTGCGCCGAGTCGCGATCATTGGCGGCAACCGAATTCCTTTCGCTCGTTCCAACGGTGCCTATGCCACTGCCAGTAATCAGGCGATGCTCACGGCGGCGCTGGAAGGGCTAATCGAACGTTTCGGCCTGCATGGCCTGCAGCTGGGCGAGGTCGTTGCCGGCGCTGTGCTCAAGCACGCTCGGGACATGAACCTGACGCGCGAATGCGTGCTGGGCTCTCGCCTGTCGGCACAAACGCCGGCCTACGACCTGCAGCAGGCCTGCGGCACCGGGTTGGAGGCGGCGCTGCTGGTGGCCAACAAGATTGCCTTGGGCCAGATTGACAGCGGTATAGCCGGTGGTGTCGATACCACCTCCGATGCGCCCATTGCCGTTAATGAAGGCTTGCGCCGAATGCTGCTGCAGGCTAATCGCGCCAAGACCATGGCCGACAAACTCAAGGTATTTCTCAAGCTAAGACCGGGCCATCTGAAACCAGAGCTACCGCGAAATGGCGAGCCACGCACAGGCTTGTCCATGGGCCAGCATTGTGAACTGATGGCGCAGACCTGGCAGATTCCTCGCCAGGCGCAGGACGAGTTGGCCTTGCTCAGTCACCAGCATATGGCGGCTGCCTATGACGACGGTTGGCATGACGATCTGTTGACGCCCTTCCTTGGGTTGAGCCGCGACAACAACTTACGTGCGGACCTGACACTCGAGAAGCTCGCCAGCCTCAAACCTGCCTTCGAGCGTAGCGACAAGGGCACCTTGACGGCGGGTAACTCGACGCCGCTGACCGATGGCGCTTCGGTGGTATTGCTGGGCAGTGAAGACTGGGCCCGCGAGCACGATCTGCAGGTGCTGGCCTATCTGGTCGATGGCGAAACGGCGGCCGTGGACTTCGTCAAAGGCCAGGAAGGGCTGTTGATGGCGCCGGCCTACGCGGTACCGCGCTTGCTGGCACGCAATGGCCTGCGCCTGCAGGACTTTGACTACTACGAAATCCATGAAGCCTTCGCCGCCCAGGTACTGTGCACCCTCAAGGCCTGGGAAGACCTCGACTACTGTCAGCATCGCCTGGGGCTGGCTGAGCCGCTGGGCGCGATCGACCGCAGCAAACTCAACGTCAAGGGCAGTTCGTTGGCGGCCGGACATCCGTTTGCAGCCACTGGTGGGCGTATCCTGGCCCATATGGCCAAGCTGTTGGCCACGGCCGGCAAGGGCCGCGGCCTGATCTCGATTTGCGCCGCTGGTGGTCAGGGCGTGACAGCCATCATTGAGCGCTGACCAGCGACGCTGTTGTGAGTGGGGCCGGGCGATCGGCATAGTGCTCGGCCATGATTGAGCAGACGATCAACTGCAGCGGGTGATAGATCATGATCGGCAGCAAGATCAAGCCCAGCCCAGGATGCGCACCGAAGATCAACGCGGCCATCGGTGCACCGGCGGCCAAGGATTTCTTGCTGGCGCAGAACACCGCTGCCACTTCGTCAGCCGGACTCAAACGCAGGGCCCGGGCGCTGCGAGTGGTCAGCCAGAGCACTAGCGCCAGCAGCAGCGCACTGCCGACAAAGGCGGTAATCAATACCGCGCGACCTTGCTGCTGCCACATGCCCGAGACCATCGAGTTGCAGAACGCGGCGTAGACCAATAGCAGGATCACCAGCTTGTCGACGATGTTTGTGTAGCGCTTGTGTCGGGCGAAAAAACGACCCAGCCAAGGGCGCAGCAATTGGCCCAGGACCAGCGGCAGCAGCAGTAAGGTGCACAGGTCTAGCAGCGTTGCGCCCAGTTCGATGCCATTGCTGCCGGTGCCGACCACCAGGCTGACCAGCCACGGAGTCAGGAAAATCCCGAGGACACTGGACAGGCTGGCATTGAGGATCGCTGCCGGAACATTGCCGCCAGCGCTACCGGTCAGCGCCACAGATGAGGAGATGGTCGACGGCAGAGCGCACAAATAGAAAAAGCCCAGCATCAACAGTGCGGGAAGGTGACTGCCCAATAGTGTGTCCGCCAACCACCAGAGCAGCGGGAAGACGATAAAGGTAAAGCCCTGCACCATCAGGTGCAGGCGGCCATTCTTCAGCCCCTGGCCAATCTGCTCGCCGGACAGGTTGACGCCGTGCAGGAAGAACACCAGGAAGACGCCGACATTGATGACATACTCGGCGTGCATCGCTCCGCCACTGCGGCCAACGTTGGGGAACAACCAGGCCAGAAAGGTGGCAACGAACATACCGCAGAGGAACCAGTCGGTTACCACGCGTTTGAGGTACTTGAGCGCATGCATGGGCGGGCCTTCGAATCATTTTGTATTCATTGAGCGCAAAGGCTACGCTCGGCGAATGATTGCCGTCTTGCGACATAAGGCCAAGTGATGCCGATTAACGGACAACAACCTGCTCCTCGTCCAATTCCTGTACTTGAACGATTGCCCCGGGCGCTGTATGCGCGGGCGGAAAGCTTAGGCGCGGGGTCCTGGACGCCACGTCATCAGCATGACTGGGTGCAGTTTTCCTATGCGATCAGTGGAGTGCTGGGTGTCTATACCGCTGAGGGTAGCTACTTCGCCCCACCGCAGTGGGGCGTATGGATTCCGGCTGGGGTCGAACACGAAGTGGTGACTTCCATGCAGGCCGAGATGCGCAGTGTGTATGTGCGCCGAGAGGAGGCCAGTTGGGCGCCGGGGCATTGTCGGGTGCTGGAAGTCACGCCGCTGGCGCGCGAGTTGATCAAGCAGTTTTGTTTGTTGCCGGTGGACTATGCCGAAGGCAACAGCGCCGAAGCGCGGCTGGTGGCGGTTTTGCTCGATCAGTTGCAGGTGTTGCCGGAGGTGGGTTTCTCCTTGCCTTTGCCCCAGCATCCGCGCTTGTTGGAACTGTGCAATGAACTGCTCGCGCACCCGGAACAAGGACACACCCTGGGGCAGTGGGCGCAGCGCTTGAATACCTCGGAAAAAACCCTGATGCGTTTGTTCCAGCGCGAAACCGGTTTGAGCTTCCGCGGTTGGCGTCAGCGCATGCGCCTGTTGTCTTCGCTGACGGCTCTTGAGGCCGGGCAGAGCGTTACCGAGGCTGCGTTGGGCTGTGGTTACGATTCGACCTCGGCCTATATCGCCGCTTTTAAAGGCATGTTTGGCTTCACTCCCGGAGGCTTGTGCCTGTGAGTGGCAAAGAAATCTGAAGATTTTTGTGAACGATTGTGCACCGACAGATACAAAAACTATGGCAAGTCGAACGGTTTGTCGTTACAACGCAGTGCGGTCTTGCTATAGCGACAAGCCCGGTGCTGCACCGGTGACCTAAAAAAACTCGTGTCTGGCAGAACAGGACCCCCGACAAAAGCCGATGAAGACTCCAAAACGCATTGAACCACTGGTTGAAGATGGACTGGTCGACGAAGTACTGCGACCGCTGATGAGTGGCAAGGAGGCCGCCGTGTACGTGGTGCGCTGCGGTCAGCAATTGCGCTGTGCCAAGGTCTACAAGGAAGCCAATAAACGCAGTTTCCGCCAGGCTGCCGAGTACCAGGAAGGGCGCAAAGTGCGCAACAGCCGCCAGGCCCGAGCCATGGCCAAAGGCTCCAAGTACGGACGCAAGGAAGCCGAGGACGCCTGGCAGAACGCCGAGGTGGCTGCCCTGTTCCGCCTGGCCAACGCCGGTGTGCGGGTGCCGCGGCCCTATGACTTTCTCGACGGCGTGCTGCTGATGGAACTGGTGGCTGACGAGTATGGCGATGCCGCGCCGCGCCTCAACGACGTGCACCTGGAGCCGGATCAGGCCCGTGAGTACCACACGTTCGTGATTCGCCAGATCGTGCTGATGTTATGCACGGGGCTGGTGCATGGCGACTTGTCGGAATTCAACGTGCTGCTTGGACCTGACGGTCCGGTGATTATTGATTTGCCCCAGGCGGTGGATGCGGCGGGTAACAACCACGCCTTCAGCATGCTCGAACGTGATGTTGGCAACATGGCCGCTTACTTCGGACGCTTTGCTCCAGAGCTACGCGAGACGCGCTACGCCAAGGAAATGTGGGCCCTTTACCAGGCCGGCGAGTTGTTGCCAGACAGCGAGCTTAGCGGTCTGTTCGAGGAGGAGCAGCATAGCGCCGATGTGGATGGGGTCATGCGCGAAATCGATGCGGCGCGCATTGATGATGCCCGTCGACGTGCCGCCAAAGAGGACGCCGAGCGGGGCGGGCGCAAAGAAGAAGAGCCCACGCCGCCATGGTTGCAATAAGACGCCGTCAGTGACAGCAACTGGCGCCGGCTGCCAGGTCCTTGAGGATCGGGCAGTCGGGGCGATCATCGCCCTGGCAATGGGCGACCAGCTCACTCAAGGTGTCGCGCAGGCTGACCAATTCCGCGATGCGCCGGTTAAGGTCATCGATATGCTCGCTGGCCAGCGCCTTGACGTCGGCGCTGGCGCGCTGCCGGTCCTGCCAGAGGGTCAGCAGCCGAGCGACTTCTTCCAGCGAGAAGCCCAAGTCCCGTGAGCGCTTGATAAAAGCCAGTTGGTGTAAATCGTCCTGTTGGTACAGGCGATAGCCGCTATCGCTGCGCAGGGCTGGCTTAAGCAAGCCGATGGACTCGTAATAGCGGATCATCTTGGCGCTCAGCCCGGAGCGGCGAGCGGCTTGGCCGATGTTCATAAGGCGTCGTCCTGTGGTGGGTTCAGGCTTCCAGGTTTCCCGCCAGCATCAACCTTGACACACGGGTAAGGTCAATAGCCCAAGCCAGCTCTTATCAATGTGAGGCCATTCTGATCGACTGCAACCCGGTATTTATTGATCTGACCGGCCTGCAGCTTCAAGCGGGTACTGCGTTGGTTCTCAATCCCAGGTTGGCAACCTGGCGCTTGGCCTGGCAGATAACGCAGGCGAATATCGATTTCGCCGGCTGGCAGGTTGAAAGAATTAGATTGCTCCTGAAACACCCGGCCGGCCAATTGGTCGTTGATGTACACGCCGATCTCGCATGAGGTCGCCACTTCCAGGCGTTCACGCGAAATGATCAGAATGCTGTAGTCGCTCGGCCCCGCGGCATTGGCCTGGGGAAGCATGGCGAAAATACTCAGCAGGCCGAAAAGGCCGAAAGCTGCCCTGCGCATGAAATCAATCTCCTGCATCGTCAAAATCATCAGCTTCGCAGCTTGGCCGACCCGGGCGATGATTTCCAGCCCGGCAGCGTCAACAGGAACTTGACCTTACCCTGATGGCAAGCTTGAAGCTGAGTCAAAATCTACACGAGGTAATCCCCATGCAAGTATTCAATGTTGAAGGTATGACCTGTGGCCATTGCGTCAAGGCCGTGACCCGCGCGGTTCAGGCTCAGGATGTGCAAGCCGTCGTCGAAGTCGATCTGGGCCAGAAGCAAGTGAAAGTGCAAAGTACGCTGCAGGCTCCAGAGATTCTGCAGCTGATCCGCGAAGAGGGTTACCAGGCCGAAGCGGTCTGAGGTCAATGGCTGGCGCTGTGGATAAGACTTTCACGGCGCGGCGCCAACTCTTCGCAGCGCAACCTCGGCAGGACAGTTAGACTAGCAGACTTGCTTAGCCTGCTATGGATCTTCCATGAACCTGCGAACCATCCTGATTCTGGGCGCCCTCAGTGCGTTTGGCCCCTTGGCGATCGATTTCTACCTGCCAGGCTTTCCAGCGATGGCGCTGGCCTTCGGTACCGACGAAAACCATATTCAGACCACCTTGGCGGTCTACTTCCTTGGCTTGTCCACAGGGCAACTGGCTTACGGGCCGGTGGCCGATCGCTTTGGCCGCAGGATTCCGCTGCTGGTCGGGGTCTGCCTGTTTACTCTGGCGTCCATCGCCTGCGCCTTTGCCCCTAATCTCGAAGCGCTGATTGTGGCGCGATTTGTCCAAGCCCTTGGTGGTTGTGCCGGTATGGTGCTATCGCGGGCTATTGTCAGCGACAAATGCGATGCAGTGGCCTCGGCCAAAGTGTTTTCCCAGTTGATGCTGGTGATGGGCCTGGCGCCCATTCTGGCGCCGATGCTCGGCGGGGTATTGGTCAATGTCTATGGCTGGCAGTCGATCTTCATCGCTCTGACCTTGTTCAGTGCCCTGTGTACGGTGGCCGTCGCCCTAGGATTGCCGGAAAGCCTGCCTGCCAATCAGCCGCGTCAGCCTCTTTCGGGGGCCCTTCGACAGTACGGGCGCCTTCTCAAGGATCGGGTGTTTATCGGTCATGCTTTGACTGGTGGTATCGCTATGGCTGGGATGTTTGCCTATGTCGCCGGTTCGCCGTTTGTCTTCATCAAACTGTATGGGGTGCCGCCCGAGCACTATGGCTGGTTATTCGGCAGTAACGCGGCCGGGTTCATTCTGGTGGCGCAGATTAACGCGCGGATGCTGGCCAAGCGCGGGCCAGCGTTTTTGCTGGCGCGGTTCGTGTGGGTGTATCTGGCAGCAGGGTTGACCTTGCTGGCGATCAGCGCCCTGCATCCGGCCAAGCTCTGGCCGCTGCTGATTCCACTGTTCATTTGTATCGCCAGCTTGGGCTGCATCATTCCCAATGCCTCGGCCTGCGCTATGAATGGTCAAGGCGCACGGGCCGGTAGTGCCTCGGCACTGCTTGGTTGCCTGCAGTTCAGTGTGGCTGCCGGGGCCGCGGCCTTGGTTGGTGTGCTGCACGATGGCAGCGCCATGCCGATGGCATTAGTCATCAGCCTGTGTGGGATGGCGGCGACAGCGATGGCGATGGTCACCCGTCGCTTGCAGCTCAGCCGACCCGTTTGAGTGGGTGCGGCGCCTGTAAGCGGGTTTGCAAGGTGTTAACAAAGGCGCGGGCTTCGGCCTCGCTGCGAAAGCTGACTACATGCTGGTCGAGTCGAACCTGCCACGGACAGTCGGGTTTTTGAGCTGATGCACTGACTTGAATGAACATCGTTGCATACCTGCGATTAGCGTTGGCTGAAGAATTGTAGCGCTGCCTGCCCGCAGGGAAATGACCTGGATCAGTTGTCGGACTGACGGTCATGCCCACCCCTTTTTCAGGAGTGGGCCACTTGCCTTAGAACCCTTCGAGGACGATTTTGCCTTTGGCTGCGCCGCTTTCCAGTAGGGCGTGAGCGCGCCGCAGATTAGCCGCGTTGATGGTGCCAAAATGCTCGCCCAAGGTGGTCTTGAGGGTGCCGGCGTCGATCAGTTCGGCGACCCGGTTGAGCAGTTTATGCTGCTCAATCATGTCGGCAGTTTCGAACAGTGAACGGGTGTACATGAACTCCCAGTGCAAGGACAGACTCTTGCGCTTGAGCAGGCCGACATCCAGTTGCTTGGGGTCATCAATCAGCGCCAGCTTGCCTTGTGGTGCCAGTGCTTCGACCAGCTGTGGCAGGTGCTGATCGGTCTGCGTCAGGCTGGCGACATGGGTGACGTAATCGAAGCCTTGCGCCTTGAGTGCTGCAGCCAGCGGCTGGCTATGATCGATCACCTGGTCAGCGCCCAATTGGCGCACCCATTCCTGCGTTTGTGGACGCGAAGCCGTGCCGATCACCGTGAGACCGGTCAGTTGGCTGGCCAATTGAGTCAGAATCGAGCCGACACCACCGGCGGCGCCGACGATCAACAGGCGTTGACCCAAGTCGTCCTGACCTTGTGGCACTTGGAGGCGCTCGAACAGCAATTCCCAGGCGGTTATTGCCGTTAGCGGCAAGGCGGCAGCTTGCGCGAAACTTAAGGTCTTGGGCATATGGCCAACGATACGCTCGTCGACCACATGCAACTCACTGTTAGCACCGGCACGAGCGATAGAGCCTGCGTAATAGACCTTGTCGCCAGGCTGAAACAGGCTCACTTGATTGCCCACGGCCTTGACCACACCCGCCACATCCCAACCCAACACCTTGGCGGTGTCGGCTTCAGGTTGCACGTTCTGGCGCACCTTGGTATCGACCGGGTTGACCGAAATGGCCCGCACCTCAATCAGTAGATCCCGCGGCCCAGGTTCCGGTGCGGGTAACTCGACGTCTTGCAGGGCTGCCGGATCGGTGATGGCCAAGGAGTGGTAGTAGGCGATGGCTTTCATAATGGGCGTCCGTCACAAGAGGAAATCGATGGGGGCCATGATTGGTGCTTTCACTTCATGTTAAAAGCCGCTAAAACGACAGATACTTTCAATTATTTATTGATAATAAAGAGGTCTACTTGTGCGAGTCGATGACCTGCAACTATTTGTTCGCAGCGCCGAGCTGGGTAGTCTCTCCGCTGCTGCGCGACTGCTCGATTTATCACCTGCCGTGGCCAGTTCGGCACTCAAACGTCTGGAGCAGCAATTGGGTACGCGTTTGCTGGCGCGTTCGACCCGCAATCTGCGTCTGACCGCCGACGGCGAGGGCTTCCTGGTGCATGCCCGCAGCGCGTTGGCGAGCCTGGATGAAGGGCGCCGGCAACTGGCGCTTGGGCAGGATGAGGTCAGTGGTGTGTTGCAGCTATCGGCGCCATCGGACTTTGGTCGCAATGTTCTGCTGCCTTGGTTGGATGAGCTGCAGTGCGAACACCCTAAACTCTCCGTGCGTCTGTTGTTGGGCGACCGTAACGCCGATCTGTTTCGCCAGGCGGCGGACATCGCCCTGCGTTACGGCACACCGGAAGACTCGAGTCTGGTTGCGCTTGGCTTGTGTGCGGATAATCGACGGGTGCTGTGCGCTTCTCCGGTGTATCTGAACCGTCATGGAGAGCCCAAGGAAATGGCCGATCTGACTCAGCATAATTGCTTGCTCTATCAGTTGGGCAATCGCGTTCACGATCATTGGCGCTTTGGCCGTGGGGCGGGCGAGGTGGGCGTGACCGTCAGTGGTGACCGTTTTAGCGACGATGCCGATGTGGTCCGTCGCTGGGCGCTGGCAGGGTATGGCATTGCCTACAAGTCGTGGCTGGATGTAGCGTTCGATGTGCAGGCAGGGCGCCTGAGGGTTGTGCTGGGACAGCTTGAAGGAGAGCTCGCACCCTTGAACCTAATGTGCACGCATCGGGCGCAACTGGGGAAGCCAGTGCAACTGTTACGTAATCTGCTCAGGGAGCGTTGTCAGACCCTATTTGAACAATTGAAAGCAATAAGCCACTAGCCTGGTTTTTTGTATTACAGAAGCTTCCGAAATATGTGTGGCTTCTACACATGAAGGATGTAGGTTTAATGTCTGCTTTTTTTATGGCCAGCAATTTTTGTGTTTGAGCGAACAGGTATGGGCTGCGGTTCTACAGCAATCATTTCGAAAAGTTGATTGTGCCTTCTAGGCGCGAGATATGGTCAAGGTTGGCTAGGGCAGAGTGTTTTGCACCGTGATCTAACTGCTGACGAGGAAACGGTGCCGTCGGGGCGGCTTATAATGGTTCCAGCAGTCGCTTCCAGCGAGAGAACTTCCATGCCAATGACCCGCAAGAATTGCTCTCGCTTTATCTTTCGTGGGTTATAGCACTGGCTGATTGCCGGTGAGTGATTACAACAACTTCCAGTCTATCTGGTATCGGAGACCTCGCAGTAAGTGCTGCTGACATGGTTATTCAAACGATTTCAGATGTAATCTCGCAGGGAGTTGAGATATGAAACCTGTTACAAGTATTAGCCAAATTGCCAGCCTACTTGCCGACCCTAAACGCAGCGCAATGCTTTGGGCGTTGATCGATGGCGTGGCGCGGCCCTCGGATGAGTTGGCCGACATGGCGGGCCTGACGCCTTCTTCGGCCTGTGCGCATTTGGCCAGGCTATCGGCCAGCGGTTTGCTCAAGCTAGAACCACGAGGGAGAAAGCGCTACTTCAGGCTAGCTGGGCCCGAGGTAGGTGCCGCTGTAGAGGCATTGGCCAGTGTTCAGGTCACGTCTCGGGAAATAAACCCAGCCAGAGAGGACGTTGGTATTCCACTGTCCATGCGCCGGGCCCGGTTATGCGGTGATCATCTCGGTGGAGAGCTCGCGGCGGATTTGTATCAGCGCCTGTTCGATGCCGGTTGGCTGGAGGGCATGGAGCAACAGATCGAGGTGACCCAGGAAGGCCGCACGCAGTTTGCCCGCTATGGCATCTTCATTGAGTCCCTGGCTCGCTATCAACGCAGAAATATCAGCAGCTGTCGGTGCTGCAGCGAGTGGACTGACCATCGTCCGCACCTGGGTGGCGCATTGGGCAGCAGTTTACTCAAGCTGTTCCTGCAATCTGGCTGGATTCGCGAGAGTGAACCCTCACGCAGGTTGCAGATCAATACCGCAGGTTTGCGTCAGATCAACGGGATTGCCCAGCCGCTGACGTTGCAGTCGGTGGGTTAGCAAGTAGATACAACGACGCCCCAGCAGAGGCGTCGTTGTACTGATTTTCACAGATCGATGATATTTACGGCTTGATCAATCGCGCATCCAGGCTATTTTGCGCCAAGCGTCGAGCCTGGTCCTGGGTCATGCCCAGATGGGTATGCAGGGCGTGGAAGTTCTCGGTGACATAGCCACCGAAGTACGCTGGGTCATCCGAATTGACTGTGACCTTCACACCACGCTCGAGCATGTCGAGGATGTTGTGCTGGCTCATATGATCAAACACGCACAGCTTGGTGTTGGACAGCGGGCACACAGTCAGCGGGATCTGTTCATCGATGATGCGTTGTATCAGCCGCTCGTCTTCAATAGCGCGCACGCCATGATCAATACGCTGGATCTTGAGCAGGTCGATGGCTTCCCAGATGTACTCGGGAGGGCCTTCTTCACCGGCGTGGGCAACGGTTAGAAAACCTTCGCCGCGGGCACGGTCGAAGACGCGCTGGAACTTGCTTGGCGGGTGGCCCATTTCTGAACTGTCGAGGCCAACGGCGATAAAGGCGTCACGAAATGGCAGGGCCTGGTCGAGGGTCTTGTGCGCCTCGTCTTCACTCAGGTGGCGCAGGAAGCTGAGAATCAGGCCGCTGCTGATGCCCAATTGCTGTTGACCATCCTTGAGCGCAGCGCTGATGCCATTGAGCACCACCTCGAAGGGAATGCCACGATCAGTGTGGGTTTGCGGGTCGAAGAATGGTTCAGTGTGGATAACGTTCTGCGCTTTGCAGCGCAACAGGTAGGCCCAGGTCAGGTCGTAGAAGTCCTGCTCGGTGCGCAGTACATCGGCGCCCTGGTAGTACAGGTCTAGAAACTCCTGCAGGTTGTTGAACGCATAGGCTGAACGCAGGGCTTCGACGTCGTTCCAAGGTAGGGCAATCTTGTTGCGTGCGGCCAGGGCGAACAGCAGCTCGGGCTCCAGCGATCCTTCCAGGTGCAGGTGCAATTCTGCCTTGGGCAGCGCGTTAAGCCAGTCGTACATAAAGTCTGTTTCTCATCAGGTGCGGTTGCCAGCATTCTACAGCGGTTGTTTGGCCCTGGCCGAGAAAGCTGACCGGGTGGCGACTGCGGGAACTCTTCCACACATTGACGACGGCTGAAGTTGCGATTAACGCATTGCCCAGGCCGACAGCGTATGTGCGTCAGTGATTTTGCCACCGCGGATCAAGGCTTTCATTTCGTCCTCGGTGTACGTTTTGATGCCTTTGGCTTCTCCATCGGTGTCCGTTGTAACCTGTACGGCATCAACCGCCAGATACACTTCAACCGAGCTTCGGATCAGCGAGGTGTTGGTGTGCACCTTGCCGAGGTGCGTCCAGGATGCTGATGCATACCCTGTTTCCTCCAACAGCTCACGCTTCGCCGTTTCTTCCAGCGTCTCATCAGGTTTGCGGCCACCGCGTGGGAGCTCCAAAGAGTCCTGGTCGATGGCGCCACGGTAGTGCTCAACCATCAGGTATCGTCCTTGGGGATCCCTGGCCAGGATCACGGCAGCATTGACCTCGTGCTCTTCCGCGACAATGAAATACTTCCCCCGCTTGATCACATCGAAGAATGGGGTTTGAAGCAGGGTCTGAATCTCTTGAGTGGGTGCGTTCATGGTTTATGCCTTAGCCATCTGACAGTGCACGATCAAACTCGAAAATGACTTCTGGTTTGAGTTTGAGGTATAGGTTTTGTGGGCGGCCCATCGCGAGCTGGACAGTTTCGTTGGTCAGCGCGATGAGCTCTGCCTCGATCATTTTCTTGACCCGCTGAATGATGCTGGTCTTACCCTTGGCTGGGTTAACGCCCCTGACTACCGAGAAAAGGGTGATCACATCAGTCATGGTGAACTTCATGGGCAGCATGGAAAAACCGATGCTGGTGTAGCGAAACTTGCCAGCGAGTCGCGCCCGGATTTTGTCAACGAGTTCGTTGTGATCGAATGCCAGCAAGAACCTCTTCTCGCTGACAGCGATCAGGTCGACCCATTGCTTCTCGCCTTCAACTGCAACGCCGTCATCAACCATGGCCATGTAGACCGTCGTCGTCGCCCAGCCCCGGGGGTCTCGAACGGCGTTGCCGACTGTTACAACCTGTTCGCAATGGCTGACGCTGAAGCCGACCTTTGGTGATAGAAGTAGGCGATCGATCGCCGCTTCCAGGCTTTGATCCTCGGTGTCCCCGTTGATGACCAGGCCAGGTAATGCCCATTGACCGAAATAGGGCTCTTCCGGGTTTTGCCGTTTGAGCAGCAGAATTTCCGCACGGCCAAGCTCGCGATTGAATCGAAGGATTCCGACATCGACCGATTGGATTGCGCTTCTTCGTTCTTCGCTCACTACGCAGTCCTCAAGTGTTGATCTGAAGAAATCCGCCCAGTATCAGCGAAAACCAGATAATCCGTCACGTTCAGGCCAGGTGCTATCCAGCTTGAAGGGATGTCCGTGCCGACCTTCAGGCTGTCGCGGATCATACTGCTGTGGACGTGAATCGTCTCTGGCACGGTGATGATTGAGAACTCGTCGAGGATTTCCTGGTAACCATAGAAGGTGTGGAGCACCTTTTGGTTGTCCTCGCCCACCACCAGGGCTACGTCCTTTTTGTTCAAGCTGAAACGTTCGGCAATTGACCGAAGCAGGTCAATGCTGAAAATCGGGGCCTTGTGTCTGAACAACTCACGTTCGCAGGCGTCGACCAGCAGTCGAGGCTCGTTGAAACTCCCAACGATCTGTTCCAGCCACTGAATACGCAGGTTGAAATCCACCATCTGCTTACCAAACGGGTGCGCAAACGACGGCACAACTCGTACGTGTTCTGCCTGGCTCAACAGTGACGCCATCACTTGGACGTGTCCTGCGTGTGGAGGGTTGAATGCTCCTCCATACACCGCCAATTTCGTTTTGTTCATATTGCCCTCCTTTCGCAACATAGTGCGCGTCACGTATTTTGTCGTCAAGAGGAAAGTGGCAACTCTGAAGCCTGGGAAAATTAGGTGGTAGCGGAATCATCTCTGCATATGGTCTTTGTTGAATGCTTGAGCTGATATCGTGGTGATGATAATTGAAAGTTTTTTGGTCTGTCTGTTGACTAATATAATGCGTGACGCGCATTATGTTTTCAAGACGACAGCGGAGGCGCTGAGATGAACATGCTCAAATCCCATATTGCTAGCTTCGACGTAGATGCGCAGTGCGGCTTCACCCCGCTGTGCCCAGATGAGCTGCCGGTTCCTGGAGGGAATGAAATCGTACCCGCCCTGAACTTCATGGCCTCGCTCGCAGGTTTGAGGGTGGGTAGCAAGGATGCCCACAGCCCGAATGCAAAATGGGTTGTTGGCTCTCACGCCGAAATGGGCGTTCCAACGGGGCTTGCGCATGCAGACCTGACCTGGGTATCGCACTGCGTTGTTGGCACCCCGGGTTTTGAGCTTCTTCCTGGCCTGCCTAAGGTCAGTGAGTACGGCTACATGGTCTACAAAGGCCTTGAAGTCGATCTTCACCCGTACGGTGCCTTGTTTCACGATGACGTCCTGAGCACCGGCGTTATCGAGGTTCTGCGGGCAAAAGGTATCAAGACCGTTCTTGTCGGCGGCTTGGCCCTCGACTACTGCGTGAAATCGACGGTGCTGCAATTGCTCGCCGCCGAGTTCGAGGTTGCCGTTTATCTGCCTGCCTGCCGGGCAATCAGCCAGGACACCGCCGACCTGGCACTGCAAGATATGAAAACTGCTGGCGCGGTGTTGGCGAACAGCAGCGATGAATTGGCCCGTTTCGTGAGTGAGGGGAAATAACATGGAAAGTGTTTATAGCTACAACCGCCCTTTAATTCAGAGCTTGCTGGACACCGATTACTACAAGCTGACCATGATGCAGGCCGTGCTTCACCAGCTGCCAAATGTCGACGATGTCGAGTACAAGCTGATAGTGCGCTCCAAGGAAGACCTGACGTACCTGATCCCCGAGGTGCGTAATGAGCTGGAAAACCTGGCTAACCTGCAGGTGCGTGAAGACGAATCACGGTTTATTTTCGACGCCCGCTTCCGCGAATACCTGACCACAGATTTCCAGCGTTTTCTGGGGCTGTTCCGATTCAACCTGCGCTACGTTCACGTGTCGAATGAGCAGGGTCAGTTGGCTATCCGTGTTCGTGGCCCAATGCTGCATTGCATGCTGTTCGAAATCCCGGTTCTGGCCACTGTCAGTGAGCTGCGAAATCGCCACAAGTATCCTGATGTCCAGTTATCCCAGGTACGTGACCGCCTGTATCAGAAGTTCGAATGGCTGGAGAAGAACGCCTCCAGGGAGGAGCTGGCTGACTTTCGCGTATCGGACTTTTCGACACGCCGCCGCCTGTCCCACCTCGCCCAGCGTGAAGTCGTTGATGTCATGCGCCGCGACTTCCCGGGTGTGTTTGTCGGCACCAGCAACCCGTCACTGGCTTACGAATTCAACCTGCCTTTGATCGGCACCATGGCGCATGAGTGGCTGATGGTTCACCAGCAAAGTGATTGCCGTTTGAGTCATAGCCAAAAAGCTGCACTGGAAAATTGGGTAAAGGAATATCGCGGACGCCTGGGTATTGCGCTGACCGACGTCTTCTCCACTGAATATTTTCTGAGCAAGGATTTCGACCTTTACCACGCCAAGCTGTACGACGGCTTGCGCCACGACTCGGGCAGCCCGTTTACCTGGGCTGACATGTGTATCAAGCGTTACGAAGCGTTGCGGGTCGACCCCAAGGGCAAGGAACTCATGTTCTCCGACAGCCTCAACTTCGAGAAGGCCCTTGCTATCCACCGCCACGTTAATGGGCGGGCCAGAGTTGGCTTCGGTATTGGTACCAACCTTGCCTGTGACGTCGAAGGCGTTGAGCCGTTGAGCATCGTGATGAAGCTGGTACGCGTTCACGGGGAGCCGGTTGTAAAGTTCTCTGACGACCCGGTCAAGAATGTCTGTGAGGACCCAAGTTTCCTGCAGTACGCCGCCAGTGTGTTTGGTATCAAGAAAATCAACGACAAGGTAGGTATGTGATGAGCGCCAATCAGAATTCCGATATCGTCGTTTCCGCGGCCATTCGCATCGCTCACAATCTGAAAGTTAGTCCGTGGGCTGATGACGCCCAAGGCGCGGCTCAAGAAATCATCACACGGATAAACTTCCTCAAAGAGCGGCTTCGGGCCACTAACACCAAAGGTCTGGTGTTGGGTATCAGTGGAGGGGTCGATTCCACCGTAGCGGGTAAACTCTGCCAGATGGCGGTTGAGCAGCTGCGTGCCGAAGGCTACGCAGCGAAGTACTACGCAGTACGCTTGCCCTTTTATGTGCAACGCGATGAAGAAGACGCTCAGAAAGCGTTGCGCTTCATTCGCCCCGATGAAACCTTGACCGTCGATATCGGTCAGTCTGTTGACGCCATGATGGGCGCCTTAAGTGGCCAGCACACTGGCGATGAGCACAAGATCGACTTCGTCAAAGGGAACGTAAAAGCACGTGCCCGGATGATCGCCCAGTATGCCATTGCAGGCGATAAAGGCTGTCTAGTGGTGGGAACCGACCATGCGGCCGAGGCCGTAATGGGCTTTTTCACCAAATTTGGTGACGGCGCATGCGACCTGACGCCATTGGCCGGTCTGGTCAAAGGCCAGGTTCGCCAGATCGCGCTGGAGCTGGGGGCGCCAACAGAACTGGTGCACAAAACACCGACTGCCGACCTCGAAGACCTTGCCCCAGGCAAACCGGATGAATTGGCATACGGCTGTACCTACGATGATATCGACAACTTCCTGCTCGGCAGACCTGTTTGCGGTGACATTGCCAAGGTGATCATTGGTGCCTACGAGAGGACAGCCCACAAGCGCGCGCAGCCATACGCCCCATAACTCAACCGTGATCGCCTCGGCGCCATAGCGCAGGTGCCGCAATTACAGGGCCTGACGCGCTTAAGGTGTGCGGGTATCCAGGCGTGTATTCAGCGCTTGGGTCAGGGTCACCAGATCAGGCTTTCACCTTTGTAGTTGATGAAATGCAGGCCGCCTTTGCCGGTACTGGCCTTTATTTGTTCAAGCATGCCCTGCGTACTCGTGAGCACATCGATCTCGGCATTTTCGCCGCCCATGTCGGTTTTCACCCAGCCCGGGTGCATGGCCAGAACGGTCTGTGCCGGCTGATGCAGGGTGACAAAACTGTTGATCATAGAGTTCAGCGCAGCCTTGCTGGCCTTGTACAGGCAAATCTCGCTGCCGTCGGGAATGGCAATGCTGCCAAGGATCGAGCTCATGAAGGCCAGGACGCCATCGGCCTTCAATTGCGAGGCAAAGCGCTGGGCGACGCGAATTGGCGACACGGCATTGGTCATGAACAGGTTGCCGACATCTGCCAGTTGTGCGCGCTCGGGATTCTGGTCTCCTGGCCCCATGACACCTGCGTTGACGAATAACAGGTCAAACGTCTGGCCTTGCAGGCGTTGCTGGAGGTTATCAAGTTGGCTGCCACTGTTCATTTCCAAGGTCTCTACCTGCACACCCGGCAGGGCTGCCAGGTCGCTGGCCTTGGCCGCGTCCCGGACGGTGGCGATAACCTTCCAGTTGTCTTCCAGCAGGCGTTGTACCAGCCCCAGTCCGAGGCCGCGTGAGGCACCGATGATCAGGGCGGTTTTGTTCGAGGGCATGGAGAAACTCCTTTCAGTGGATGGACTGTTGATCAAAGAATAACCAGTCTAGCCAAGCGTCGGCCGGACAGGGCATTGGTGCATGGGTACACGGCTTATCCACAGTTTGCTCCACAGTATCTGTGAGCAATTGCTCAAGGTGGATATAAGTGCGTTCAGGCTTCCTTCGAAGGGCAATAAATGGGGATAACTGACTGATTTTTGGACAGTTGAAGCGCTGTCATCAAATCTTGATCAAAATATGATCGTTAGTCTGTAGGCCTTGTAAATCAAGGGGCGTAGGGGAATGCCCAGAGCTTATCCACAGCCAGGCCCACAGTGAATGTGGGCAATTGTTCAGCGTCGTTCGAGCAAGATCCGGCCGCGGCTCAGGTCGGCCAGTTGGCGTTGCAGTGGTTCAATGTGTTCTTCGCTCAAGGCCAACAGCAGGTCGACGCCATTGGCGGTGAAGTGCTCTTCCAAGACCAGGCCGTCAGCTTCGGCCACGCGTAGTTTGAGCAGGGCAAGCTCATTGAACCCGCAACTGCACTGGACTTCGCTGCGACTGACCAGCAGTCGTTTTTCCGCTTGCTGCAAACATTTATTGGCGCCGCCGCCATAAGCGCGAGCAAGGCCGCCGGTGCCCAGTTGGATACCGCCGTACCAGCGGATCACCAAGACCACTACCTGATCACAGTCCTGGGCTTCGATCGCCGCCAGGATCGGGCGTCCGGCGGTACCGCCGGGCTCGCCGTCGTCACTGCTGCGATACTGCGCGCCCAGCTTCCAGGCCCAGCAATTGTGGGTGGCAGCGAGGTCGCTGTGCTGTTCAATGAAGCTCATGGCCTCGGCGGCGCTGTTGATCGGTGCTGCCAGGGTAATGAAGCGACTCTTGCGAATTTCTTCGCGAAACTCGCAGGTGTCGAGCAGGGTAAAAGGCATAAACGCAGATTCAGTCGGGAAGTTTCAGGCCACAACCTATGAGAATGATGTGGATAAGATTGTTGCTGGCATCTTGCATGTCTTGCTTGGTCAGACGGCTACGGCCGGTGACCTGGCAGATCTGTGTGGCGAAATCGGCGTAATGCTGCGTGCTGCCCCACAGCAGAAAAATCAGGTGTACAGGGTCGACCGGGTCCATTTTTTCGGCGTCGATCCAGGCCTGGAACACGGCGGCACGGCCCTTGAACCAGTCGCGGTAATCCTGGCTGAAATAGTCGCTCAGGCACTGGCCGCCGCTGATGATTTCCATGGCGAAGATTCGCGAGGCCTGAGGGTTGCGACGGGAAAATTCCATCTTGGTGCGGATGTAGGTGCTCAGCGCCTCGGCGGGATCATCGTCGACACTCAAGGCATTGAAGGTGCTGTCCCACAACTCAATGATGTTGCTTAGCACCGCCACATACAGGCTGAGTTTGTTGGTGAAGTAATAGTGCAAGTTCGCCTTGGGCAGCCCGGCCTTGAGGGCGATGGTGTTCATGCTGGTGCCCTTGAAGCCGTGGCGGGCGAACTCGTCCTCGGCAGCCTGGATGATGGCTTGCTCGTTCTTCTGACGAATGCGGCCGGCGGGCTTGCCCGGGGCGGGGACACGATGCGCAGGGACTTCGAAGGACATGGACGGTTCCAGGCAGGGCAATGGGTATCACTTCCGATCGGCTAACCTACCAGCATTAGCGCTCAGCGAGTAGCCGCCAAGCTTTCCAGAAAGCTTTCCAGGACCAGATGCGGGCGCCGCCCTTTACGCGTTACCCAGCACAAGCTCAGGTCATAAAAGCGTTGCGTCGGTTTGAGCGCGCGCAAGCGTCCTTGTTGCACCCAAAAGCTGGCGTAGTGATCCGGCAGGTAACCGATATAGCGCCCAGTGAGGATCAAAAAGGCCATACCTTCCCGGTCCGAAGCACTGGCGGTGCAATTGAGGGCCTGGTAGTGCGCCTGGATATCGGCCGGCAGGCGAAAGGTCGGTGCAATAGCATCCTGGCTGTTGAGACGTTCGTCGTCCAATTGGCGGTCATCGGCATAGAACAGCGGATGACCAACTGCGCAATAGAGTAACGAGCGTTCGCTGTACAGTGGCTGATACTCCAAGCCCGAGAGCGGGCTGGTTTGAGGCACCACACCGACATGCAGGCTGCCGTCGAGTACTCCTTGTTCAACCTGGCTGGGGGCGATCATGCGGATCTGGATGCGTACATCCGGGCCACGGTCCTTGAGCTGGGCCAAGGCGTGAGTGATGCGCATGTGTGGCAAGGTCACCAGGTTGTCGGTCAGGCCGATGTTCAGCTCGCCACGCAAGTGCTGGTGCAGGCCGTTGACCTCGGTGCGAAAACTTTCCAGGGCGCTAAGCAGTTGCAAGGCCGACTGATACACCTCGCGACCTTCTTCGGTCAGTGAGAAACCGGCGCGCCCACGCTGGCACAAGCGTAGCCCCAGGCGTTGCTCCAAGTCGCTCATCTGCTGGCTGATCGCCGAGCGGCCGATCCCCAGCACGTTCTCTGCGGCTGAAAAACCACCGCACTCGACAACACTGCGGTAAATCTTCAGCAGACGAATGTCAAAGTCGCTGACTTGAGCTAGGGGGTCGGGGCGGCGGCTCATAGTTTAGTCACCATCTATCTGAAGATTAGAAAAGTTGGGTTTTCTAGACTTTATCGCCATGCCAATTTAGTCGCAACAACACTTGTCGCTGCCCATTGCCCTCGCGAGGACTTGCCCGATGAATCTGCCTGAAAACGCTCCTGTCGGTTTGGCCAGCCAGCTCAAGCTGGACGCCCACTGGATGCCCTACACTGCCAACCGCAATTTTCAGCGCGACCCACGGCTGATCGTTGCCGCCGAAGGCAGCTACCTGACTGACGACAAAGGACGCAAGATCTATGACGCACTGTCGGGGCTGTGGACCTGCGGTGCCGGTCACACCCGCAAACAGATCCAGGAAGCGGTGTCGCGTCAGTTGGGTGTGCTCGATTACTCGCCAGCCTTCCAGTTTGGTCACCCGCTGTCGTTTCAACTGGCCGAGAAGATCACCGACCTGACCCCGGGCAACCTCAATCACGTTTTCTACACCAACTCCGGTTCCGAGTGTGCCGACACCGCGGTGAAGATGGTGCGTGCTTACTGGCGCCTCAAAGGCCAGGCCACCAAGACCAAGTTGATCGGCCGTGCCCGTGGTTATCACGGCGTGAACATCGCTGGTACCAGCCTGGGTGGCGTTAACGGTAACCGTAAACTGTTCGGCCAGCTGCTCGATGTCGACCATATTCCACACACCCTGTTGGCCAGCAATGCCTTCACCAAGGGCATGCCGGAAGAGGGCGGTATCGCTCTGGCCGATGAAATGCTCAAGCTGATCGAGCTGCACGACGCGTCGAACATCGCCGCCCTGATCGTCGAGCCGCTGGCCGGTTCCGCTGGTGTCCTGCCGCCGCCTAAGGGTTATCTGAAGCGTCTGCGTGAGATCTGCGATCAGCACAACATCCTGTTGATCTTCGACGAAGTCATCACCGGTTTCGGTCGCATGGGTTCGATGTTCGGTGCTGACGCCTTTGGTGTCACCCCAGACCTGATGTGCATTGCCAAGCAAGTTACCAACGGCGCGATTCCGATGGGCGCGGTGATTGCCAGCAGCGAGATCTATCAAACCTTCATGAACCAGCCGACGCCGGAATACGCGGTGGAGTTCCCCCACGGCTATACCTACTCGGCACACCCGGTCGCTTGTGCTGCTGGTCTCGCGGCACTGGACCTGTTGGAGAAAGAAAATCTGGTGCAATCCGCCGCCGACCTGGCGCCGCATTTCGAGAAAGTGCTGCATGGAGTGAAGGGTGCGAAGAACATTGTCGACATCCGTAACTACGGCCTGGCTGGCGCTATCCAGATTGCTGCGCGTGACGGTGATGCCATCGTGCGCCCGTACGAGATCGCCATGAAGTTGTGGCAGGCAGGCTTCTATGTGCGCTTTGGTGGCGACACCCTGCAGTTCGGCCCGACCTTCAACAGCCAGCCGCAGGAACTGGATCGTCTGTTCGACGCGGTTGGCGAAGCGATCAATCAGGTCAGCTGATCGTCACACCTATATATAAGAAGAGGACGCGAGCGCGCTCGCGTCCAGGTACACCCTCTTTCTGGAGTTTTGCATGAGCACTGTTCAACATCTGATCAATGGCGAGTTGGTTGCTGCTGACGAGCGCACCGCTGAGGTCTTCAACCCGTCTACCGGGCAGGCTATCCACAAGGTCGCGCTGGCCAGCAAGCAAACCGTGCAGCAGGCCATCGATTCGGCCAAGGCCGCGTTCCCGGCTTGGCGCAATACGCCACCTGCCAAACGCGCCCAGGTGATGTTTCGTTTTAAGCAACTGCTGGAGCAAAACGAAGCACGTATTTCCCAGTTGATCAGCGAAGAGCATGGCAAGACCGTTGAGGACGCCGCCGGTGAGCTCAAGCGTGGTATCGAGAATGTTGAGTTCGCCTGTGCAGCGCCAGAAGTACTGAAGGGCGAGTACAGCCGTAACGTCGGCCCGAACATTGATGCCTGGTCCGACTTCCAGCCGCTGGGCGTGGTTGCTGGCATTACCCCGTTCAACTTCCCGGCCATGGTGCCACTGTGGATGTACCCACTGGCCATCGCCTGTGGTAACTGCTTCATCCTCAAGCCGTCGGAGCGTGATCCAAGCTCGACGCTGCTGATTGCTCAGCTGCTGCATGAGGCCGGCTTGCCCAAGGGTGTGCTGAACGTAGTGCACGGTGACAAGGAAGCAGTAGATGCGCTGATCGAAGCGCCAGAAGTCAAGGCGCTGAGCTTTGTAGGCTCGACACCGATTGCCGAGTACATCTATGCCGAAGGCACCAAGCGCGGTAAGCGCGTCCAGGCACTGGGCGGGGCGAAGAACCATGCTGTGCTGATGCCAGACGCTGACCTCGACAATGCTGTCAGCGCATTGATGGGCGCGGCGTATGGTTCGTGCGGTGAGCGCTGCATGGCCATTTCCGTTGCGGTGTGCGTGGGTGACCAGGTTGCCGACGCAATGATTGCCAAGATCGAACCTCAGATCAAAGCGCTGAAAATCGGGGCCGGCACCTCCTGCGGCCTGGACATGGGGCCGCTGGTTACTGCAGCTGCGCGTGACAAGGTCGTGGGCTATATCGATGATGGCGTTGCTGCCGGTGCAAAACTGGTGGTGGACGGTCGTGGCTACCGTGTTGCCGGTAACGAGGATGGCTACTTTGTCGGCGGTACGCTGTTCGACCGCGTGACCCCGGAAATGCGCATCTATAAAGAAGAGATCTTCGGTCCGGTGCTGTGCGTTGTTCGGGTCAACAGCCTGGAAGAGGCCATGCAACTGATCAACGAGCATGAATACGGCAACGGCACCTGCATCTTCACCCGTGACGGTGAAGCGGCACGTCTGTTCTGTGACGAGATTGAAGTGGGCATGGTTGGTGTGAACGTGCCGCTGCCAGTACCGGTGGCTTACCACAGCTTCGGTGGCTGGAAGCGTTCGCTGTTCGGTGACCTGCATGCGTACGGCCCGGATGGCGTGCGTTTCTATACTCGCCGCAAAGCGATCACTCAGCGTTGGCCGCAACGTGCGAGCCATGAGGCGTCGCAGTTCGCGTTCCCTAGCCTTTAAGGCAAGCGCAAAAGGGGGAGGCCGATAGGCCTCCCCCTTTGTTTTTGGCGTTTTTGACCTTTACGACAGATTTATTGCAATAAGTCCTTGACGCCCCTGTGGATCTGTCTATAATTCGCCCCACTTCCGGCGCAGTCGGAACGGAAAACTCCTTGAGAT
>NZ_JBNPJT010000023.1:0-72315 GCF_050312595.1 Pseudomonas sp. UM16 | reverse complement strand
ATGGCGTCCCCTAGGGGACTCGAACCCCTGTTACCGCCGTGAAAGGGCGGTGTCCTAGGCCACTAGACGAAGGGGACACACTACAACATTCACTCCCTGCCGCGTTTCGCTGTGTGCTTTACGCTGCAAGTGGCGCGCATTCTAGGGATGCTTTGAGAAGCCGTCAACCCCTCTAGATAAATTTATTTAAATCAATGACTTCCCAGTACTTCGCACACCACCAGTCGATTTTACGCGCCTGGACCTTGACGTTTATTTTCTGACAGCCGCCTTTGACTGAAACCCTTATGGCTGCGGCAATTCAGATGCAAAATGCCACCATGGCACCCCTGACAACCGCTAAACAGCTCTATCCGGGTAAAAGCTTAGCCACTACACTCAAATGGTAAATCATCCTGTATGAGGCGTTAACGGTGACACCACTTATGATCACCCTGCTAATTGTGGCGGGGATCGCGTTATTGATCGTGATCGGCTACCTCAACAATGTGGTCGAGAACAACAAGCTTGAGCGTGCCCGGCTGAAGATCGAGCTGGCCGAACGCTTGCGCCGTTGTGGCGAGATCACCGAAACCTTCCCCGGCCAATTGATGACGCCCGCGTTGAAGCTGCTGCTGACCCGCCTGGAACTCAACCTCAACCAGCGCCGGCTGGCCCTGGATAAAAACAGCCGGGATATTCGCGCACGCATTGCCGAACTCGAAGGCTTGATCGCCCAGGGTGATGCCATTCCCGTCAACAATCCTCCCGCACCGATCCAGACAGAAGCCCGGGCCAAGGATGTACGCTTTCTCCTAGAAGGCATGCACAACCAAATCACCCGTGCGGCGCAGGAAGGCTTCCTACCCACCAACGAGGCCAAGTACTGGGTTAAGGAAATTCGCCACATTCTGGTGCTGCTGCACATCGAGTTCTTCAACAACCTTGGTCAGCAGGCGCTGCAACAGAATCAACCCGGGCATGCGCGCCTGGCCTTCGAACGTGGTGTCCAGTACCTACGCAAGCAACCGGACCCTGTGCTCTATCGCGAGCAGCTTGAGTACATGGAAAAGCTGCTGGCCCGAGCCAATGCCCAGGTGCTGAGCAAGCTTGAACCTGCCGAAGACGAAGTGAACGAACTGACCGAAGGCCTGAAGACCGACACAACGGAAGACTGGAAGAAGAAAGTCATATACGACTGATCACGAGGTTTGTGGGATCGGATACATCCGCTCCCACAACAACCACTTCAGCAGTCGGTCAAGCGCAGAAAGATCGCCGCCAGGCGCTCTATCCCTTGCTGATCCGCCTCACTGAAGCGCGCCAGCTTCGGACTGTCCAGATCCAGTACGCCAATCAAACGCCCGCCCTTGACCAGCGGAATCACCAGCTCACTGTTCGACGCGCTATCACAGGCGATATGCCCCGGGAAGGCATGCACATCCCCGACCCGCTGGGTTTCGCGACTCGCTGCAGCCGCGCCGCACACACCACGGCCGAACGGAATCCGCACACAGGCGACCTGGCCCTGGAATGGCCCCAGCACCAACTCTTCATTACGATTGAGGTAGAAACCTGCCCAGTTCAGGTCTTCGACCTGGCTGTAAAGAAACGCGGAAAACTGTGCCGCATTGGCAATGAAGTCTCGCTCATCGGCAAACAGCGCTTCCAGCTGCGCAGCCAATAGGCCGTAGCCCTCAAGGCCTGCACCAGAAGCATTCAGGTCAATCATCTTTTTGCTCCAACAATTGCAGTCCCACCCAGTAACGAGCGAACTGATAGGCACAACGGCCATTACGGTTACCGCGGCCGGTTGCCCAGCGCACAGCGAGGATGTCCAGCGATTCATCACGCTGCCAGCGCAATCCGGCAGAGTGTGCCAGCTGGCTGATCCAGTGTTCGACGACGTTAAGGTAATGGTCCTGGCTGAAGGGGTAAAACGACAGCCACAGGCCAAAACGGTCGGACAAGGCGATTTTGTCTTCCACCGCCTCATTGGGGTGCAATTCACCGTCGACCATCTTCCAGTTTTCGTTGTCGCTCTGTTTTTCCGGCACCAGGTGGCGGCGGTTCGAGGTGGCATACAACAGGACGTTGTCCGGCGCCTGCTCCAGAGAACCATCCAGCACACTCTTGAGCACCCGGTAGTCACCCTCCCCGGCTTCGAACGACAAATCGTCACAGAACAACACAAAACGCTGGGGTAACTTGCTCAATTGCTCGACGACGCGTGGCAGGTCGGCCAAGTGATCACGTTCGATCTCAATCAGACGCAGGCCGGCCTCAGCATGCTCGGCCAGCAGTGCCCGCACCAGCGACGACTTACCGGTACCGCGCGAACCCCACAGCAAGGCGTGGTTGGCAGGCATGCCATCGATGAATTGACGCGTGTTGCGGCCTAGCTGCTCACGCTGCTGATCGACGCCGATCAAATCAGACAGGCGCATGTCCAGGCTGACCTGCAGCGGCAGCAGATAGCCGCTGCGACCATCACGCTGCCAGCGCGCTGCCAGGCAGAGGTTCCAGTCAATCTGCGGACGCAGGGCCGGCAGCAAAGGTTCAAGGCGGGCGAGCACGGTTTCGGCACGCTCCAGAAAAGCATTCAAACGAGAGTCCACAAGGTTTCCTCAAGACAGATTCAAGGACAACGGCACAGCTGAATGTGTGACAGGCATGCCAGCAGCCGGGACTGATCGGCTATGCTAGCGCAGCGCACGGAAAGTGAAACTGGCTCGGGGCTCATGGATATCAAGTTCACCAATCGCCTGTCCTACAAGCAAGCCCGGCTGACGGTGCTGGTCGGCTTCATCCTGGGTACATTGCTCAGTCTCATCCAGATCGGTATCGATTATGCCAGCGAAGACGCCTCCATCAACCGCGAGATGCAGGCTTTGCTGCAAATCAGTCACAACCCGGCCTCTCGCATCGCCTACAACATCGATGCGGAGCTGGCCCAGGAGCTGACTGGCGGCCTGCTGCAATCGCCAGCGATTACCCGCGCCCGGCTGATCGACAACAACGACACGGTGCTCGCTGATGTTCAGCGCCCCCGTGAAGAAAGCAGCTATCGCTTGATCAGCGATTTCCTGTTCGGCGAAAGCCGAAGCTTCCAAGACCCGCTATACCTCAGCCATATGCCCAACGACTACCTCGGTACCCTTTACCTGGAAGTCGACACTTTCGCTTTCGGTGGCCGCTTTCTCAAGCGCGCCGAAGTCACCTTGCTCAATGGTTTCATGCGCAGCCTGATCCTCACCGGCATCCTCCTGGCGCTGTTCTATTTCATGCTGACCAAACCCCTGGTGCGGGTTATCAGCGCCCTGGCCAATCGCGACTCGCGCCAACCTGCGCAGTCGAAGCTGTCATACCCGCCCGGCCATGAGCACGACGAAATCGGCGTGTTGGTCAAAGTTGCCAATCAGCAGTTCGTCAGCATGGCCACCGAAATCCAGCAACGGCGCAACGCCGAAAACCGCCTGACCGAATACCTCAACGAACTGGAAAATATCGTCTCGGCGCGTACCAATGAACTCAAGGCCAGCAACACCCGCCTGAGTCAGTCCAATGAAGAGCTGGAAGATGCACGACGACGCGCCCTGGACATGGCCCAGGCCCGAGCCGCCTTCCTGGCCAATATGAGCCATGAGATCCGCACACCGCTCAATGGCTTGCTGGGGATGATTGCACTGTCCCTGGACAGCCCGCTGAACGCCGAACAGCGCCAGCAACTGTCGATTGCCCACGACTCCGGCAAGGTACTGGTGGAGTTACTCAACGACATTCTCGACCTGTCCAAATTCGACGCCGGCCAACTGGAGCTGGAACGCATCCCTTTCGACCTTGGCGCCCTGGTCGAAGACACTGCCAACCTGTTGTCGCAGAACGCAGCGCCCAGTGTCGAGCTGACCTGCCTTATCGACTCAGCGTTTCCCAGCATGGTCCTCGGCGACCCCACCCGGGTTCGCCAGATTGTCAGCAACCTGCTGTCCAACGCGCTCAAGTTCACGCGCTTCGGTCGCGTCGATGTGCGACTTCGCGCCTACAGTGGCGGCGTGCGCCTGGATGTCTGCGACACCGGTATCGGCATTCCTCATGAAGCCCAGGTGCGGATCTTCCAGCCGTTCATTCAGGCCGGGGCCGGGATTACCCGCCAATACGGCGGCACTGGCCTCGGGCTGGCCCTGACCAACAACCTCTGCGAGGCCATGCAAGGGCGCTTGAGCATCAGCTCCGAAGCCGGCTTTGGCAGCCAGTTCAGTGCCGAACTACCGCTGCCCTGCCACACCCCGGCAGTGCCTGCCGAACGCCTGCGCGGGCGTGTCGCGGCGATCAGTGATGCCAGCAGCGGCCTCGCCGAACTGTTGCAAACGCTGTTGCCTGAATGGGGGTTGGAGTATCGCCGCTACGACCACCCCAGTGCGTTGAGCGGCGCAGCTCCCGATCTGTTGATCACTGACGACCTGGACAGCCTGTTCCAGATTCGGCCACAGATTCAGGCTCCGATCCTGCTGGTGACCGCCTACGGTAACTTTCTTCCCGGCGAACAGGCTGCCAACCTGACCCCCTTGCAACAACAGGCTCGTCCATTGGCGCGCAACACCTTGTACCAAGTATTGCGGCACACGCTGCACGGCACTGACAGCATCAACTCCAGCACCAAACAAAGTACCCTGCTCAGCCAGCGGCGCGCTCGTATCCTGCTAGTGGAAGACAATCCGGTGAACCAGTTGGTCGCCAAGGGCATGCTGGCCAAACTCGGCTGCGAGGTGAGCATTGCCAGCCATGGTGCCGACGCCCTGGAGCAGCTCGAACAAACACCGTTCGAGCTGGTGCTGATGGACTGCAACATGCCGGTCATGGACGGCTATGAAGCCAGCCGGCAGATTCGCCAGAGCGGACGCTGGCCGAATTTGCCAATCGTCGCCCTGACCGCCAACGCCATGCCCGAAGAGCGGGAGCGCTGCCGGGCGGCGGGCATGAATGATTACCTGGCCAAGCCCTTCCGGCGCGAAGAGCTATTGGCCCTGATCGATCACTGGGTTCCAGTGCTGGCTACTTGAGCAGCTTCTCGATAGGGGCCGCCAGTGCCTCGGGCTTGGTGCTCGGGGCGTAGCGAGTCACCTTGCCGGTTGCAGGATCGACAAGAAACTTGGTGAAATTCCATTTGATTTTTTGCGACCCGAACAAACCCGGCGCGCGCTTCTTCAACTCGACATACAGCGGATGCGCGGAATCGCCATTGACCTCGATCTTGCGAAACAGCGGAAAGCTGACACCGAAGTTCATCTCGCAGAACTGGGCAATCTCGCGCGCGTCACCAGGCTCCTGCTTACCGAACTGGTTGCAGGGAAAGCCCAGGACCACCAGCCCCTGCTCGCGATAACGCTGCCAGAGTTGCTCAAGCCCCTTGTACTGCGGGGTAAAACCGCACTGGCTGGCGGTATTGACCACCAGCAATACCTTGCCCTGGAAATCGCCCAGGACCTTCTGCTCACCCGCCAAGGTGACGCAGGGAATATTCAGCAGCGCGTCGGCCATGGCTGTCTCTCCTCTTATTGACGTGGAACCAGGTTCAGGCAGACCGAGTTGATGCAATAGCGTAGACCGGTCGGCGGTGGACCATCGGGGAATACGTGCCCCAAGTGCGCATCGCACTGCGCGCAGGTCACTTCGGTACGGATCATGCCGTGGGAGGTGTCGCGAATCTCGATCATCGCGCTGCCCTTGATCGGCTGGTAGAAGCTCGGCCATCCGCAGCCGGAGTCGAACTTGGCATTCGAATCGAACAACGCTGCGTTGCAACAGATACAGTGATAGACGCCGTCGGTCTTGGTGCCGTTGTACTTGCCACTGAAGGGCCGCTCGGTGCCTTTCAGGCGACAGACGTTGTACTGCTCCGGGTCGAGCATCGCACGCCATTCGTCCAGGGTTTTCTCTATCTTTTCCATGTGCAGGCCTCGGCAGACTAAAAACCCCGCGTTGCGTCTTTTCCACAACGCGGTCGGCACGTATATTATTGCGCCTCATCAGACACCAGTCTGGCACCCGCGTTACACGCATTTCAAACGATTTCACAGCGCAGTGCGCGGCGATCTTTTCTAATCGGGATCACATCATGCAGGTCAGCAAATCGAACAAGCTCGCCAATGTCTGCTATGACATTCGCGGCCCGGTGCTCAAGCACGCCAAACGCCTGGAGGAGGAAGGCCATCGCATCCTCAAGCTGAACATCGGCAACCCGGCGCCTTTTGGTTTCGAAGCGCCGGACGAAATCCTCCAGGATGTGATCCGCAACCTGCCGACCGCACAGGGCTACAGCGACTCCAAAGGCCTGTTCAGCGCGCGCAAGGCGGTCATGCAGTATTACCAGCAAAAGCAGGTCGAAGGTGTCGGTATCGAAGACATCTACCTGGGCAACGGCGTCTCCGAACTGATCGTGATGTCGATGCAAGCCCTGCTCAACAACGGCGATGAAGTCCTGATCCCGGCACCGGACTACCCGCTGTGGACCGCCGCGGTGAGCCTGGCCGGCGGCAACCCGGTGCACTACCTATGTGACGAGCAGGCCGACTGGTTCCCTGACCTTGACGATATCAAGGCCAAGATCACCTCCAACACCAAGGCCCTGGTGATCATCAACCCGAACAACCCCACCGGCGCGGTGTACTCGCGCGAATTGCTGCTGGGCATGCTAGAACTGGCTCGCCAGCACAACCTGGTGGTGTTCTCCGACGAGATCTACGACAAGATTCTCTACGACGAGGCGGTGCACATCAGCACCGCATCGCTGGCCCCGGACCTGCTCTGCCTGACCTTCAACGGTTTGTCCAAGTCTTACCGGGTAGCGGGCTTCCGCTCCGGCTGGCTGGCGATCTCCGGGCCCAAGCAGCACGCCCAGAGCTACATTGAGGGCATCGACATGCTGGCCAACATGCGCCTGTGTGCCAACGTGCCGAGCCAGCATGCGATCCAGACCGCCCTGGGTGGCTACCAGAGCATCAACGACCTGGTCCTGCCGCCTGGCCGCCTGCTTGAGCAACGCAACCGCACCTGGGAACTGCTCAACGATATTCCCGGGGTCAGCTGCGTCAAGCCGATGGGTGCACTGTATGCCTTCCCGCGGATCGACCCTAAAGTCTGCCCGATCCACAACGACGAAAAGTTCGTCCTTGACCTGCTGCTCTCGGAAAAACTGCTGATCGTCCAGGGCACCGCATTCAACTGGCCATGGCCTGATCACTTCCGCGTGGTCACCCTGCCGCGGGTCGACGACCTGGAGCAGGCCATCGGTCGCATCGGAAACTTCCTGAAGACATATCAGCAATAACCCACAGGCTTTTGGGAAGACCTGCGCCACCCCCGGCGCAGTTCCTACAGCTTGATTACCCCCTATGTAAGTCCTGGCGCTCTGCCGTGCGGGATGATGGAATTCGGCTGTAATACAAAGAAGTACACAGTTTGAAATAGTCGCCCGGTTGAATCACCGGAGCCCGCGCCTTATATACCCCGCATACGTGACATTTTTATCCGTCAGGAGAACGTAACAACCATGATGCGCATCTTACTGTTTGTAGCCACCAACCTTGCGGTTGTGCTGATTGCCAGCATTACCTTGAGCCTGTTCGGCTTCAATGGGTTCATGGCGGCAAACGGGGTTGACCTCAAGCTCGACCAGCTGCTGATTTTCTGCGCCGTGTTCGGCTTTGCCGGCTCGCTGATTTCGCTGTTCATCTCCAAGTGGATGGCGAAAATGAGCACCGGCACGCAGATCATCAGCCAGCCGCGCACTCGCCACGAACAGTGGCTGTTGCAGACCGTTGAAGAGCTGTCCCGCGAAGCTGGCATCAAGATGCCGGAAGTGGGCATCTTCCCGGCCTACGAGGCCAACGCCTTCGCCACCGGCTGGAACCGCAATGACGCCCTGGTCGCAGTCAGCCAGGGCCTGCTGGAGCGATTCTCACCCGATGAAGTACGTGCGGTCCTGGCTCACGAGATTGGCCACGTGGCCAACGGCGACATGGTCACCCTGGCGCTGATCCAGGGTGTAGTGAACACCTTCGTGATGTTTTTCGCCCGCATCATCGGCAACTTTGTCGACAAGGTGATTTTCAAGAACGAAGAAGGTCAAGGCATCGCCTACTACATCGCAACCATCGTTGCCGAGCTGATTCTCGGCATCCTGGCCAGCACGATCGTCATGTGGTTCTCGCGTAAACGCGAATACCGCGCTGACGAAGCCGGCGCTCGCTTGGCGGGTACCGGCGCGATGATCGGCGCCTTGCAGCGCCTGCGCTCGGAACAAGGCGTGCCGGTGCACATGCCCGACACCCTGAACGCCTTCGGCATCAATGGCGGCCTCAAGCAGGGCCTGGCTGGCCTGCTGATGAGCCACCCGCCACTGGAAGACCGTATCGAAGCGTTGCGCCGTCGCGGCTAAGCAACACCGCATGAAAAAAGGGCGACCTGCGGGTCGCCCTTTCTGTTTTAGCGCTGCAATCGATAGACCCGCTCCAGCAGATGATTGCAGCCGGCCTGCTGAAATTTCGGGCTGTCTCCCAGCACATCGTGCACAGCCTGCTCAACGGGGTGCCAGGCAGCAAACAGCACCTGCACCTCAACATCGGTAACCGCAAACGGCGGGCCATCGATTTGCGCCTGATCGTAATCCAGCGTGATCAACAGTCCCTTCGCCGTTACTGGCAGTATTGCCTGCAGGTGGGCAACGTAGCGTTTGCGCATTTCCGCTGGCAGGGCGATAACCGCAGCACGGTCGTATAACGCGCTGCAACCGCGCACGTCTTCAGCCGTCAAGGCGAAGAAATCACCACAACGAATTTCGATATCCTCACAACGGTAAACCTTGAAGGCGCCGCTCTGCTCAACCTGCGGCTGCAACTGGTGCTCCTCGAAAAAGTCCTCCACGGCCCGCTCCGACAGCTCGACACCGAGCACCTGCAAGCCCTGCCCGGCCAGCCAGAGCATGTCCAGGCTCTTTCCGCACAAAGGCACCAGCACCCGCTCTCCCGCCGTCAGCGTCAGCGCTGGCCAGTACTGTTGAAGGTAGCTGTTGACCCGAGACTGATGAAAACCGATCTGATTACTCGCCCAGCGTGAATGCCAGAACTCCGCGTGCATGTCTCACCTCGATAAATTCGATCAAATACTGCAAAAACTTATATTAGATTTAGATCAATGTTCTGCCTGAAGATGGGCTCATCTTAACGTCAGGAGCGCCCCTATGCTGCCAAGTCTGTTTATTTCGCATGGTTCACCCATGCTCGCTCTGAAACCAGGCGCCAGCGGCCCGGCCCTGAAACGCCTGGCTGCCGAGTTGGGGCAGCCGAAAGCCATCGTAGTAGTCTCAGCACACTGGGAAAGCCGTGAGCTGCTGGTCACCAGTAATCCGCAACCGGACACCTGGCATGACTTCGGGGGCTTTCCAGCGGCCTTGTACGCCGTCCAATACCCCGCCCCCGGCGACCCAGCATTGGCTCAACGGGTCAGCCAGCTACTGTGTGCTGCCGGCCTGCCAGCGCGCCTAGATCCACAACGCCCGTTCGATCATGGCACCTGGGTGCCGTTGTCGCTGATGTACCCCAAGGCCGAGATACCCGTGGTGCAGATCTCCCTGCCGACCCAGCTCGGCCCGCAACTGCAAGAACTGGTGGGCCGCGCCTTGGCTGGCCTGCGCGAAGAAGACATCTTGTTGATCGGCTCCGGCAGCATCACCCATAACCTTGGCGAACTGGATTGGCACGCAGGCCCGGAAAGCATCGAACCCTGGGCCTTGGCCTTTCGTGACTGGATGGTCGACAAGCTAACGACTGACGACACTCCCGCCCTACACAACTACCGACAGCAGGCACCGTTTGCGGTACGCAATCATCCGAGCGATGAACATTTGTTGCCGCTGTATTTTGCCCGTGGTGCCGGTGGACAGTTCGCTATTGCCCACCAGGGATTCACTCTGGGGGCGCTGGGGATGGATATCTATCGGTTTGATTAGCCCGGCAGCGGCGGCTACGGCGCGAGATTACCGTTGTTACAGACAAAAAAAATCCCCGAACCAGTCGGGGATTTTTTTAGTACTCGCGGATCAATCTTCGCGGTAGCGGCGCAGCTTCAGCTGCTTACCGGCAACACGAGTGTCCTTGAGTTTAGCCAGCAGACGCTCCAGGCCTTCTTCCGGCAGCTCAACCAAGCTGAAGCTATCACGCACCTGGATGCGGCCAATTGCTTCGCGGGCCAGGCCGCCTTCGTTAAGGATGGCGCCGAGCAGGTTCTTGGCAGCGATACCATCACGCGCACCCAGCGCGGTACGGCAACGAGCACGACCTTCGCCCAGCGGCATTGGCGCACGACGCTCACGCTCGCCACGCTCTGGACGCTCGCCAGTGCGCTCACGCGGGGTGTAGGTCGGAACCAGCGGCTGCTCTTTCTCGACCGCTTCCAGGGTCAGAGCCTGAGCGTTGGTCGCCTTGCGCAGCAGGGCTGCGGCCAGGGCACGCGGGCTGCAACCGATGTCGGCAGTCAGACGATCAAGCAGATCACCATGGGTCGACTCAGCGTCAGCAACCAGCGGCGCCAGGCTGTTGGTCAGCTTCTTGATGCGCGCATCAAGAACGGCCTGGGCGTTAGGCAGACGAACTTCAGCAACTTTCTGCCCGGTAACACGCTCGATCACCTGCAGCATGCGACGCTCACGCGGAGTGACCAGCAGCAGTGCACGACCTTCACGGCCAGCACGACCGGTACGGCCAATACGGTGAACGTAGGACTCTGGGTCGTACGGCATGTCAACGTTGAACACGTGAGTGATGCGCGGTACGTCCAGGCCACGGGCAGCGACGTCAGTAGCAACGACGATGTCCAGGCGACCATCCTTGAGCGAGTCGATGACACGCTCACGCTGGTTCTGGGCAATATCACCGTTCAACGCAGCGGCTTTGTAGCCTTTGGCTTCCAAGGCGCTGGCCAGGTCGAGGGTGGCTTGCTTGGTACGCACGAAGGCGATCAGCGCGTCGAACTCTTCCACTTCCAGCAAACGCAGGACAGCGGAAACCTTCTGGTCGGCATGGACCATCAGATGAGCCTGCTCAATGGCAGTCACGGTCTGAGTCTTGGTCTGGATCTTGACGTGCTTCGGATCACGCAGGTGACGCTCAGCGATTGCACGGATCGAGGCCGGCAGGGTCGCAGAGAACAGCACGGTCTGGCGGGTTTCCGGCATGGCCTTGAAGATCACTTCGAGGTCATCCATGAAGCCCAGCTTGAGCATTTCGTCGGCTTCGTCGAGCACCAGGTGATTGACGGTTGCCAGGACCTTCTCGTCGCGACGCAGGTGGTCGCACAGACGGCCAGGGGTAGCAACGACAATTTGCGCGCCGTTACGGATTGCTTTCAGTTGTGGGCCCATTGGGGCACCACCGTATACGGCCACCACGGTAACGCCTGGCATCTGCTTGGCGTAGGTTTCAAAAGCGGTGGCTACTTGCAGCGCCAACTCACGGGTTGGCGCCAGGATCAGGGCTTGCGGCTCGCGCTTGCTAGGGTCGATACGGTGCAGGATTGGCAGAGCGAAGGCGGCGGTTTTACCGGTACCTGTCTGCGCCTGACCGATCATGTCATGACCGGCAAGAATAATCGGGATCGATTGCTGCTGAATGGCGGATGGCTCTTCGTAGCCGGTAGCCAATACTGCAGCAACAATGCTCGGATGAAGATCGAGAGCGGCGAAGCCGCCGGTTTCCTGGGTCATGGGTCTGCCTCTAAGTGCATCCGCAAAGACCCATGCTCCAAAGCTGCACATGCCTTGTAAGACCCGAAGGTCACCCTGGCAGCTTTGTCGGCGGGGATTTGCGAAAACGATTGAAGAAAAATAGGAACGTCTAAGGAGAGTCCGCGGTGCGGACGCGCAGCCGAAGCTGGCTTCGGGGAATTGCACTACTTAAACGAGGTCCGGTAAAAGACCGGCGCGTACTATACCTGAATTCGCAAATCACGGGAGATTTTTTATTCCAACACGCCTACGCCAGACCACGTTACCACGGGTCTGCTGCGGGTGAGGTAGCGGGCGGCTGAATCGTTTTTCCGCCAACCGCTCAACGGCGCGGCTCAGGAGGCCGGGCGAATGGCTGCGATCAGCGTTTGCAGCGAGTAGCCCAGGCGCGGCGCCAACGCCTCGGCGCGAGCATTGAGGCCGTCCATGTCCAGGATTTGCTCAAGGTCGGCGGGTACGATAATAATCACATTGCCCTCCTTGACCGGCAGCTCCCAGTAGTGGCGGTGGTAGAGACCGCGCAACAAGGCAGCCCCCAGGGGTTTGCCATCATCGCCGGCCCATTGGTTGATCACCAGCCAGCCACCAGGATTCAAGCGCTTCTGGCAATCCTCCAGGAAGCGCCATGCCAGGTGCGCGACCCCCGGACCGTGGTCGGTGTAGAGGTCGACGAAAATCAGGTCGGCAGGTTCGGCGCTGTTGAGTAGCTCCATGGCATCGCCAATGCGGATGTACAACCGTGGGTCGTCATCCAGCCCCAGGTACTCGATGGCCAGACGCGGAACATCGGGGCGCAGCTCGATGGCTTCGACGTCTTCCAGCGGCAAAAACTTCAGGCAGGCCTGAGTCAGGGTGCCGGCACCCAGGCCGAGAAACAACGCACTTTCAGGCTCGGCGTGACACAGTGCACCAATCAGCATGGCGCGGGTATAGTCATATTCCAGCCAGCTCGGGTCGGCGGTGAACACGCAGCTCTGCTCGATCGCCTCGCCAAACTCGAGAAACCGGTAGTCCTCGACCTCCAGCACGCTGATGGTGCCGTATTGATCCTGCACCTGGGCCAGCACGCGCTCTACCCGTTCCACTGTCATGCTGTCTCCCGGCAAGCGCCGCTGCCCCAAGCAAAAACCGCCATTGTCCGTCAACCGCGCCAGTGCAACAAGGCATGCGGCAACTGTTACCATGGCAGACAGCCCATTTCCGACCTGACCGAGCCCGTGATGAACCAACCCTGGAGCCCTGACAGCTGGCGCGCCCTGCCGATCCAGCAACAACCGACCTACCCTGACGCTGCGCACCTGCTCAAGGTCGAACAGACCTTGGCCAGCTACCCGCCGCTGGTCTTCGCTGGCGAGGCGCGAGAGCTGCGCCGGCAATTCGCCGAGGTCACCCAGGGCCGCGCGTTCCTCCTGCAAGGCGGCGATTGCGCGGAGAGTTTCGCCGAGTTTTCCGCGGCAAAAATTCGTGACACTTTCAAGGTGTTGCTGCAAATGGCTATCGTCATGACCTTTGCCGCTGGCTGCCCGGTGGTCAAAGTCGGACGCATGGCCGGGCAATTTGCCAAGCCACGTTCGGCCGGCGATGAGACCATCGCCGGGGTGACCCTGCCGGCCTACCGTGGCGATATCGTCAACGGCATTGGTTTTGACGAAAAAAGCCGAGTGCCCGACCCCGAGCGCCTGCTGCAGGCCTACCACCAGTCCACCGCCAGCCTGAACCTGCTGCGCGCCTTTGCCCAAGGCGGCTTTGCCGACTTGCACCAGGTGCACAAGTGGAACCTGGATTTCATCGCCAACTCGGCACTGGCAGAAAAATACAGCCAACTGGCAGACCGCATCGACGAAACCCTGGCGTTCATGCGCGCCTGCGGCATGGACAGCTCGCCACAATTGCGTGAAACCAGTTTCTTCACCGCTCACGAAGCCCTGCTGTTGAACTATGAAGAAGCCTTCGTCCGTCGCGACAGCCTGACCAACGACTACTACGACTGTTCGGCGCACATGCTCTGGATCGGCGACCGTACCCGCCAGCTCGACGGTGCACACGTGGAATTCCTGCGCGGGGTGAACAATCCGATCGGCGTCAAGGTCGGCCCGAGCATGAACACCGAGGAGCTGATTCGCTTGATCGATGTGCTCAACCCGGACAACGATCCCGGCCGCCTCAACCTGATTGTGCGCATGGGCGCCAACAAGGTCGGCGAGCACCTGCCGGCGCTGATCCGCAGTGTCGAGCGCGAAGGTCGTCAGGTGCTATGGAGCTCCGACCCGATGCACGGCAACACGATCAAGGCCAGCAGCGGCTACAAGACCCGCGATTTCGCGCAGATCCTCAGCGAGGTCAAGCAGTTCTTCCAGGTGCACCAGGCTGAAGGCAGCCACGCCGGTGGCATTCACATCGAAATGACCGGGCAGAACGTCACCGAATGCATCGGCGGTGCCCGGCCGATCACCGAAGACGCCCTGTCTGACCGCTACCACACGCACTGCGACCCGCGGATGAACGCCGATCAGTCGTTGGAATTGGCCTTCCTGATCGCCGAAACCCTCAAGCAAGTCCGCCGCTGAAAGCACTGCGGGCCAGCGCTGGGCGCAATCGCGCGGCGCTGGCCCGTGGACAATTGAGCTGCACCTGACGCAAGCCGAGCCAGGCAGCCAAGCGCCACAGGCTGTCGGCCAAGGCCTGCATGCCTGTCTCATCCAGCCCCTGCGCCTCTTCATGCACCGCATGAATCGCCAGACGCTCAATGGCCCGTTCGGCACGCAAATCAACCCGCGCGGCAATCCGCTCGTTGTACAGAAAGGGCAACACGTAATAGCCATACACCCGCTTGTGCGCTGGGGTGTAGATCTCCAGACGGTAGCGAAAATCAAACAGCCGCTCGGTCCGCTCGCGCTCCCACACCAATGAATCGAATGGCGACAGCAGCGCGTGGCACACCACCTTGCGCGGCAGCCGCACGCTGTCCAGGCAGTAGGCCGGTTGCCCCCAGCCTTGCACGGCACAGACTTGCAACTGCCCCTCCTCAACCAGCTCGGCGACTCGCGCGCGGCTGTCTGCCGGGCTCAATCGATAATAGTCACGCAGGTCCTTTTCGCTCGCCACCCCCAAGGCACGGGCCGCTTGCAACAACAACTGTCGTTGCGCCTGGGCCTCGTCGAGCGGTGGTTGTTGCAACAGCGCCGCTGGCAGTACCCGCTCCGGCAAATCGTACAGGCGCTCGAAGCCTCGTCGCCCGGCCACGGTCACCAGGCCTGCGGCAAACAGCCATTCCAGCGCATGTTTTTCCGCGCTCCAGTCCCACCATGGGCCGGCGCGCTCGGCTCGCGTCGACAAACTGCCCGCGCCCAACGCACCTTGTGCAGTGACAGCGGCAAGCACGCGGGCGATGGTCGCTTGCTGCTCACGACCGAATCGCGCCAACTGTTGATAAATACCCTGACCTTGGCGCGCTCGGTCCATGCGCCAGCGCAGCAAGGGATAGAGATCCAGCGGCAACAATGAAGCTTCATGCCCCCAATACTCAAACAGCCGGCGCTGACGACTGCCACCCCAGGCGATCTGGTCAAACAGCGCCTGTGGATAACTGCCCAAGCGGGAAAACAGCGGCAGGTAATGGGAGCGCACCAAGGCATTGACCGAATCGATCTGCACCACACCCAAGCGCGTGAACACCCGTTGCAGATGAGCGCTAGTCACCGTTGAACGGGGCGCCGGCAGCGCGAAGCCCTGGGCCGACAAAACCAGACGTCGCGCTTGCAACAAGGAAAAGGATTGATGGGTGGGCATGCCCGACTCCCTCTGAACAAGCCCACTTAAAGTAGTAGCGATGCCCTCATGGCGCGACTCATTTTTTCAGTGGGTCATCCCAGAATGGCCGCTCCACCTCCTGCAACACATCGACGCGGCTCATGCCGATATCGTGCAGCGCCGCATCACTCAGGCGCGCCAGCTCCATACGTTGCCGGTGCAACTGCTGCCAGCGTGCCAGTTGCTGAACGACGCCACGGACAAGGTGGGAGAAGCCACTGTGGGCAGCTTGGGGAATCAGAACCTGACCTTTCATCGTCTTACCCTCCGTGTGGGATGACGACAGTGTCAGCGCGGGCCTAAGATCAATCCAACGAATGTTTCTTATGTCATACATCTAGGGAATTGATGCAATGTCCCAGTACCAGAGTATCGACTCAGACGTGTTGCGCACTTTTGTTGCCATTGCCGAACACGGCGGCTTCACCCGCGCTGGCGAAGTGGTCAACCGCACCCAGTCAGCGGTGAGCATGCAGATGAAACGTCTGGAAGAAGACATCATCCAACGCCAGCTATTCGAGCGTGATGGCCGCCAGGTGCGCCTGACCGCCGAGGGCCAGGTGCTGCTCGGCTATGCCCGGCGCATCCTCAAGCTCCACGGCGAAGTGTTCAACACCCTGCGCATGCCGCACATGGTCGGCATGGTGCGCATTGGCACGCCAGACGACTACGCCATGCGCTTTCTGCCCGGCATCCTCTCCAGCTTTGCCCAGGCCTACCCCTTGATCCAGGTCGAGGTTCACTGCGAAAGCTCGCGACAGCTGATGCAACGCCAGGACTTGGACATGACCATCGTCACCTGTGAACCCGGCCATGAAGTCGGCCAGTTGCTGCGTCGCGAGCCTGCGGTCTGGGTCCAGGCTCAAGGTTTTTGCCCGCATGAGCACAATCCATTACCTCTGGCGGTATTCAACACCGACTGCTGTTGCCGGACCTGGGCCTGCAATGCCCTGGATGCGATCGATAAGGAGTACCGCCTTGCCTATACCAGCGCCAGCACCCCGGCGATCATGGCGGTGGTCAGCGCTGGCCTGGCCGTCACCGCACAGTTGCAGAGCCTGATCACCAGCGATCTGCGCGTGATCGGTGAAGCCGAGGGGCTGCCACTGTTGCCGACCGCCAGCATCATGCTACTGCGCAACAACAGCAGCCAATCACCGATGACCGACTGCATGGCCGACTACATCATCGAAGGCTTCAGATCTTGAACGCCAGCATCACCGCACAGAGCACCAGGAAGCCACAGAACAGTGAACGCAGGACCTTTTCCGGCAGGGCATGAGCCAGTTTCACCCCCCAGCTGATGCTCAGCAGCCCCCCCACCGCCAACGGGATGCCCATGCTCCATTGCACATGCTGGTGCACGCCATAGGTCAGCAAGGTTACCGCGGTGCTGGGCGCAGCCAGAGCCAGCGACAACCCTTGGGCCACCACTTGCGTGGTGCCAAAGACACTGGTCAGCACCGGCGTTGCCACCACCGCGCCACCGACACCGAACAAGCCGCCAAGTACCCCAGCACCGCCGCCCAACACCCCAAGCCAGGGCCAGGAATGGCGCAGCTCAGTGCTCGGTTGTGCCTTGGGCATGAACATTCGCGCCAGGTTCCAGACCGCCAGAGCGACCAAGAACAGGACAAAACCCAAGCGCATCGATTGCGCATCCACACCCACTGCCCAGATCGAACCGAGCCAGGCAAAGACAAAACTGGCAACTGCCAGCGGCAAGGCATGACGCAGCTCAATGCGATTGCGTTGGTGATAGCGCCACAGCGCCAGCAACACATTGGGCACGACCATGACCAGGGCCGTGCCCTGCGCCAGTTGTTGGTCGAGACCGAACAGTACGCCGAGCGCCGGAATCGCGATCAGCCCGCCGCCGATGCCGAACAGCCCGCCGACGGTCCCCAGTGCAGCGCCCAGCGCTATGTACATTGCCCACTCGATCATTGCCATCTCTCAGAAAGTCCAATCGCTGCATGCTACCGAGCCAAGGCTAGCGGGGAAACGCACAGCAACGCACAATGGCTGTGCCAACTACGCAAAAGCAGAACATAGCAATGAATCCGGATGCCCTCACCGAACAACTCAGTCTGTTCCTGGATGTACTGGAAACCGGCAGTTTCTCTGCCACCGCCCGTCGCCATCCACTTACACCGTCCGCCGTGGCGCGGCGCATCGACGCTCTGGAAAGCGCCGTCGGTAGCCGCCTGTTCGTGCGCAGCACCCACGCCGTACGCCCGACACCAGCAGGCAATGCGTTTGCCGAACGGGCCCGGCGCATCGTCGAGGAACTGCGCCTGGCCCGCGCTGAGGCGGTGTCGCTGAGCAACGCTCCGGAAGGCCTGATCCGCATCGATGCCCCCGCCGCTTTCGGTCGGCGCCATTTGGCTCCGGCGATTGCCGATTTTCTCGTGGCTTATCCGGGGCTGGATGTACAGCTGCGCCTGATCGACAGTTTCGTCGACCTGCACGGCTCGCACCTGGGGGAAGTCGACTTGGTGCTGCGCGCCGGCCCCTTGGCCGACACCCGCCTGGTAGCCACCCCGCTGGCCTACATGGTGCGTATCGCCTGCGCCAGCCCGGCATACCTGGCGACACGTGGCATACCAGCAAGCCCTGCGGAACTCCCCGAGCACGATGGTCTGGACTGGGACGGCCTAGCCCCGCCCTTCGCCTGGCGTTTCACCGTTGCCGAACAGATGCGCCTGTACCGTCCGACACGCATGCGCATGAGCGCCAACAACGCCGAAACCCTGTTGTTCGGTGCCTTGGCAGGTTTGGGGATCGCCCACCTGCCGACTTGGCTGATCAGCGAATACCTGCTGCGTGGCGAACTGCTGCCGCTGTTCTGCGAGAACGGTCTGCCCGTCGCCGAATCCAGTGGCATCTATGCGTTGCGCCTGGAACATGAAACGAACTCTCGCAGCCGTTTGCTGCTCGAATTCCTCAAGAGCCGCTTCAGCCCGGTGCCCCCTTGGGACCTGGCCCTGCAAAGCGAGCTGCGCTGGTAGTCAGCGCACCAATCAACAGCGTGCTAAATTTAATCGATCAATTGATCAAAGGATTTGCATGAACGCCGACACCCATGCTCCGTGCGACGAACTGCTGCTGGACAATCAGGTATGCTTTGCCCTGCACTCCACCTCGCTGCTCATGACCAAGGTTTACAAGCCATTGCTGCAAGCGCTGGGGCTGACTTATCCACAGTACCTGGCCATGCTCGTGCTATGGCAACAGGACGGCCTGACCGTTGGTGAAATCAGTCAGCGCCTGTTGACCGACCCCGGCTCACTGACCCCGCTGCTCAAACGCCTGGAAGCCGAAGGCTTGCTCAAGCGCACGCGCAGCCGTGACGACGAACGGGTGGTGCAAGTGCAACTGACCGATCAAGGCCGCGCTCTGCAGCAACAAGCCAAACGCGTACCGCCGTGCATTTTGAGCGCCAGCGGCCAGAGCCTCGAACGCCTGCAGCAGCTGCAAGCCGACCTGCTGGAACTGCGCGCCAACCTGCAAAAAAGCCTCTGAGGACTATGCTGTGTATGACCGCTCATGCGGAAAGTCGAAAAATTAACTTGCGCGCTAAATAATTGCGCGCTAATTTAATTTCCACACCCACCAGCGCCACGGCGCAGCAAGCACGCGAGGCTCATCATGCAAAAGGTCACTCCCCTGTACATTGCCGAAGCCAAGTCCACTGGCGGTCGCGACGGCGGTTCGTGCTCCAGCGACGGTAAGCTGGAAGTCAAGCTGAGCACCCCCAAGGAGTTGGGCGGCGCGGGTGGTGAAGGCACCAACCCCGAGCAACTGTTCGCTGCCGGCTACTCAGCGTGCTTTATCGGCGCCCTGAAGTTCGTCGCCGGTCAGCAGAAAAAAGCCCTTCCGGCTGACAGCTCAATCACCGCCAAGGTCGGCATTGGCCAGATCCCCGGTGGCTTTGGCCTGGACATTGACCTGGACATCAACCTGCCGGGGCTGGAACAGGCCGAGGCACAAGCGCTGGTAGACGCAGCCCATCAGGTTTGCCCGTACTCCAACGCTACCCGCGGCAATGTCGATGTGCGCCTGAACGTCACGGTCTGAGGGTAAAGCCCAGGCATAAAAAAACCCGGCCTAGGCCGGGTTTTTCGTGTTCGCGCAGACGCCAGGCTTAAACCTTGGCGCGGCCCTTGTAGGAGCCACCTTCGCGGGTATCGATCTCGATCATGTCATCGATTTCGATGAAGTCGGCAACACTCAGTTCGGTACCGTTGCTCAGCTTGGCAGGCTTCATGACCTTGCCGGAAGTATCGCCACGGGCGGAACCTTCGGTGTAGGCAACTTTACGAACGATGGTGGTCGGCAGTTCAACCGAAACCAGACGATCTTCGAAGAACACGGCTTCACAGACGTCGGTCATGCCTTCTTCGATGAACGGCAGAACGGCCTCGATGTCTTCGGCGTTCAGTTCGTACATGGTGTAGTCAGTGGTGTCCATGAACGTGTAGGTGTCACCGCTGATGAACGACAGGGTCGCTTCTTTGCGGTCCAGGATCACGTCGTCCAGCTTGTCGTCGGCCGAGTAAACGGTTTCAGTCTTGTAGCCGGTCAGCAGGTTCTTCAGCTTGGTCTTCATGATCGCGCTGTTACGGCCCGACTTAGTGAATTCAGCTTTCTGAACCAGCCACGGGTCGTTGTCGATCCGCAGTACGGTACCAGGTTTCAGCTCTTTACCAGTTTTCATTGCGAGATATCCGAATTTGGATGGATTTACAAAAATCGAGGCCGCATATCATAGCCAATTTCGGTAAAACTGTACCAGCGCCGCGGCAAGGTCCGGCTGAGCGGCCTGCTCGGCACTCCAGCGCCGAGCATGCTGGTCGAGTTCGGCCCAGTGCTCAAGCACTTGTTTCCAGGCCGGCCCCATATCGCGATCCATGTTCCAGGCACGCCACAAATCGACCATGGCGGCTTTCGCCAGCGGCGACAGCCCGACAACGTAGTGATCAAGAAACGCTTCGAGCTTTTCCCAGTGTGCGTACTCTTCCTGCACATAGATATGCCAGAGCAGCGGGCGGCCAGCCCATTGCGCGCGTACGAACGAGTCTTCGCCGCGCACAGCATTGAAGTCGCAGCACCAGAGCAGTTGATCGTACTCATCCTGACTGACGAAGGGCAGGATCTGCACGGTCAGGGCGCCACGCGTTGCTACAGCGCCTACAGGCAAAGGCTGCGCGCCGAACCAGGCCTGCACATCGCCGAGAACACGTCCTTCGGGGACCAGCAGATGGTTGGCGCGACTATCAGCGGCCAGGGCGTCGAGCCAACTGGCCAGGCTCGGATTCTCGTAGGCGAACAGCGAGATCAGGCGAGCGTCGCTGGCGGGCGTCACACCCAGGTGCTGAAGAAATGCCTGGCGTGCGGCCGGGTTCTGCTCGAACGCTTCACGCCGCGCCAGCAGTGTCGCCTCGCGCAGCAGGCCCCCGGTTTTAGCGGTAAAACCAGGAAAGAAAAACACCTTGCGCAGACCATTGGGCTGCGGTGAAGGCAAGCCATGGCAGCCTTCAACCCAGCCTTCAGCGCTGAGGTAGTCCAGGTTCAGCCACAGCGGCGGACGTGGGCAATCGACCATTGCCTGCACATAGGCAGCCGGCAACTGACAGGCAAAAGCGCCAATGACTACATCGGCTACTGAGATTTCCTGCCAGTCTGCCTGCCAATGACAAACCTGCACGCCCTGTTGCCATTGCTGTGCAGCCTGGGCGTCAGCTTCGGGGCAGATGCGCACGAAAGCACTGAGGTCATCCACCCACAAGCGCACAGCCACGCCCTGTTCTGCCACCAGTTGCCGGGCCAAGCGCCAGGTCACGCCGATATCGCCGTAGTTGTCGACGACACAACAGAAAATGTCCCAGTGCGTTTTCATCGCTGGCCCCTGAAAAAAGCGCCGATTGTCCGGGTAAATCATCGCAGACAAAAGCGTACCGCGAAAAAAACCCGTTGCGGCATGCGACAATGAGCGCCCGTGCCCTGGCCAGGAGGCCACCATGCCCCGCCCTCGTGAACTGAAAATCACCTTAAAGCCCGTGCAACTGACTCTGTGCATCGCCCTAGGTCTGTGGCTCGGCGCAGTAGCTATTGCCTTGAGCCTGTGGTTGGCGTGGCGCCTGATACCTGAAAGCGTACACCCCTTGAGCCAAGTGCTGACGCCGCCAGCAGTTGCTCCGGCTGCCGATCCGCAGAGCCAGATGTTCGAGCAGTACAAACAGATCCTGCACAAGCAGCAGGCTCAGCAAGCCGAGGATCAGGCTGAAGGTAACCTGCGCAACCTGGCCAACCCCAAGTGCCAGTTCTGGCTGCAACAGAACCGCACCGCGCCGACCGAAAAGAGCCGCGCCCTGGTTTTGGAATTCTGTAACTGATCGCCATGAACAAAGCCGACCTGCTGCAACGCATCATCGACACCTTGAGCCGTGACCTGGATGTGGCCCAGCGCGCGGCACAGACTGCCTATGAAGCGGCCACCGCCGAAGAAAACATCGCTGAAAATAAGTACGACACCTTGGGCCTGGAGGCTTCCTACCTGGCAACCGGACAAGCCCGGCGCATGGAAGAGATTCGTCAGGCACGGGCGGCGTATCAGCATTTACTGTTGCGCGATTACGATCCTGCACTCGGCATTCAGGTGAGCAATCTGGTCACACTGGAAGCTGAGAACGGTCGCTGCCAGCGCTTATTCCTCGGACCTGAAGGCGCTGGCTTGAAGATTGGCCAGGGCGAGCAGTTGGTGACGGTGATTACTCCGCGCTCGCCGTTGGGGCAAAGCCTGATGGGTAAACGCGAGGATGATGACGTCAGCCTGGTTCTCGGTGCAAAGCAGCAGCACTTTGTGGTGGTTGGCGTTAGCTGAATGTAGCGCCGGCGCTGCTGGCGTTGTTTTCAGGCCCCCAACGCATTGAATCGCTGCGCCAATCCCTGCTGCGCAAACTGCTCAATGATGTATTCAACAAACACCCGTGTTTTGCCCGGCAACAACTTGTGCTCGGCGTAGTACAGGCTGATGTTTCCATCATCCACATACCAGTCCGGCAACACACGCAAGAGGCTACCTGCCTGCAGGTACGGTACGGCAAACGGCATGCTCACCAGAGCCACCCCCAGCCCCTGCTGTGCCGCAGCACAGCCGGCTTCCGAATCACTCATGGTCATGCGCAAGCGAATCTTCAACGGGCTCTGTTCCTGCTGACGGTTGGTCAGCGGCCAGGTGCGCACCCGCCCGGTTTGCGGTGAACGGATGAGGATCCCATCGAGCGCTTGCAAGTCGTCCGGTCGGCAGATCGCCGGGTGCCGCGCCAGGTACGCCGGAGCCGCCACCAAAATCCGGTGCGCCGGGGTCAGCTTGCGGGCGACAACGCCTTGAGGCAGGTCGAAACCACCACCAATAGCAGCATCGAACCCCTGACCGATCAAGTCGACCTGGCGATTATCAAAATGCCAGTCCGGATTGATCGCCGGAAAACGCTGCAGAAATTCAGCCAGCAACGGCACGATGTATAAACGCCCGAACACCGTGCCCATGCTCACCTTCAGGGTTCCGGCCGGCTGCCCTTGGGCGCTGGCAAGGTTGGCGACGGCATGCTGGATGGTCTGAAAGCTGCTGGCCACTTCGCCGAGAAAGCGTTGACCGGCTTCGGTCAAGGTCAGGCGCCGCGTGCTGCGTTGAAACAAGCGCACGCCCAGGCGCGTCTCCAGGCGAGCAACGTTCTTGCCCACAGCAGCTGGCGTCAAACTCAAGCGCCGGGCAGCCTCGGCGAAGCTGCCAACTTCGGCACTACGGACGAAGCATTCGATACTGCTAAACGTTTCCACAACAAGCGATTCCATACTTCTGGTTTACACAGACTATAGCGATTAGTGGCTACACAGAGGGTAATCTGCCGTCGATACTGAGCCTCATCCAAGGCATCCAGCCTGGTTCTTTCGGGAGCAGAACATGTCGACTCAAACTCGTCTCAGCGGCAAAGTAGCTTTGATCCAGGGCGGCTCACGCGGTATCGGCGCGGCCATCGTCAAACGCCTGGCCAGCGAAGGCGCCAGTGTCGCCTTCACCTACGCCAATGCCACCGAGCAAGCCCAGGCGCTGCAACAAAGTATCCTTGCCAGTGGCGGCAACGCATTGGCGATCCAGGCCGACAGCGCTGATGCCAGCGCCGTGCAACGCGCGGTAGAAACGACCGTCGAAACTTTCGGTAGGCTCGATATCCTCGTCAACAATGCCGGTGTCCTGGCGGTCGCCCCGCTGCTGGAGTTCGACCTGGACGACTTTGATCGGACCCTGGCAGTCAACGTGCGCAGCGTCTTCGTCGCCACTCAGGCTGCCGCTCGCCACATGGGTCAGGGTGGCCGGATTATCAACATTGGCAGTACCAATGCCGAACGCATGCCCTTCGCCGGCGGTGGCCCGTATGCCATGAGCAAGTCAGCGCTGGTCGGCCTAACCCGTGGCCTGGCTCGCGACCTTGGCCCACTGGGCATCACTATCAATAACGTGCAACCTGGTCCGGTCGACACCGAGATGAACCCGGCCCATGGCGAGTTCGCCGACAGCCTGATGGGCTACATGGCGGTAGGTCGCTACGGTGAAGTCGAGGAAATCGCCAGCTTTGTCGCCTACCTGGCCAGCCCTGAAGCGGCCTACATCACCGGCGCCAGCCTGACCATCGACGGTGGTTTTGCTGCCTGATGCACTCAGTTGCCCTCCCGGTTCGCCAAACTTTGTTCGATCATGTGAACAAAAGCCCGCGCAGCCGGGGTGGGGGTTTTCGACCAGATGGCGTAGAGACGACGCTGAGGTGCATCGCGAATCGCTGCAATGGCAACATCTTTGAAGCTACTGGCGATACGCGCCGGCACCAACCCCACGGCCAGGGCGCGCTGCACGAATTTCTCCACCAGGCGCACATTGGTCACCTCAAATTGCACCCGGTGGCGCACACCCGCAGCAGCGAAAGCCTCATCGGTTTGCCGCCGGGCACCAGTGCCAGCTGGAAAATCCACCAGTGGCTGATCTTCCAGATCCCCCAAGGTCAACGCCTCTACTGCCGTCAGTGCATGGCCCATCGGCAACACGGCCACCAGTTCTTCTTCGGCCAGCAAGCGGAATTCGACGCCTTCCAGGCGCTGTCCCGGCCAGACGCCGATAAAGCCGACATCCAGGCGCCGTTCCTGAACATCGGCGATCAGCAGTTCACTCTTGGCCATCAGCCAGCGGATATCGACTTTCGGGTGTTGACGATGAAACCCGGCCAGCAAATCGACCAAGTCAAGCTCGGTCAGCGAGGTAATCTCGCCGATGGATAATTGCCCGCGCACCTCACCACACGCTGCGGCTACATCTTCGGCAATGCGCCGGGTAGCTTCGAGGGCCGGTCGGGCGCTGTGTACGAAGGCCTCGCCTGCAGGCGTCAGGCGTACCCGTCGCGAGCTACGCTCGAACAGAATGACACCGAGGGTTTCCTCAAGCCGGGCGATCTGGTGGCTCAGTGCCGACTGCACCACATGGCAACGCTCAGCAGCGCGGGTGAAACTGCCAGTGTCGACTACCGCCAAGGCATATTCGATCTGCTTCAAATTCATGGAACGATCTATTTTCAAGATGGATAGAATGAAAACGATACATTGGCGTCATGCTAGCGCATTTCCGATACTGTCACTCCCTAACTGCCACTAATTGAGACGGTCCATGACCTCCTCCACCTCTCCCTTAAGCCGCGGCCTGATCCTGCTGATGGCAACTGCCACCGGCCTCGCCGTGGCCAGCAACTACTACGCGCAACCATTGCTGCACAGCATTGCCGAGCATTTCGGCCTGACCACCGCCAGCGCCGGGGCCATCGTCATTGCTGCACAACTGAGCTACGGCGCCGGTCTCCTGCTGCTGGCACCATTGGGCGATATGTTTGAACAACGCCGGCTGATCGTCAGCATGATCGCCATCAGTACCCTGGGCTTGTTGATCAGTGCCTTCTCACCAAGCCTGGTGTGGCTGTTACTGGGTACCACCTTGACCGGCCTGTTCTCGGTTGTGGCCCAGATTCTGGTGCCGATGGCAGCAGGCTTGAGCGATCCGAGCCAGCGCGGGCGGGTGGTCGGCACGTTGATGAGCGGCTTATTGCTGGGCATCCTCCTGGCCCGTACGGCGGCCGGCTTCATGGCCGAACTGGGCGGATGGCGCAGCATCTACCTGCTGGCGGCAGCGTTGATGGCGGTGTGTGCCATTGCCTTGGCACGGGCGTTGCCGGAACGCCACCAACACGCTGGGCTCAGCTATCCCGCGCTGATTGCTTCAGTGTTTCGTTTGTTCGTCGACGAACCGGTGTTGCGCCTGCGGTCGTTGCTCGGGTTGCTGGCCTTTAGCCTATTCGCCCTGTTCTGGACCCCTTTGGCATTTCTTCTGGCGGCTGAACCCTACCAGTACTCGGACGCCGTGATCGGCCTGTTTGGTCTGGCCGGTGCTGCTGGCGCGCTGTCGGCCAATTGGGCTGGGCGCCTGGCTGATCGCGGCAAGGGGCCGCTGGGCACCACGGTCGGCTTGCTGGCGCTGCTGCTGTCATGGATACCGCTAGGGTTCGCGCAAACGTCGCTGGTGGCGCTGCTGATCGGCGTGCTGCTGCTCGACCTGGCCGTGCAACTGGTGCATGTCAGCAACCAGAACGCGGTGATTGTGCTGCGCCCAGAAGCTCGCAATCGCCTGAACGCAGGCTACATCACTTGCTACTTCATTGGTGGTGCGCTGGGCTCACTGCTCGGCACCCAGCTGTTCCAGTCCTATGGTTGGAACGGCATCGTCCTCGCCGGCCTGGTGATCGGCAGCCTGGCCTTGCTGGTCTGGGCCCTGGCCGAACGTCAGCGCAACCTGCGCACGCGCACAGCCTAACGGCGGATGAAGGCTTCATCGACCTTGGCCAGGTGCTCCTCGCGCAGCGTGCCGGCGTAGTAATGCAGCTTGATCCAGGCCAGCAAGTAGTCGTAGCGCGCCTGGGCCAAGTCGCGACGGGTGGTGGCAAGCTGTTGTTCGGCATTGAGCACATCGAGGTTGACCCGTTCGCCACCCAGCACGCTCTGACGGGTCGAAATCACCAGGGCCTTGGCCGAAGCCAGCGCCCGCTCGTAGGCACGCAGGCGGCTGGCGCCGGATTGGCAGGCATTGTACTGGCGTCGTAACTCAATCAAGGTACTGCGGGTGTTGCCGTCCAGTTCGTACTCCGCCTGTTCCAGGTTGCGGCTGGCCTGGCGGGTCGACGCCGATACGCCGCCACCGGCAAACAGCGGCAGGCTGACTTCCACGCCAATGGTGTTGGTGGTGTAGCGCTGGTTGTAGGTGTTGCCGCTATCGGACTCCATGCGCCGTGAGGTGGCATAGGCTGTCACCTTGGGCAAGTGCCCTGCGCGATTGCGTTCGACTTCGTACGCAGCCACTTCCAATGCCTGACGCTGGGAAGCCAACTGCGGGTTATTGGCCAGCGCCAGTTCATGCCAGGCCTCGAAGCTGGACGGTTGCACGGCCAGCAACGAAAAGCCGTCATTGAGCGGAGCCAGCTCTTCGATCAGCGCCGCAGGCTCGCCGATTAACGCGCCGAGCTCACGCAACGCGGCATCCTGATCGTTGCGCGCCTGGATTTCTTCAGCGTCGGCCAGCTCGTAACGTGCCTGGGCTTCAAGAATATCGGTGCGGGTACCCTCACCTTGCTGAAACAACTGCTGGTTTTGCTGAAACTGCTGCTGATAAGCCTGCTTGCTGGCCACACTGATGCCGATCTGATCCTCTGCGAACAGCGCTTGTGTATAGCTGGTCATCACCCGCACCAGTAGCTCCTGACTCTTGCCGCGAAACTCCTCGTCGGCAAACAGCGCCTGGGCCACACCCTTGCGATAACTGGCATAGGCCTCGTAATCGAACAGCGGCTGCTGGAGGATGAAACTGGAGCCATAGCTGTCGTAGTGACGATCATCACTTTCACGTCGCGAATCGCCCAGATAACTGGCCTTGGAATCGTTGCGGCCCTTGTTGTAGTTGTAGGACAGGTTAGGCAGCAATCCGGCGCGGCCAATGGCCCGGTTCTCCTGTCCCGACTCACGGGACTTGAGCGCGCCAAGGAACACTGGGTCCTTACGCAGGGCTTGCTCGTAGACTTGAAACGGTCCCATGGCCTGCACAGCGTCCCCGGTGGTCAGGGCGAACGCCGCCAGCAGCCCGGTCATCAAGCTTTTCATTCGCGGACGTCCTATTGTTCGGTCAAGGCGCTGCCTGCCCGGTCGAGCAGGGGTTTGAACAGGTAATTGAGCAGCGAACGTTCGCCTGTGCGCACAAACAGTTCGGCCGGCATGCCCGGCTTGATCACCAGGCCATTAAGCTGGGTCAGGGCCTGTTCACTGACGGTGCTGCGCAGCACGTAGTACGGCTGGCCCGTCTTGTCGTCGAGCAGTTGGTCGGCGGAAATCAGCACCACCTCCCCCACTACCCGCGGGGTACTGCTCTGGTTGAACGCGGTGAAGAGGATGTCCACAGGCAATTGCACCGCGACTTTATCCACAAGGTTGACCGGCAAGCGCCCTTCGACCTCCAGCGCGGTACCCTGGGGCACCACTTCGAGCAGCGTTTCTCCGGCACGCAGAACGGCGCCTTCGGTGTGCACACCGAGGTTGACGGCAATGCCATCGACCGGCGCGAGGATTTCACTGTGCTGAAGGTCGAACCCGGCGGAAGTCAGTTGCTGCTCCAGGGTTACACTCTTGAGCTGAGCTTCGGCCAATTGGCTGCGCACCTCTTTCTGGTACTCCTCGCGGCGCTGCTGCAGGTTCAGGCGCGACTCGACAATGTCTTGCTCCAGTCGCGCACTGTCCCCACTGTTCTGCGCCAGGTCACGTTGAACCTGGGACAACTGACGCTGGTACTCCAGCAAGCGATTACGCGGAATATAGCCCTGACTGGCCAGTGGTTTGAGGTTGTCCAGTTGTTCACGCAAAGAGTCGGCCTGGGCTTGCAAATCGCCTCTGGCGCGACGCATCCCGGCCAGTTGCGCCACGGCCCCTTCGATGCTTGCCGTCAGCCCGGACTGTTCGCGGGCTTGCGCGTCGCGGCGGCTACTGAACAGCTGGCGCTGGGATTCCAGCACCAGACTCAACTGCGGGTCAGGATCATCACTGAGTTGCGCAGGAAAGGTGATCTGCGCCAGGTTATCGCGTTCGCTTTGCCAACGCGCCAGGCTGGCCCAGGCCACTCGGTACTGAGCCTGCAGGGACTGCACCTGCGCCAGGACCTGGGTTTGATCGAGGCGAAACAGCGGCTGCCCCTGTTTGACCCTCTGCCCTTCACCGACCAGGATCCGGCTGACCACGCCTCCCGCCAAGGACTGCACCGCCTTGCGCTTGCCTGAAACTACCACCGTGCCCGGCACAGTAACGCCCTGGTCCAGGGGGGCGAAGGTTGCCCACGCGAGAAAGCCGCCGAAGCCGAGCAAGGTCAGCAGCCAGCCCAGTCGAACAAAAAAGCGTGCATCACGACCGTTGGCGGTTGTATCGGTTGCAACCTGGCTCATGCGCCACCTCCGGCAACCGCCGCAGCATTCACTGCCGGGGCCTGACGCACGGCCTGCTCCTGGGCCCGGCTCAGGGCGTGCAGCACATCCTGGGCTGGGCCGAAGACCTGCAACCGGCCGTCATTGAGTACCAGCAGTTTATCGGCCTGGGCCAAGGCAGCCGAACGGTGCGTGACCAGCACCACGCTGCGGCCTTGGGCTTTCATCTGGGCGATGGCCGTCGCCAGGGCAGCTTCGCCCTGAGTGTCGAGGTTGGAGTTCGGTTCATCCAGAACGATCAGCCGGGGCTCACCGTACAAGGCACGCGCCAGGGCAATGCGCTGCTTCTGCCCACCGGACAGATCACTGCCACCCTCGCCAAGCCGGGTGTCATAGCCTTGTGGCAAGCGCAGGATCATCTCATGCACGCCGGCCTGACGCGCAGCCTCGACCACTTTGTGACCATCGAGCTCGGCGAACCGGGCGATGTTCTCGGCAATGCTGCCACGCAGCAGTTCGATGTTCTGCGGCAGGTAACCGATATGCGGGCCGAGCGCCTCTCGGTCCCAGCGGTGAAGGTCGGCGCCATCCAGCCGGACGATGCCCGCCAGCGTCGGCCAGACACCCACCAATACCTTGGCCAACGTCGACTTGCCAGAACCCGAGGCCCCCAACACGCCTAACACCTCTCCCGCCTGCAAGTTGAAACTGATCTGCTGCAAGGTCGCCACCCGCTTGCCGGGGGGGCCGGCGCTGACCTGCTCGAAACTCAGCCGCCCGCTCGGGGCCGGCAACGCCATCGGTGCCGGTGGTTCTGGGAACTCACGCAGCAAGCCATCGAGGCGCTGGTAGGCCAACTGCGCCCCGCTCCACTGCTTCCACACGGCGATCAACTGGTCGATGGGGCTCAACACCCGGCCCATGAGGATTGAACCGGCGATCATCATTCCCGGGGTCATCTGCCCCTCGATCACCAAGAGAGCACCCAGGCCCAACACCAATGATTGCAAGCACAGGCGCAAGGATTTGCTGATCGCGGTGATCACTGCCGAGGTATCGCTGGCCCGGTTCTGCAACGCCAGAAAACGTGCATGCAAGATGAACCAACGCTTGCGCAAGGTGCCAAGCATGCCCATGGCCTGGATGCTTTCGGCGTTGTGCAGTTGGCTGTCGGCGAGTTGGCTGGACTGTTGCTGAAAGCCGCTGGCTTGCACCAGCGGCTTATGGGTCAGACGCTCGTTCAGCACCGCCAGCGCAATCAACAGCAACGCACCCACGCAAGCTATGACCCCAAGCCAGACGTTAAAGACAAACATCACCGCCAGGTAGATCGGAAACCATGGAGCATCGAAGAAGGCGAACAATGCCGGGCCGGTGACAAATTGACGCAACTGGGTCAAATCATTGAGTGATTGCGCAGCCTGACCATCGCCTTGACGCAAGTTGCGTTCGAACGCAGCGCGATAGACCGACAGGTTGAACCCCTGTTCCAACTGCTGGCCCACGCGAATAACAATAAAACTGCGAATCACCTCGAGCATACCGATAAATATAAAAAAACCGACGACCATTAAGGTCAACATCCACAGGGTGGTGTGGTTTTGTGACGACAACACTCGATCATAGACTTGCAGCATATAAACCGAGGGCACCAGCATGAGGATATTAATCAATGCTGTGAAACAACCAACACTGATCAATATCGACTTATAGCGGGCCAGTGCCGCCCATAACGGGGCCTCGGCCTTAGTATTCGACCTGTTCATTGTCCGCCTTTCTATCCCTGAAAAATCGGCACTTGCTTACACGTGTTTAATCTTTATTCTTACGTTTCAACAGTAGTGTCTTGCCGGCGGGCGTTATCCACTTGTAGCTATCGGGTTTGTAACGATTAAAGTGCACAACGGCACTGCCATCTGCGCCGACCAGCGCCAATGTGTCCGGCGTTACCAGCCAACTACTGGCGGACTGACCGAGTAATTGCTGCAAGCACTGAAGGTCTCCGCCCAACCGGGTTTCGGGCGCATATAGCCGCAACTGGCACGCCGCCACCGGTTCGTTTTCGGGGTAAAGCGTCCAGTCACCGGCCAACTGCGCGGGATTGGGCAACAGCAGGCTACCGGCCATACCAACCTCTGTGATCAACATCAGGGGAACCGCGCCGAGCGCGATCATTCGCTTGAAAGCCATCTTCGCTCCGTTCTCCCATGGGCCAAAGGCGGCGCTTGCGCACCGCCCCCACACTGCAATCAGACCACGATATCCGTGGCGACAGCTTGACCTACGGTAGTCACCAGGAAATCAGACAGACTGTTGCCAGTGAAGTCGATAGACAGGCTACCCAGATTGCTCGCCTGATCGAAGCTCAATACCGCCTCGCCGGCATGCCCGGTGAAGACATCGACGAACTGCAGCGGTAGCTTGTCTGTGGCAAAGCTGGCAATGGCCGACAGATCGATCTTGTCCTGACCACTGACAAAATCCATGATCCGGTCAGCTGCACTCGGGGTCGAGTCGCTGCTAGCCGCAAACACGAAGGTATCGGCCCCACTTGCGCCCCAGAGTTTGTCACCGCCTCCGGCCCCGTAGATGATGTCGTTGCCGGCACCGCCCTTGAGTTCATTGGCAACAGCATTGCCGATCAGCAGGTCGTTTCCGGAACCGCCAAAGGCATTCTCGACGGTGACACCCTTGGCAATGGAGATATTGCCAATCATGCCGCCGACGTCCGAGAACGAGGCCTCATTGAGGTTGATTTTCTGGTTCTGGGTGAAACCGGAGAAGTCCAGAGTGTCGTTACCGCCGCCGTCCCAAACCGAGAACACGATTTTCGACGAGGCCGAAGTGGCCGAGTAGAAATCGCGATCGGCGCTGGAGTTGAAACCGTACACGGTATCGCTGGAGCGAGCGGCGTAGTTGGCACCGTAGAGTTTCTGGATCGCCGCGATGTCATCCATCAACGGCGCCGAAGCGTAGACCTGCACACCGCCTTTGGTAAAGTTCTGGCCGGTGTTGCTTTCGCTCCAGTAACTCATGACGCTGTAGCCGCGGGTGTCCTGGCCGTACGAGGCATCGGCATAGCTGGGATAGCCTTCACCGGCGTTGTAGTCGCCAGGGTGAGACAGGCCCAGCACATGTCCGATTTCGTGGGTCAGTGTCTGGCGACCATAGTTACCGTTTTGTGGGTTGATGTTGGCCTGGTACTGACTGTTGATCAGGTACCAGGATTCACCCATGTTCGAGCCCGGGCCATAAAACGGCAGATAAGCGAATGCCGCCCCGCCCGTGCTGCCATCACTGTAGTTGCCGAAGGTCATGTGACCGTCGCCGCCTGAGGCCGACTCCCTGAAGGTTACCTTGGCCACGTCGGCCCAGGACTGCATGGACAGCTGCGCTTGCGCCTTCTGCTGCGCCGAGAAAGCGCTGAACGAGCCCAAGTCCTGGCCATAAAAATCGGACGGGGCTTTGGTCAGGAAGGTATAGGTGAGGCTGATGGTGCCGTCCTTGTTCATGTCTCGCCAGGCCGCGCCATCTCGCAGCAACTGGGTAGCGGCCTGATCGACCGAGAACGAAGGCTTGCCATTGACGGTCGCATTGCCGCCGCGATCATACTGGTGGCTGAAACTATTGATCAGACCGAAAGCGGAACTTGCACCCAGGGGTTGCAATACAGAGCCGGCAGAAACAATAGCGCTTTCTTTTACTTTCGACATACAGACACTTCCTTGTTTACAAAAAAGCAGTTGTTGTCCGACAGGACGCTCCCGCGGCGAGATCGTCCTATCACTCGCCTTAAATGAGGCCGGGAAAAGCTGACACATTTACAAATGCACTGTCCAGCTTTTTCTTAGCGCACTTTTTTGCACTCGCTTATTTAGAAATTCTTAACCTATTTGCGCAAACGCGATATATCTTAAATGTGTGCAACTGACGAAAACCAACGGCACAAATTTAGTTTTAAAAAACGAACTTTTATTACCTGAATGCGACGCCCGACAATACGTAATTAAATCTGAGCCTTGAACAAATGACTTTTTTGTGACAACTCGGACGAATTACCCTCCGTCGCTTAACGATTGACTTGTCGTAGCGCCGGGTGCTGAGTAGCGATTGCTCACCCCCCCTTCTTAATGGATGCCACAATGACAAGGCTCACGGTTCAGTCCGGCGACTTCTTGCAAGGTGAAGGCGAGTACCGCAATGGATCGCTCACACTCAAAAGCTGCCGCAACCCTTCTTCTGGGGAAAAAATTGCCCTTTCCGGTATCCGCGAACTGCTGCTCGCCAACCAGGAGTCCAGTCGCAGCCTGGGCAGCGCCCTTGGTTGGGGCATGGCCGGCGCACTGGTGGCAGGCCCGGTAGGTTTGATCGCCGGCTTCTGGCTCGGCGGCAAGGAAGAGGAGGTGACCTTCCTGGCCACCTTCAAGGATGGTCGCAAGCTCATGGCGATCACCGACAGCAAGACCTGGTCGAAGCTCAACACGCACTGGCAGCGCCATGCGCTACCGGCGGCCAATCGCTGAATCGACGCTCGCGGGATTCGTTACATCGCTTCAAGGCACCCTGCTAAGATGCCCGCCCGCCCGACGCAACGTCGGCACGCGCGTCTGCTGTTATGTGTTCAAGGAGCTTTGTGCATGACCCTGCCCCACCCTCGCCTGCCCTTGAGCCTGCTTGGCTTGAGCCTGGCGTTGCCTGCCAGCCACAGCCTGGCCCAGGACAGCATTACCCTGGCCCCGGTACACGTCTCCGAGGTCTACAGCGAGGGCTATCAGGTAGAGCAAGCATCGGTGACGGGTTTTGCCCCGGCGCCATTGCTCGATACACCGGCCTCGATAGCAGTATTCAGTGAACAGCTACTGGCTGACCGCCAAGTGCGCAAACTCAGTGAAGTGTTACAAAGCGACGCGTCGGTGGGCGAAAGCTACGCGCCGATTGGTTACTACGAAAACTTTAACGTGCGTGGCTTCGAACTCAACGCCGCCAGCAGCTACAAGATCAACGGCCAGACCATCGCCGGCGAACAGAACGTGGCGCTGGAAAACAAGCAGCAAGTCGAATTGCTCAAGGGCTTGTCCGGCTTGCAGAGCGGCGTTGCCGAGCCCGGCGGCTTGATCAATTACGTGACCAAGCGCCCGGAAGATGTGCGCTCGGTGACGGTATCGAGCAACGAACAAGGTGAACGCTACATCGCCACCGACCTCGGCGGCTGGTTTGGCAGTGAGCGCCAATTTGGCATACGCGCCAACCTGGCCCATGAAGACATCCGCTCCTACGTAGATCATGCCGACGGCAAGCGCGACTTCGCCAGCCTGGCCTTTGACTGGCAAATTAGTCCGGATGCCGTATTACAACTGGATGCTGAATATCAGCAGCGCGAGCAGCGCTCGGTACCAGGCTATCAACTGCTCGGCGGCAGCAGCCCGCCCCACGATATCGACCCCCATGACCGCCTGGCCTACCAGCAATGGGCTAATCCTGTGACCATCGACTCGCTGAATCTGGGTGGGCGCTTCGACTATCGCTTTAGCGACAACTTGACCGGCTCGCTCAGCGCCTCGCGCAGCAAAGTGGTGATCGATGATTACAGTTCATTTGCCTGGGGCTGCTATGGCGCCCCTAGTTGCGCCACTTCCAGCGTGCCGAATTACTTCAGCCCGGAAGGCGACTACGACATCTATGACTACCGCAGCCCCGACGATACGCGCCGCACCGATGAGGCACAGGCGGCGCTCAACGGACACTTCGAAGCCATGGGCCTGGGCCACGAACTGACGGTTGGCGCCAGCGCCCAACGCCGTACGCTGGATCAGCGTCCTTACTTCAACGAAATGATCGGCAGCGGCAATATCTACCAGCCGACTCCGGTATTGCTGCCGTCTGACAAAACCGTTGGCGATAGCACCCGCCGCCTGGACAGTCGCCAGTACGGGCTGTTTGCCAGCGACCGGATTAGCTTCAATGAGCAATGGCAGACCGTGCTCGGTGCACGCCTGGTACGCCTGGACGAGAAGACCTTTAATGAACAGGGCAACCCGGGACGCCATACCCGTGACTATCAGCTGCTGCCCAACGCCGCGCTGATCTACAAGCCTCGCGCGGATGTCACGTTGTACACCAGCTACAGCAAAGGCATCTCGTCCGGTGGCACCGCGCCCTGGTTCGCCAGCAACAGTAGCGAAATCCTCGCCCCCACCCTGTCACACCAGCTGGAAGTCGGCATCAAGCGCGACTGGCAGCGCTTAAGCTTGAGCGCAGCCCTGTTCCAGCTGCGTCAGGCCTATCAGTATTCCCGCCCGGACGGCGCAGGCAGCTTCACCTACGTTCAACAGGGTCAGCAAAAGAACATCGGCCTGGAGCTGGGCGCCAGCGGCTGGCTGAATGAGCGCCTGCAGATCAATGCCAGCGCTGCCGCCATTCGCGCCCGGGTGAAGAGCACTGGCACCACCGACTATGAAGACCACCAGGCGATCAACGTGCCGAATTTTCGCGCCGCAGTACAGGCTGATTACAGTCTGCCGATTCCCGGCCTGGCACTGCTCGGTGGCGCACGTTATAGCGCCAGCAAATACGCCAATCAGGCGGGCACAGTAGAAGTGGGCGGTTATGCGGTGTTCGACCTGGGCAGCCGTTACAGCACCAGGATCGGCGGCTACGACACGGTGCTGCGGGTGATGGTCGATAACGTCTTCGACAAGCGTTACTGGCGCGATGCCGGCGAGTATCTGGGAGATGGTTATCTGTTTCAGGGGGCGCCGAGGACGGCGCGGGTGTCAGCGTCTGTGAGCTTCTGAAAGCCTGATCGTGGAAAATGCCCGAGCGGATTCATCCGCTCCTGCAGGATGATACCAGGGCTGCAAATGCAAAAAGCCCCTGGCCTTTACAGACCGGGGGCTTTTCTAAATGTGGCGGTGAAGAAGGGATTCGAACCCTTGATACAGTTTCCTGTATACACACTTTCCAGGCGTGCTCCTTCAGCCACTCGGACACTTCACCGTTTCTCTTCAAGCTGTTCAGCCTGTCGAGGCGCGCTAATGTAGTCGAAACAGGTGCTGATGGCAAAGGTTTTTTTCAGAATATTCATGCGCTTAAGCCAGTTAGGCAAAAAGCTGCGGCGCACAGGGCAATGCTGCCAATCTCTGACGTGCTTCGGCAGCCCGTCAGCGCCTCCCCCCAACTTGCACGCTACAGCGGCCCAAGGCTGACCGGCCAGTCAGTCACAGCGCTTTACCTGACAGCCCAGCGTGAGTAACGTCTGCCCCACTCTCCCTTTAGGAACTGTGTCATGAGTGAGCTGATTACCTACCATCTCGAAGACGGCATCGCGACCTTGACCTTGAACAACGGCAAGGTCAACGCTATCTCGCCAGACGTCATCGCCGCCTTCAACGCCGCCCTCGATCAGGCCACGCAGGACCGTGCCGTGGTAATCATCACCGGTCAGCCCGGGATTCTTTCCGGCGGCTATGACCTCAAGGTAATGACCGCAGGCCCTAAAGAGGCCGTCAACCTGGTCACTGCCGGCTCGACCCTGGCCCGGCGTATGCTCGCGCACCCGTTCCCGATCATTGTCGCCTGCCCTGGCCATGCTGTGGCCAAAGGCGCATTCCTGTTGCTCTCGGCCGACTACCGCATCGGTGTTGAAGGCCCATTCAGCATTGGCCTGAACGAAGTGCAGATCGGTATGACCATGCACCACGCCGGAATCGAGCTGGCCCGTGACCGCCTGCGTCGCTCGGCCTTCCACCGCTCGGTGATCAACGCCGAGATGTTCGACCCGAGCAGCGCTGTGGATGCCGGTTTCCTCGACAAGGTGGTCGCCGTCGAACAGCTGCAGGAAGCCGCCCTGACCGCGGCTCGGCAGTTGAAGAAGATCAATATGAACGCGCATAAACACACCAAGCTTAAGGTCCGCAAAGCGCTGCTCGAGACCCTCGACGAGGCGATCATCCGCGATCAGCAACACTTGGGCTGACCCCTACCAAGGCCTGATTGCGTTTGCTTACATAATCAGGCCGTTCCTACCGCATTGAGCGTTTGCTCGTACAAGTGCACACCCGTACACTGCGCCGCGTTTGCCTGGTGTGAGTCGTACGATGCTTTTTCTTATCCGCATGCTCTTGTTGGGGCTGCATTTTGTTCTTATCGGAATTGTCGGTGTGTTGATCGGCCTGTGTCGGCCATTCAATCCAGACAACAGCCGTATCTACGCGCGTCTGTATGGATTGCCCGCCACCTGGCTGATGCACCTGGATGTCAAAGCCGAAGTGGGTCCTTTATTCGACCAGCCGCCCGGTTGCGTGATTGTCGCCAATCATCAGTCCAACCATGACTTGTTTGTGTTGGGCCACGTGGTGCCGCCACGTACCGTGTGCATTGGCAAAAAAAGCCTGAAATGGGTACCGCTGTTCGGTCAGCTGTTCTGGCTGGGCGGCAATGTGCTGATTGATCGCGGCAATGCCTACCTGGCGCGCCGTGCGATGCAGACCACCACGCGCACTTTGTGTGAAAAAAACACTTCGATCTGGGTGTTCCCGGAAGGCACCCGCAACGCCGGTGAGCAGCTGATACCGTTCAAGAAAGGCGCCTTTCATATGGCGGTAGAAGCCGGTGTGCCAATCGTGCCGGTGTGTGTCAGCCGCTACGCCCGGCGCTTGAGCCTGAACAGCTGGCGGCGCAGCAAAGTCATCATCCGCTCGCTACCGCCGATTGCCACCAGCGGTCTGACCCAGCAGGATGTACCGGCGCTGGCCGAACAATGCCGACTGCAGATGCAACGCTGTATCGATCTGATGGAAGCTGAATTGTCGCGGGCATGAGTGGTTGCTGAAATCTGTGTGGCAGACCAAGCTACTGGCACGCACATCAGAAGAAGCGAACAAGCATGGGACGAGTCGTTGCGGCGGCGGTGTACAGCGCCGGCAGAAAAGTCACCAACATCAGTATCGATGAAGGCAGTCAGTGGGCCAGCAAACCTGGGCATTTTGTCTGGATCGGCCTGGAAGAACCCAATGCCCAGGAACTGGCCAATCTGCAATGCCAGTTCAATCTGCATGAACTGGCCATTGAAGATGCCCTGGAAAAACACAGCCGGCCGAAGCTGGAAACCTTCGGCGACGCGCTGTTTATCGTCACCTACTCGCCGGTACGCCAAGAAGGCAAGCTAGAGTTCATCGAAACCCATATCTTTGCCGGCAACGGCTACATCATTACCTGCCGCAACGGTCACTCCAAGTCCTACGCCCTGGTCCGCCAGCGTTGCGAAGCGCGCCCCTTGCTGCTGGAGCATGGTGAGGATTTCGTCCTCTACGCCCTGCTCGACTTCGTCACCGAGAACTATCAACCGATTGCTGAAGCGATCCACGGCGAGATTGAAGAGCTGGAACAGAGCGTGCTCAGCCATTCGCTGCAGGAAGAAGACATCCGTCGCCTGCACAGCCTGCGCCGCGACATTCTGCGCCTGCGCCGCTATGTGGCGCCGATGGTTGAGGTCAGTGAAGAACTGCAGCGCCTGACCTTCCCCTTTATCGACAAGAACATGCGCCCGTACTTTCGTGATGTGCAGATCCACGTAACCCGGCAGATGGAAGACCTGTCCGGGATTCGCGACATTGCCAGCCAGACCATCGAGATCGGCATGTTGCTGGAGTCATCACGGCAAAGCATCGTCCAGCGCAAGTTCGCCGCCTGGGCGGCGATCCTGGCATTTCCCACCGCAGTGGCGGGGATATACGGGATGAACTTTCAGAATATGCCGGAGTTGAGCTGGCACTACGGCTACTTTGCCGTGCTCGGCGGTATCGCCGTGGGGTGCACGGCGCTGTTTGCCAGCTTCAAACGCTCCGGCTGGCTGTAACAAGCAACCTCAGAGGGACGTACCCTGGGGTTTGTGCGCGACGAAGCGCATCATCCATTCGGCAACCGTGCTGCCCTGGTGCTCATGGGCCAGGCTGTCGATGCCCTTGCGGTACACCTCTTGGCCGAGATTATCCTGGCGCAACTCAAGCAGCGCCCGCGAATAGTCGTGGATGAACTCCGGGTGCCCCTGGAAACACAACACCTGGTCGCCGATGTGGTACGCCGCGTTCGGGCAGAAATCGCTCGAGGCAATCACCGTGGCGTTTTCCGGCAACCGGGTGACCTGGTCCTGGTGGCTGATCAACAGGGTCAGCTCCTCGACCTGTGGGCTCATCCACGGCGCCTTGGCGTTCATCACATAGCGGTGGGTACCCACCCCCCAACCCTGGGTCGAACGCTCGCTCTTGCCGCCCAATAGCAGCGCCAGCAGTTGATGGCCGAAACACACCCCCAGCAACTTGTCACCGCGTTGATAACGATCCTGCAAAAACGCTTTGAGTTTTTCAATCCATGGATCATCACCGAACGAGTCGGCTTTGCTGCCAGTCACCAGGTAGGCATCGAATACCTGGTTATCATCGGGGTATTCGCCGTTCATCACGTTGTAGACGTGAAATTCGGCGGCGATCGGCTGGCGGCTGAACAGTTGCTCGAACATCCGTCCGTAGCCCTGATACTGCCCGACCAACTCGGGTCGCAGGACGTCGGTTTCCAGGATGCAGATGCGTAACGACATAAAAATAGTCCTGAACGACAAAAGGCGGGATTGCCCCCTAGAGCCTGCCCCGAATAAGGCTTGCAAGCAAGTAGGATGCACTGACGAACGGTCAGCACGAGTGGCTCCAGTGATTGAATGAGCGCAAGCGTCTAGCAAGGGGAAAAGTTGATGGATGGCACAAGGCCTTACAACTAAAAGAAAGATTAAGTTATATAGAAATACCAAAGCGTTCTAAAACATTGCTGACGCTGACCCTAAGGTTAGTTGTATACCCATTAGCAAAGGTTCGCGTCTGGACGTCAAACCGCGTTACCCGTTTGCCGGATCGACGACAAGGAAGCCATTGGGCACTCAGGAATAACAACAAAAAGGCGGTCAGCCATGTTCAAACAATCCAAAGTACGCCAAGCCGGGCTTATTCTCTTCGCCACGACATTACTGTTGATTCTACCGAACCTGTCACGCTTGTTTGGCTGACCTCACTATGGCCCTCTATGGTCCTGCGCAGGTACTCTGCCAGCCTTGATTTGCTGGAGATCGCCTGTGCGTCATTGCCTCGTCCTGTTGCTGTTCCTGTTCTGCCTGCCCTTGCAGGCGGCGCAGTTGACCCTGGAACTGGGAAGCGTCAGCCGCCATTGGCAGGGCGCCGAACTGCTTGCCCATCCCGAAGCGCAAGATATTCAGATCGACAGCGACGTCTCCTACAAGAAAGTCATGCACTACCGTGCAGTGCCGTTGGCAGTATTGCTTGCAGGCGTTGCGCCAGAGGATCACCTGCAAGCGATTGCCGATGACGGCTTTGCTGCCGAAATGCCCGCTGCGCCATTGCTCAAGGAGGGTCCGGCACGGGCCTGGCTGGCCATTGAGGACCCGGCCAAGCCCTGGCCGCCGCTAGGCGCTGGCAAGCCCAGTGCTGGTCCGTTTTACCTGGTCTGGAGCAACCCGCAAGCCGGCGGCATCAGCCCGGAACAATGGCCCTTCCAGGTCGCCAGCATTCGCCGTCTGGCGCCGGTCGCCGCGCGTTTCCCGGCGTTGTTGCCGGCAGCGGATCTTGCCAGTGACGATCCGGTCAACCTGGGCTTCGCGCTGTTCCAGAAAAACTGCCTGGCCTGCCACCGCCTCAATGGCGCTGGCGACGCCCAGTTCGGTCCGGACTTGAACCTACCGCACAATCCCACCGAATACTTCCAGGCGGCGTTTTTGCGTCGCTATATTCGTGACCCGCAGAGCCTGCGCCAGTGGCCACAGGCCAAAATGCCCGGGTTCAGCGACGCCGTGCTCAGCGACCCGCAACTCGATGCGCTGATTGCTTACCTCACGCACATGGCCACCCGTAAGCAACCCTGATATTCACTGCTGCTGGGCGCTTAGGCTCGGCATTACCACAACTTTAGCGTGCATCTGCTCAAAACCGCCGCCGCGGCGCATGCCGCGCACCGGGCAAGCGTCCAGGTAGTCCAGGCCCACGGCGAGCTTCAGGTGCCGCTCGGGCTTGGCCAACTGGTTCGTCACATCGAAGCTGTACCAGGCATCGTCCAGCCAGGCTTCGGCCCAGGCATGGCTGGCCATCTGCTGGCTTTGGCTGTCAAACAGGTAACCCGAGACATACCGCGCTGGCACCCCAAGGCTGCGCACGCAGGCCAGAAAGGCATGCGCATGGTCCTGACAGACGCCCTCGCCACCGGCAAACGCCTGAGCGGCACTGGTATCCACTGCGGTACTGCCAGGTCGATAGGTCATGCGCTGGTTAAGCGCGTTCATCAATTCAATCAACGCTGAGCGGTCACGACGCTTGCGGCATTGCTGACTGGCAAAGGCGCGCAAGGCTTCGTCGGCTTCGGTCAGGCGGGTGAAACGCAGGAACGGTAACGGCGATTGCGCCTCGTGCTCGGCTTCGCGGCTTTCGTCGATTTCGACCAGGCCGCGCGCAGCGATGACTAGCTCCGAATGCGGCTCTTCCAGGCTCAGCACATGGAGAATGTTGCCGAACGGGTCCAGTTGCGCACGCACCGGGCGTGGCAGGTCCAACTGCCACACGAGTATTTGCTGACGCTCGCTGTCATGGGGAGTCAGGCGCAAGTACTGGATGCTGGCGCGCACCTGATCTTCATAGTGGTAGGCGGTTTCATGGCTAATTGTCAGTCTCATACAGCCTCCAGGTAAGCGCTGTGGATGGCGTTGCCCAACTGGCGCACCAGAGGGATGTAGTGATTCAGCCAAGGATGCAAGCCTTCGGCGAGGATCTCGTCGATGCCGGTGTAGCGCAGCCGCGCATCCACCTCAGCGGCCAGGCGCTGGGCGGCGCGACCGTTACTGCCTGGCAGGCTGGCGAGAATCAGATCGATCTCCTCGGTGCAGGCACGCAGAGAACGCGGCACGTCGGCGCGTAACAGCAGCAACTCGGCGACATGCCGGGCGGCCAGCGCGTCACGATAGATCTCGGTGTAGGCCTCGAACGACGACAACGCCCGCAGCAAAGCGCTCCATTGGTAATAACCACGGGCCGAACTGTCACTGACCGCCTCGGCTTCATCGCCAAACATTTCGTAGCGGGCATCAAGAAGGCGCAGGGTGTTGTCGGCGCGCTCAATGAAGGTGCCCAGGCGGATAAAGCGAAAGGCATCGTTGCGCATGATGGTGCCGTAAGTGGCGCCACGAAACAGATGCGAACGCTCCTTGATCCATTCACAAAAACGGCTCATGCCGTAGCGGCCCAGGCCCTGTTCGGCAATGCCGCGAATCTCCAGCCAGGTGGCGTTGATGTTTTCCCACATGTCGGCAGTAATCCGCCCACGCACCGCATGGGCACTGGCCCGTGCGGCGCCCAGGCAGCTGTAGATGCTCGCTGGGTTGTCCGGATCGAGCGCGAAAAAGTGCAGCAGACGCTCGGCATGCAACTGGCCGTGGCGCTCCAGGTAATCGTCGAGGGTGCCGGTGATCAGCAGCGGCATGGCCAACTCATTCAGACCATCACCACGGCCGTCCTGGGGCATCAGTGACAGTGAATAACTGACGTCGAGCATCCGTGCGAGGTTTTCAGCGCGCTCCAGGTAGCGTGACATCCAGTACAAATCAGAGGCAGTTCTACTCAACATGGCTTAATCCTCGACCACCCAGGTGTCCTTGGTACCGCCGCCCTGGGACGAGTTGACCACCAGCGAACCTTCACGCAACGCGACCCGGGTCAGGCCACCGGGCACCACGCGGGTTTCCCGGCCAGACAACACGAACGGACGCAAATCGATGTGGCGCGGAGCAATGCCGTTTTCGACAAACGTTGGGCAGGTCGACAATGACAGGGTTGGCTGGGCAATGTACGCCGCAGGACGGGCTTTGATCCGCGCAGCGAAGGCCTCGATTTCAGCACGTGTCGCGGCCGGCCCGACCAGCATGCCGTAGCCCCCCGAGCCCTGGGTTTCCTTGACCACCAGGTCCGGCAAATGCGCCAACACGTGAGACAGTTCCTCCGGCTTGCGGCACTGCCAGGTGGGGACATTCTTGAGGATGGGCTCTTCATCCAGATAGAAGCGAATCATGTCGGTGACGTAGGGATAGATCGACTTGTCGTCGGCCACCCCGGTGCCGATGGCATTGGCCAGCACGACATTGCCACAGCGGTAGGCCGAGAGCAGCCCGGGCACACCGAGCATCGACTCGGGATTGAACGCCAGGGGATCGAGGAAGGCGTCGTCCAGGCGCCGATAGATCACATCAACCGCCTTGGGCCCGTCGGTGGTGCGCATGAACACCCGCTCATCACGGACGAACAGATCAGCGCCTTCAACCAGTTCGACACCCATTTCCCGGGCCAGAAAGGCGTGCTCGAAAAAGGCACTGTTGAAGCGCCCTGGCGTCAGCACGACAACGCTGGGGTCATCCAGCGGGCTGGCGCTTTTCAGGGTGTCGAGCAACAGATTGGGATAGTGGTCGATCGGCGCGATGCGCTGGGCGGCGAACAGTTCGGGAAACAGCCGCATCATCATCTTGCGGTCTTCGAGCATGTAGCTGACGCCGCTGGGGGTGCGCAGATTGTCTTCGAGTACGTAGTAGCTGCCATCGCCATCACGCACCAGATCGACGCCGGAGACATGCGCATAGAGGTCGCGGTGCAGGTCCAGGCCCTGCATGGCCAACTGGTACTGCTCGTTGGCCAGCACCTGTTCGGCCGGAATGATCCCAGTGCGAATAATCCGCTGACCATGGTAGAGATCGGCGAGAAACAGGTTCAGGGCCTTGACCCGCTGGATACAGCCACGCTCCACCATCCGCCATTCACTGGCGGGAATGCTGCGTGGAATGGTGTCGAAGGGAATCAGGCGTTCGGTGCCCTGCTCATCGCCATAAAGGGTGAAGGTGATACCGGCGCGATGAAACAGCAGGTCGGCTTCACGCCGACGTTGCGCCAGCAGTTCCGGCGGGGTGTCGGCCAACCAGCGGGCGAACTCCCGGTAGTGCGCACGGACCTGGCCGTCTGCACTGTACATCTCATCGTAAAAGGTGCGGATCATGCCGAACTCCTTGTCACCCGTGCACCTGAGCCTTCGCAAGCCCCGTGCCAGCGGCATAATTCCTTGAATTTCAGTAGGTTGTATTTTCAAAGACCAGCGGTTGCACCAGATGCGTGCAACCGCTGCGGCTGTGCAGCGATCAACGCTTCATTGCGAAGCGTTGGTCAGGCCAGGGGACGTTCCTGTTTCACGCCCCAGCCTTCGATTTCACCGCCCAACGGCGCGATCACGGCTTCGAAGTCCTGCTCGAATTCATCGATACCGCCGTAGGTGGCGTACATCACTTTGCTCAACTCCAGGTGCCAGGCACCATCGTCGCGCTCATGCACCTGGGCGCTGAGCGACTCTCCGCGAAACTGTCCCGCTGCCCGTCTTGCCCGTGCCTCATCAGGAAAAACTGCATAGAACTCAATAGGATGAATCTGGGCAAAATTGAAACCGCCCTCTTTCATCTGGCGTAGAACCGTGCTGCTGATGTCCTCGTATTGGCTGCTCATGAATCGTCCTCCTAACTACCGATGGATAGACTTTCAGTGCAAAACGCACCTGCCCGTCACACAAGGCGTGTGAGGGCAATTCGAGCTGATGCATGACGTGGATCGGCAAGTCCGGGCGCTTGCAAAAAGCGGCCCGACCTTGATTGCAGCGTAGCGCCAAGTTGACCGCTGTGCCAGAAAACAGCGGGTCAGGGCTTTTCCGTGATCGCGGTGATCTCGACGCCGCTCTGCTCTTTGAGCCATTTGGCGGTGGGGGCAGTGTCACGATCCTGGAAATCATTGAGGTCCAGTTCGTCCATAACCGGATAGAGGTGGGAGCGAATCAGCCGCGCGGCCTCTTCGACACTGGGCTGTTGCTCGCAAGTGACGGGTAACGAAGTACGCTCGCCTTTCTGATCGACAAAGGTAATTTCCCACGCTTTCATTGGATTCTCCTCAGTACAGGCACTCAGGGTGAATCGACTTACCTTCCGTTGACCCGCACCGCAGGTGAATGTTCAGCTGCAGCGCGCCATCGGCAAAAAAAAGAGGCCCGATTGGGCCTCTTCTGTTCAGCAAAGGTTTACCGCTTAGTCCGGCGTCCCGTGGACTACACCGGCGGTGTTGTCGAGCAAGCTCTTGGTCGCGGTCTGGATGAACGACTCAAGCTTTTGGGTCAGCTCTTGCTGGTCCGGGCTTTCGATCAGCTCGGCCTTGAAGTTGGCCCCCAACTCGTAGCGATACATGCGTGGCGCCATGTCCTTGGACTCGATCAGGATGCGATCACCCTTGATCAGGCCAACCACCTGCTCACTGCCCGATGGCTTGATCATGCCAAAGCCCTGATCACCCGCCGGCAGGTTGAGCAGATCACGCCCCCAGCACTGGTGACGGGTTTCGCCACCCAAACGGCCCATGATGGTCGGGACGATGTCGATCTGGGTACCGACGGTGTGATTCACCGCACCGAACTTCTCTTGAATGCCAGGGGCAATCAGCAGCAGCGGCACGTTGAAACGCCCCAGGTCCAGTTCGGTCACTTGCTGGTGGTTGCCGAAGCCGTGGTCACCGACGATGACGAACAGGGTTTCCTTGAAGTACGGCTCTTTGCGCGCCTTCTCGAAGAACTGGCCCAGCGCCCAGTCGGAGTAACGCATGGCAGTCAGGTGTTCATCGAGACGGCCCTGGCCGGTCACAGGTTCTACCGGCAGATCGGCAGGCAAGGCGTACGGGGTGTGGTTGGACAGTGTCTGCAGCAGCGCATAGAACGGCTTCTTGCCATAGTTCTTGGCCAGCTCCTCGGCACTGCGGTCAAACATGTCCTGATCGGACACACCCCAGGTCGGATCGGAGACCACTGGATTGACGAAGTCGTTGCGGCCAATGAAGGTGGTCATGCCCTGGTTGCCGAAGAAACCGGACTGGTTGTCCCAGGCAAAGTCGCCGTTGTAGACATAGACATCGTCATAGTCACGGGCGCTGAGCAGTGCTGGCAGGCCAGACAGCTTGTGCCCCCCTTCCGGAGTCTGCATCAGGTATTCGAAACCTGGCAGGTTCGGGTAGCAGGCCATGGTGGCGAACATACCCTGGTGGGTATGGGTGCCGTTGGAGAAGAAACGGTCGAACAACACACCTTCTTTGGCCAGTTTGTCGAAGTACGGGGTGATGTTGTTCGGGCTGCCCAAGGCGCCTACCGAATGACCGGCGAAGCTCTCCATGAGGATCACCACGACGTTCTTGATCGGCAGGGTGTTGGTGACTGGCGGGGTGAAATCACGGCGCACCGCAGCCTCATCAGCATCGACCAGTTTGTCGTTTTCGGTGAGCAGCATGTCGCGCACAGTCTGGGTGGCCAGCGATTGCTCGATGGTCGACTTCCAGACGTTGGCGCGGTCTTCACCGAAACGGCTCTTGGCCGCGTCGATCAACGTCAGGGTGCCATTGAGGCCCAACTGGTTGACGAAGTTCGAGTCGGTGGTGAAAGCATCACCCCAGCGCATCGGCGGGCCTTGACGCAGCGTGCCGCGAGCGGCGATGACCGCCACCAGCAAAATCATGAAGAACACCACGCCACGCACATACCACGGAGCCACCGCACGACTGTCTGCGGTCTGGTTCTGGTAAGCGCCATGCGGACGGGTCAGACGGTCGACACCCTTGAACAGCAGGCTCAGCAGCCACGTACCGAAAACCCACGCCAACAGGTAACGCACCACCGGGAAGCCGTACCAGAGCATGCTCAGTACGGTCTTGGGATCTTCCTTGACGTACTGGAACACCAGACCGTTAAGACGCTGGTGGAACTCGCGGTAGAAGTCCAGTTCCATCAGGCCGAGGAACATGACAATGCTCGAGGCCAGCGTCAGCCATACCCGGAACAGGCCGCGGGCAGCCATGGCACGAGCGCTGAGGGTAGCCAGCAGCAAGGGAATGCTCAGGTAAATGACAACGCGCAGGTCAAAGCGCAGACCATTGAGGAAACCCTCGGCCACGGTCGACATCGGCGTGTCACCGATCATGTCACTGTTGTAGATCAGCAGCGCCAGGCGTACCAGGCTGAGCATGATCATGATCACCAGGCCACACAGCAGGGTGTAGGCCAGGTGCGATTTTAGCGTTGGTTGCAACGGGCGCGACGCAGCCCGCTGTTCACTCAAGGCGTCCGTGTTAGCCATGGATTGGAAGATCCCTAGGATTCAGATTCAAGAAGGCGAAAAAACGAATCGGCAAATGTGCACTAAACCCGAGGGCAATGCACGGCCATTCGGCGAACGGATAATTGCGCGCGCGAATTTTCCATAATCGAATGTGAAAATTTCGTTGTCCAACAGGGCGCTTAAGTTACCGATGATGACAAGCCAGGCTTGCGGTATTGTTGCTAAGGGTTCATCGCTCAAGGTGCCATGCCATGTATTACCGCTACCTACCCAGCCCGCTCGGCCCGCTGCTATTGGCCGGCGACGAGCAAGGCCTGCATCTGTTGCACATGGATGGCGCACAACCGTGGGAGCTGCCAGCGTCATGGCAGCCAGCGACGCATCAACTGGATGAAGTGGCCCAACAGCTGGATGAGTATTTTGCCGGCACGCGCGAACAGTTTGAGGTCAAGCTGGCCCCGGTCGGAACACCGTTTCAGCATGAAGTCTGGCAAGCCTTGCAGCGCATCCCCTACGGCACCACCTGCAGCTACGGTGACCTGGCGCAGCAAATCGGCCGTCCGCGCGCAGTGCGGGCAGTCGGTACCGCCAATGGTGCCAACCCGATCGCGATCATCGTGCCCTGCCATCGGGTCATTGGCAGCAACGGCACCTTGACCGGCTATGCCGGTGGCGTGGAGCGCAAGCAGTTGCTGCTGGAGCTTGAGGGCACGTGGTTGATTTAAACCGTGGCCCCCATTACATCCGCACATCCCCCCGCGGCCCGGCAATCGCCCAGATAATCAGGCCAAGCACCGGCAGTAGCACGATCAACAGGATCCAGAGGATCTTGCTGCCCATGCTGGCACCGCTTTTGACCACATTGATAATGGCCCAGATATCCAGCGCGAAGATAATCAGGCCTACCAGGCCATTGAATGTGGAACCCATGCTATCGCTCCCTTGATCAAGTTTGCCCAAAGGATAGCTGGCTATGAAGCCCATAGAGGCTATTCGTTGGCCGCGCCGCCAACGCACTGGTTACACTCGACGCATTGATTTGATTCAGTGAGGTTGATATGCCCCCCGCTCACAGCTCCAGCAGCCCTGCGCCGGTGTCGCTCTGGAACGCCTGGTTGCAACAGGCACAAAACACCCCTTGGCTGAGCGCCGGGTTGGGCTTGAGCCTACTGGCGGTGCTCGGTTTGCTGATGGCCAGCGCCTGGAATGCCGTGCACGGTGATCAGCAAGAAAACCTGCACATGGCCATGCTCGGTGGCTTGGCCGGTTTTGCGGCCACGGCGCTGGGCGCGATCATGGCGGTGGTGCTGCGCGAAGTCAGCGCACGCAGCCAGGATGTGATGCTCGGTTTTGCCGCCGGGATGATGCTCGCTGCCAGCTCGTTCTCACTGATTCTGCCGGGGCTGGATGCCGCACGCGAGATTACCGGCAATGGCCCCTATGCAGCCCTGACGGTAGTGGTAGGCATGGGCTTGGGCGTGCTGCTAATGCTCGGCCTCGACCGCTTCACCCCCCACGAGCACGAAAGCACTGGCCCCTGCGGGCCGCAGGCTGAACGCATCAACCGGGTCTGGCTGTTTGTGCTGGCGATCACCCTGCACAACCTGCCTGAAGGGATGGCCATCGGCGTCAGCTTTGCCAACGGCGACCTTAATGTGGGTTTACCACTGACCAGTGCCATCGCTATTCAAGACATTCCTGAAGGCCTGGCCGTGGCCCTGGCGCTGCGCGCTACCGGACTTTCGACGATAAAAGCGGCCTTGGTGGCGATCGGCTCCGGCCTGATGGAACCGATCGGCGCGGTCATTGGCCTAGGGATTTCCACCGGCTTTGCCATCGCCTACCCGGTGAGCATGGGCCTGGCGGCCGGCGCGATGATCTTCGTGGTCTCCCACGAGGTGATTCCGGAAACCCACCGCAATGGCCACCAAACCTCGGCGACCCTCGGCCTGATGGGCGGCTTTGCGGTAATGATGTTCCTCGATACCGCCCTTGGTTAAACGTGTACGGCCACCCGCAGCGCTTCTAGCGCAGGCGCTGCGGCAATCCCCACCTCGGCACACAACTCCAGCACGCGCGGCACATCGTTGCCGCCAACCATGACCATCTGCAGCTCGTCGTCGAGCAACTGGCTGAAGTTCATCAGCACATAGCCACCAACGTCTTTGTTCATCGCGCCCATCTGCACCTGGATGCGGTTAAGCGCGGTCAACGGCTCGACCTTGGCCAACTGCTTGGGCTTGAGGTTGAAGTCCACGCTCTTGTCGAAGGAGTCGACGATCTGGGCAAACAGGTCCTGGTAGGTATCGGCCTGGAACAGCACGGTGTCTGGCAGGCTGCCAACGACGACCCATTCCCCCAGTGGGATTGGGAAGCTGTCGTCGTAGTTGATATCCGGATTGGCGGAAAGGAAGGCTTGCGGGTCGGCATAGGCCTGGGCGGCTTCGTCGGCGATGCGCGCGATGTCTTCCTCGCGCAGGCAACCAGCGCTGATTTTGCCGATGAGTTCGACCAGTTGGGATTTCATGAAGGGGCCCTGCGACACTGAAAAAAGTCGCCAAGGATAGCCGCAAAAGGCCCCTTAGGGTTAGCCGGCCAGCGCTTGTAATTGCGCGGCGGTATCGACGGCCCCCATGGTCTGGGCAGCAGCCAGAGGCGTCGTGCCTTGAGCATCGCGGTGCGCAGGGTTGGCCCCCTGACGCAACAGGTACTCGACGATAGCGGTACGGTTGAACATGGCCGCCAGCATCAGTGCCGTGCGGCCATCAGCCGAAGTGCCATCGACCTGCGCACCCTGCTCGACCAACAGTTCGATCATCTGCTGGTTACCCTTGAACGCCGCCCCGGCGATAGGCAGCTGGCCTTTGTCGTTAGCCATCTGCGGGTCAGCGCCATGGGCAAGCAACACCCGTACCGCCTCGAGATGACCGTGGTAACTGGCAAGCATCAGCAAAGTATCGCCATTGCCATTGCGCAGATTGACCGGCAGCCCCTTCTCGAGCAAACGCCCAAGCATCTCGGCATCGCCATTGCGCGCCCGGTCGAAGACCTCCTCAGCAAATGCTGCAGCTTCTTCATCATTCATAGGCGTTGGGCTACGTTGGTCGGACATGGGGAACCTCCTGGCTGCCAGAAAACCCAAGTCTTTGTCAGTACGCACGCGGGGTCAACTGCGGATAAGTCATGGCCCCGACAGAGGAAATCTATTGGCTCGGCAACCCTGCAAAATGCACTGTGCAAATTGCACGACCATGCAGATTGCACGGCACCAATTACAGAACCTCGCAGTAACTTATTGATTTAAAAGAATTTTAATCAAAATCAAGGCTGGCACGCTCGCTGCACCTATCACTCCATGTCTGCCACTAACAGTCAGGAGCTGATATGGACCTCATCCAGGAAAAATTCGCCTCGGTATTCTCCGCCTACGAAGTCACCACCCAGGCGCGCCCCGACGGCGGTATTCTGCTGACCTTGCGTGCCGCCGACGGTATGCAGACCAAGCGCTGCCTTTCCTATGCGCAACTGCACAGTGCCGAACAGCTGTCTTGGGCGATCAGTGCGATTCGCCGTGACCTGGCCGAGCAAGCCAGCGAACTGCCGGTGATTTCGATGCTGCAGAGTCAGCAACGGTTCGCCCTACCGACCTATCGCTGAAGCTGAGCTTGTGAGAGCTGGCCTTGCCAGCAACGCCGGCTCTCACCCTTTGCTAGCCTCACGAGCGCAGAAAATCAGTCGTCCAGCCGGGGAAAAGCCTCGGCGATCTTATCGCCCGTGAAGTTTTCAACCTGAGCTTGCGCCTGGTTGAACAACCGAATCGCGACGAAACGCGGCTCCTCACCCATATCGATCCAGTGTTTGACCCCTGCCGGCACCACGATCAGGTCGCCTTTCTCGCACAATACCGCGTAGAGATAATCTTCGATGTGCAGGGTAAACAGCCCGCGACCAGCGGCGAAGAAACGCACCAGGTCTTCCCCACGGGTGTGTTCGTTGCGAAGGCTGGTATGCGCTTCACGCAGCACATCAACCTGCCGATAACCCTGCTCAGTCATCAATGCGTCGATACGCTGCTGGTAAGCGCTGATCACCTGCTGCTCATTGGCACCCGGCTGGATTGGCGCTTCGGCTTGCCAGCGTTCAAAGCGCACACCCTGCTCAGCGAGGGTGGCGGCGATGTCCTCAAGATGGGTCAGGACCTTGTTGGGAATATCAGGGGTGGACTGGTGGTAAACGGTCAGGCTGCTCATCAGCGGCAATTCCTATGGCTGGGCTTCTTGCATTCGGGTTGCAATGATAACGGCTGCAGCCAAGGCTGCGACGCTGGCAATACTAAAGGTGGTAGTGGCACCGAGCAGGTTCCAGCTGTAGCCGGAATACAGCGCGCCCAAGGCACCACCGGTGCCGGCCAAGGCCGCGTATAAGGCCTGGCCCTGGCCTTGCTGACGGGCAGCAAAACTGCGTTGCACAAAGGCGATGGCGGCGGCATGGAAGCTGCCGAACGTGGCCGCGTGCAAAACCTGAGCGAACAACAGCACCCAAAGTTGCTCGGCAAAGTTGCCAAGCAGCAGCCAGCGCAAGGCCGCCAAGGCGAAACTGGCCATCAGCACCCGACGCAGCGAAACTCGTGCAAGGATCCAGCTCATGGCCAGGAACATCAACACCTCAGCGACCACGCCCAACGCCCAGAGCAAACCGATAACCCCGCGGCTGTAGCCCAATTGCTCCAGATGCAGGGTCAAAAAGGTGTAGTACGGCCCATGGCTGAGCTGCATCAACGCCACACAAACATAGAACGCCGCCACGCCGGGGCTGCGCAACTGCTTGAGAAAACCGCCGCCACTACGTTCGTTCTGCCCGGGTGGCTGGGCATTGGGGACCCAGAAGCTGGCCAGGACAATACCCGCCATGATGATCATCAGCGCCAGCGGATAGACATCCAGGCTCAGCCAGTCAAACAACCGTCCCAGACCGACCACAGTGAGGATGAAACCAATCGAGCCCCACAAGCGGATCTGGCTGTAGCGGGCGGTCTGCCCCTGCAGGTGCGCCAGGGTAATGACTTCGAACTGTGGCAACACCGCGTGCCAGAAGAACGCATGCAAGGCCATCACCAGCGCTAGCCAAGCATAACTCTTGGCATAAAAGATCAGCGAGAAACTCGCCAGCGTCGACAGCGCCCCCAGGCGCACGATCAACAGGCGCCGACCACTGCGATCACCGAGCCAGCCCCACAGATTGGGCGCGACGCAACGCATCAGCATAGGGATGGCGACCAGCTCGCCAATGCGCGCGCTGGAAAAACCCAAGTGATGAAAATACAGCGCCAGGAAAGGCGCTGTAGAACCGAGCAAGGCGAAGTAGAACAGGTAAAAGCTGGACAACCGCCAGTAGGGAATCGGCGCCACGGCTCAGCAGGCCGCAGCGCACATGCCAGGTGATGGCATTACAGCTGACCCAGCACCGGCGTGGTTACTCGAACATCGGCATTCTGGCCACGATGACGCAGCAGGTGATCCATCAACACGATCGCCATCATCGCTTCGGCGATTGGCGTGGCGCGGATACCCACGCACGGGTCGTGACGGCCCTTGGTGATCACCTCCACCGGGTTGCCGTCGACATCGATCGAACGACCCGGGGTGGTGATGCTTGAGGTCGGCTTCAAGGCCAGGTGGGCAACAATCGGCTGACCAGAGGAAATGCCGCCGAGAATACCGCCCGCGTTGTTGCTGAGGAAACCTTGTGGCGTCATCTCGTCACGGTGCTCGGTGCCACGCTGCGCCACACTGGCGAAACCTGCACCGATCTCGACGCCCTTGACCGCGTTGATGCTCATCAAGGCATGAGCCAGTTCGGCATCCAGACGGTCGAAGATCGGCTCACCCAGGCCGGGCATGACCCCTTCAGCCACTACCGTGATTTTCGCCCCGACCGAATCCTGGTCGCGGCGCAGTTGGTCCATGTAGGCTTCCAGTTCTGGCACCTTGTCTGGGTCAGGGCTGAAGAAGGCGTTCTGCTCCACCGACTCCCAGGTTTTGAACGGGATCTCGATGGGCCCAAGCTGGCTCATGTAACCACGAATACGAATGCCCTGGCTGGCCAGGTACTTCTTGGCAATGGCGCCAGCAGCCACGCGCATGGCGGTTTCCCGCGCCGAGCTGCGGCCTCCGCCACGGTAGTCACGCTCACCGTACTTGTGGTGGTAGGTGTAGTCGGCGTGGGCCGGACGGAACAGGTCTTTGATCGCCGAGTAGTCCTTGGACTTCTGGTCGGTGTTGCGAATCAGCAGACCAATCGAACAGCCGGTGGTGCGCCCTTCGAAAACCCCGGAGAGAATCTCGACTTCATCGGCTTCCTGGCGCTGGGTGGTGTGCCGGCTGGTGCCGGGCTTGCGCCGGTCCAGGTCATGCTGCAGGTCGGCCAGGGAAATTTCCACGCCCGGCGGACAGCCGTCGACAATGGCGACCAACGCCGGACCATGGCTTTCGCCAGCGGTGGTGACAGTGAACAGCTTGCCGTAGGTATTGCCGGACATGCAGGACGCTCCGCGAATCAGCCTGATTTGAACAAGGCCGCCAGTATACGCAGGCTAACCATTCAGTTCATCCCTGACAGCGAACCTTCTGCGCAACCCCCGGTCCAACAGCCATCTCCTCGATAGTGGCCTGATGATGTTGCGCGTCCTCGCGGTAATCGCCCTGCTGTTCAGTGGCCTGGTCCAGGCCGCTGCCCCCACTGTGTTGCAACGCCCAATCAGCCTCGATACCGGCAGCGGTGTGCTCTACGGCAGCTTGCTGTTGCCGCGCACCGAACAGCCGCCGCCAGTGGTGTTGATCATCCCCGGCTCAGGCCCGACCGACCGCAATGGCAACAGCCCAGACGGCGCCCACACCGACAACCTGCGGCAACTGGCCTTGGTGCTGGCGAAAAACCGCATCGCCAGCGTACGTTTCGACAAGCGCGGCGTGGCCGCCAGCCGCGCGGCGACTCCGGACGAACGCGACCTGACGGTCGAACGCTATGTCGCCGATGCCGTGGCCTGGAGTCACAAACTCAAGGCTGACCCGCGTTTTGGCCAATTGATCCTGCTGGGCCACAGTGAAGGCGCACTGATTGCCAGCCTGGCTGCACCGGCGAGCGGTGCCAGCGCCGTGATCAGCGTGGCGGGCAGTGGTCGACCGATTGATGAGGTGTTTCGTGCGCAACTTGCCGGACAAATCCCACCGCGCTACAACCAACGTGTCCTGCACATACTGGACAACCTCAAAGCCGGGCGCATGGCCGCCGGTATTCCTGGACCGTTACAGGACGTGTTTCGCCCATCAGTCCAGCCTTACCTGATTTCACTGTTGCGCCAGGACCCGGCGGCAGCGTTCGCCAAAGTGGAGGTGCCGGCACTGATTATCCAGGGCACCCACGATATACAAGTGGATGTCAGCAACGCTCAACGACTTAAAGCGGCCAAACCCGATGCCGAACTGGCCTTGATCCAAGGCATGAACCACATGCTCAGGATTGCTCCGCAAGCCGCCAGCGAGCAGCGTGACAGCTACCTCAACCCGAAATTGCCGCAAGCCAGCGAATTGGGTACCCAGGTCGTCGACTTTATCCACAGGCTGCCCGCGGCTTGAGCGAATTTCAGCGAAATTCAGTCTCCAGTCCCGGTCGATTCTGCCGATAAGCCGGTGCTGGCATCGTGATTGTGTCCAGCTTGCTGTGCACAAGAGGATTGCCGTGATGACTGAAGCCGCCCCCCAGGAAGCCCCCGAAGCCCCAGAGGCCGCGCCGGAACCCGCCCCACTGCCGTGGGCCGAGGTTGCACCGGAACATTTCCAGATGCTGCGCCTGGCGCCGCTGCCGACTGACCGCAACAGCGGCGCACGACCGCTGCGCTTCGTCCAGTACGGCTTTGCCGAGCGCCACAACAAAGACACCAGCCTGTTGCGCATGGCTATCCAGCTGCCTGGGCAAAAAGTGCGCAAGGAACAGAACCACCTGGATATCTGGGTTGATCACCAGGAAAAACGCGTGCGCATCGGCCCCGACAGCGGCCTGCAGCTCGAACCGTTAAGCCGTGGCCTTGGGCGCTTCTTGCTAGCCCAAGCGGTGAGCTGGGCCCAGCGCAAGTGGTCGCACTACCGGGTCGAAGGTGCTGCCCTGGCCAACAAGGACGCGCTCAACGAAGACACCCGCCTGCGCCGTGACCACCTGTTGCGCAGCCATGGCCTGGAAGTGGAATACGCCGATGCCCAGCACTTAAAGGGGCGTTACATCGACGTGCAGGTCGGTGAGCTCAAGGGCGGTTGGAACACTGACAAAGTGCAGCGCGTGGAGATTCTCGACGCTGCGCAAATGCTCCAGCAGGCCGAACAGAACCTGCAGGAAAAGGAAGCGCAACTGCGCGAACGCGATGAGCGAGTCAGCAAATACCGCCGCGAAGACAGCGGCCTGCGCTTTACCATTACCTGCCTGGTGGCCTTTGCGGTGTTCCAGGCCGGTTTGCTGATCTGGATTGCCACGCACCGCTGAAACCCATCGCCGGCAAGGCCGGCGATGAATCCACTGCAGACCTGACGCCTTACACCTTCGAAGCGAACAGCGCCTGATGCTGGCGGCATTGCTCTGCCGTCAACATGAACACCCCGTGCCCACCACGCTCGAATTCGAGCCAGGCAAAGTCCACCTGTGGATACAGCGCCTCGACGTGCACCTGGCTGTTGCCAACCTCGACAATCAACAAGCCTTTCTCGGTCAAGTGCTCTGCCGCCTCGGCCAACATGCGTCGCACCAGGTCCAGGCCATCGTTGCCACAGGCCAGGCCCAGTTCCGGCTCGTGATGGTATTCATCCGGCATGTCGGCGAAATCCTCGGCATCGACATACGGCGGGTTGGACAGGATCAGGTCAAAACGCTGCCCCGGCAAACCGTCGAAGCCATCGCCCTGGACGGTATAGACACGCTCTTCCAGGCCATGGCGCTCGATATTCTGGTTGGCCACTTCCAGCGCTTCGAAGGACAGGTCAGCCAGCACCACTTCGGCGTCTGGGAACACTTCGGCGCTGACGATGCCGATGCAACCGGAACCGGTACACAGGTCGAGAATGCGCGCAGGCTCAGCGGCCAGCCACGGCTCGAAACGCTTTTCGATCAGCTCGCCAATCGGCGAACGCGGAATCAGCACGCGCTCGTCGACGATAAAGGCCAGGCCACAGAACCACGCCTCCCCCAATAGGTAGGCGGTGGGTACGCGGTCTTCGATGCGGCGTTTGAGCAGACGCTGCAGGTGCACCAGCTCATCGTCTTCCAGCTGGCAATCCAGATAGCTGTCGGCAACCTCCCAAGGCAGGTGGACCGAGCCCAACACCAGCAACCGGGCTTCATCCCAGGCGTTGTCGGCGCCGTGTCCGAAAAACAGGCCATGCTCATGGAAACGGCTGACGGCCCAACGGATATGATCGCGCAGGGTGCGCAAGCGAGAAGTGATCACAACAGACTCCTTGAAAGACGACCTGCAATTCTAACAGCCCAACCACAGAAAAGGTCGCTGGAAATGGCCTGTAAGCATTTCACCGACATGGCTGCAGGCCACTAACGACGCTGCTTGTACGCGAAGCGATTCACATAAGTGCTCAGGCAGGGGACAATAGGTGAAAAGCCCCACCCAAAGGAGCCCTTGATGTCTGTTCCAATGACGATGTTCCACCTCAGCGGCCGTGGTTATCCACCGGCGAAGCTGAACAATGCCAGCCTGGTCATTATCGACGCGCAAAAAGAGTACCTCAGTGGTCCTCTGGGCCTGTCGGGCATGGACGAAGCTGTGAAGAACATCGCTAAAATGCTCGAGGCTGCCCGCAAGGCCGGTCGCCCGATCATCCACGTGCGCCATCTGGGCACCGTTGGTGGCATGTTCGATCCTCAGGGACCGCGCGGTGAGTTCATCCCTGGCCTTGAGCCACAGGGCGATGAAGTGATCATCGAAAAGCGCATGCCCAACGCCTTCAAGAACACCACCCTGCATGAAACCCTGCAAAAATACGGACACCTGGACCTGATCGTCTGCGGTTTCATGAGCCATTCCAGCGTCAGCACCACCGTGCGCCGGGCCAAGGACTATGGTTATCGTTGCACCCTGATCGAGGATGCCTGCGCCACCCGTGACCTGCCGTTCAAAGACGGGGTGATCCCAGCCGCGCAGATCCAGCAGAGTGAGATGGCGATCATGGCTGACAACTTTGCCTGCGTGGCACCGACCAGCAGCCTGATCTGATAGGCCGTCCGACGGGCTGGTGGAACCAGCGGGCGGCGCATCAGTCCAACAGCGGATATCCATAGAGGAATCGGCATGAAGTTGAAGGACGGTTTTGATGCCAAGCGCTTGCGCCAGCGTCAGCCACGCAACTGGGGCGCACGCCTGGCCGCAGCTTTCTCGGCGCTGCTGGCGACCGTCGGGGTGTTGCTGGCCATGGCCGGTGCTGCCAGCCTGCTCGGCAACCTCGAAGCGCTGGCCGAGCTCAACGCCAACCGCGGCGGCGCGGCGGTGATCCTGGCCGGCGGCCTGGTGCTGCTGTACCTGGGTATCTGGTTCTGGCGGCGCAGCCGTTTACGCCTGCGCCGCAGCCGCGAGCTGAACCTGTCACCGCACTTGATGAAAAAACACGATTGACTGCAACCTGAGCAGGAGTCGCGTAAACTGCGCCGTCCAGGCGGAGGCTTACATGCAAGACGACGATTTTTCCCTGTTCAAAAGCGAGATGCGCGGCGTCAAGCCGATCACGCATGATCGCGCCGAAGTTGGCAAACCCAAGGCCGACCGCAAACAATTGGCCGGCCTGCGTCAAGCCGCTACCGTGCGTAGCGACCAGAGCGTGGTTGATGGCTTGTCGGACCAGTTTGTGATCGATGTCGGCCCCGAAGACGACCTGCACTGGAGCCGTGACGGCGTCCAGGAAAGCCAGATGCGCAAGCTCAAGCTGGGCCAGATCGGTTTTGAAGGCAGCCTCGACCTGCACGGCATGAACGTGGAAAAAGCCCGAGAAACCCTGTGGGCGTTTCTCGCCGAAGCTACCCGTTTCGAAGTCCGCTGCGTGCGCGTCACCCATGGCAAGGCCGTTCGCCTGGATGGCAAGAAGCCGATGATCAAGAGTCACGTCAACACCTGGCTGCGCCAACACCCCCAGGTGCTGGGGTTTACCTCGTGCCAGGCGCGTCATGGCGGGACCGGAGCGGTGTATGTAATGCTCAAACGAACCATGCTCGAAGGCCGTGACGAGTAACGCCGTACTTGCAGCGCCGCCGCCGCCGCCGTACCCTTCGCGTTTGCGATAATTCCCCACAGGTAGATCCATGTCCCTGGAACAGAACTACACCGCTATCCTCGGCCAACTCGGCGAGGACGTCTCCCGCGAGGGCCTGCTCGACACGCCCAAGCGGGCTGCGAAGGCCATGCAGTACCTTTGCCGCGGTTATGAACAAACCCTGGAAGAAGTGACCAACGGCGCCCTGTTCAGCTCCGACAACAGTGAAATGGTCCTGGTCAAGGACATCGAGCTGTACTCGCTGTGCGAACACCATATGCTGCCATTCATCGGCAAGGCCCATGTCGCCTACATTCCCGATGGCAAGGTCTTGGGCTTGTCCAAGGTTGCACGGATCGTCGACATGTACGCACGTCGCCTGCAGATCCAGGAAAACCTCAGCCGCCAGGTGGCCGAGGCAATCCAAAAGGTCACCGGCGCCCTGGGCGTGGCGGTGGTCATCGAAGCCAAGCACATGTGCATGATGATGCGCGGTGTGGAAAAACAGAACTCGACCATGATCACTTCGGTGATGCTCGGCGAGTTCCGCGAAAATGCCGCGACCCGCAGCGAGTTTCTCAGCCTGATCAAGTAATCGGGTGCGTCTGCAAGCCGATCCTCAGGGGTCGGCTTTTTTCATTCTGAGGAGTTGTCATGATTGTCAAAGCACTGCGTGTCGGCCTCGGCCAAGTGATCGTATTCGGCGACTGGATCAGCCGCCCGGCCAAGCTCAAGCGCGACGCAGCAGCTCAAGCCCTGGTCGAACAACAGGCCAAGGGCCTACGCCTGTATCAATTTCATGCCTGCCCGTTCTGCGTGAAAACCCGCCGTACCCTGCACCGCCTGAACGTCCCGGTGGCGTTGCACGATGCGAAAAACAACGAACAGGATCGGCAGACCCTGCTCAATGAAGGTGGCAAGATCAAAGTGCCGTGCCTGCGTATTGAAGAAGACGGCCAGACCACCTGGATGTATGACTCCAAGGTGATCATCGAGTATCTCAACAAGCGCTTTGCCGCCTGATCGCCTAACCGAGCATGGTCACATGACGGGGATGGCTGGCCACCCGCTCCAGCCAGACCTGGATGCCCGGATAGGCGTCAAGATCAAACCCACCCTGGTGGGCGACATGGGTATAGGCGTACAGCGCAACATCGGCAATCGAATAACTGTCACCAACCAAGTACGGCGTTAGCTGTAGCTGCTTTTCCATCACCCGCAGGGCTTTGTAACCGCCTTTGTGCAGGGTTTTGTATTCCTCCAGGCGCTCTTGCGGCAGCCCGAGGTAAAACTGGATGAAGCGTGCCACGGCGATATACGGCTCATGGCTGTACTGCTCGAAGAACTGCCATTGCAGCACCTGGGTACGCAAGCGCGGCTCGGTGGGCAGGTACTCGGTGCCATCGGCAAGAAAGTTGAGGATCGCGTTGGATTCCCACAGGTAGGTGCCATCTTCCAGCACCAACACCGGCACTTTGCCGTTGGGGTTCATTTCCAGAAACGCCGGGGTTTCTGTTTCGCCCTTGAGGATATCCACCGAGTGCCACTCATACGGCAGATCAAGCAGGTGCAACATCAGCTTGATCTTGTAGCAGTTGCCAGATTGGTAATCACCGTAAACCTTGTACATCACTCCCCCCGTTCGATAGCTCATCCTGCTCGCCGCCCATAGTTGGCGACTGTACGGCTAAATGCAATGCCTGCTGTATGACAAGCATCAGCTGCTTGCGCGTTAGCCTGCAAAATCTGCTTACACCTAGCCCAAGGATTGCCCCATGCCCGATACCACGTCTGCGCAATTGCGCCCGTTGGCTGACTCCTCCCCCTCGGCCGTGGTCGCCGGTTTTATCGCCATGCTGACCGGCTACACCAGCTCGCTGGTGCTGATGTTCCAGGCAGGCCAGGCTGCCGGCCTGACCAGCGCGCAGATTTCATCGTGGATCTGGGCTCTGTCAATCGGCATGGCGGTGTGCAGCATCGGCCTCTCGCTGCGCTATCGCACACCGGTGACCATCGCCTGGTCGACCCCGGGTGCCGCACTGTTGATCACCAGCCTTGGTGGCGTCAGCTACGGCGAGGCGATTGGCGCCTACATCACCTGTGCCGTACTGGTGCTGATTTGCGGCTTGACCGGCAGCTTCGAACGCCTGGTCAAGCGCATCCCTGCGTCACTGGCGGCGGCGTTGCTGGCCGGTATCTTGTTCAAGATCGGCAGCGAAATCTTCATCGCCGCCCAACACCGCACAACGCTGGTGTTGGGGATGTTCTTCAGCTATCTGATCATCAAGCGCTTGTCGCCGCGTTATGCAGTGCTTGCCGCCTTGCTAGTGGGCACCGCCTTGTCTGGCGCCATGGGCCTGCTGGATTTCAGCGGCTTCAGCCTGGAAGTGGCAACGCCGGTATGGACAACGCCGAGCTTTTCCCTGGCAGCAACCATCAGCATCGGCATTCCATTGTTCGTGGTGGCGATGACTTCGCAGAACATGCCTGGCGTTGCCGTATTGCGCGCCGACGGTTACCAGGTCCCCGCTTCGCCGCTGATCTCGGTGACGGGCCTGGCCTCGCTGGTACTGGCGCCGTTCGGTTCGCACGGCATCAACCTGGCGGCCATCAGCGCGGCCATCTGCACCGGGCCGCATGCCCATGAAGACCCGAACAAACGCTACACTGCTGCCGTCTGGTGTGGGGTGTTCTACGGTATTGCCGGGATATTCGGCGCTACCTTGGCGGCGTTGTTCGCCGCCCTGCCTAAAGAGCTGGTGCTGTCGATTGCGGCGCTGGCGCTGTTCGGCTCGATCATGAACGGCCTGACGGTGGCCATGAACGAAGCCAAGGAGCGCGAAGCGGCGTTGATCACATTTATGGTGACCGCTTCGGGCTTCACTTTGTACTCGATTGGCTCGGCATTCTGGGGGATTGTCGCTGGGGTGTTGACGCTGATGATCCTCAATTGGCGCAAGGCGGTATAAATCCAGCGGTTACAGCTTGAGTGGCCAGCGCCGATTGATCAGCGCTGCTGCGGATCCGGGTAACGCTGCGGTTGATTTCCTCGGCCACCGAGCTCTGCTCTTCGGCCGCAGCGGCAATCTGTTGGTTCGTGATCTCAGCGCTGAGGTCGCCTGCGGCAATCTGCTCGGCACGCGCGATCACTCGGCGCAATGGCCTGGCCCCAGCTTGCGCGCCATATTCAGGTTGTCGAATACACCACGCTTGAGCGAACTCATCACACCTCCCCCACTGCCCCGGCAAAGACTCAAGGGTGCAGAGTGGCAATGGCGCTGGTGGTGGCACAAGATGCAGGCATCGCATTAATGGCAAATGGCTACCGAGACGTCGCTTTCAGGACGACGGAGGTCGCCTGGTGCCCTGCAAAAACGCCTGTGCGCGCTGGTCCTGGAGGTAGGCAACATTAATGCGCAACCAATCGCTGGCAGCACCGTGCGGATCAAAAGCACTGCCCGGTGCCAACAACACCGAACAGGCCAGCGCTTGACGGTTGAGCGCGGCGAAATCCCAACCTGGGCAACGCGCCCAGACAAACATCCCGCCGTAAGGCTCGGTGAACACTTGCCAGCCACAGGCCTCCAACTGCCCCAGCGCCTTGGCCATATGCTGCGCCAGGCGCGGACGCAGACGTGCGACGCTTTTGCGGTAGCTGCCACTGGCGAGCATCTGTGCCACCACCTGCTCGGTGAAGCGCGAAGTGCCCAGCCCCGAGACCATCTTCAGCTCAGCCAGGCTAGCGATCAGCGCCGGTGCTGCCACCAGGTAGCCACAGCGCAACGAACTGCTCAGGGTCTTGGAAAAACTGGCGAGGTAAATCACCCGCTGCTCGGCGTCGAGGGTGGCCAGGCGGGTCACCGCACCGTCCTGGAAGTCGGCGTAGATATCGTCTTCGATGATCTGCACGTCATGCTCACGGGCAAGTTCCAACAAGCGATACGCCACTTTCGGTGTCAGGCTGCTGCCGGTGGGGTTGTGATACAGGCTGTTGATGTACAGACAGCGCGGACGATGGCGCTTGAGCAGTGTTTCCATCACCTGCAGGTCCGGCCCATTAGCGGTGCGCGGCATCAGCAGCATCTCGACCTGATGCTCGTGCAGCAGGTTGTACAGGTTGTAGTACCCAGGGCTTTCCACCAGCACCTTGTCGCCCGGCTGGAGCAAGGTGCGCACCAGCAGGTCGAGGCCATGACTGGCCCCTTGGGTGGTCAGAATCTGCTGCGGGCTGACCTGAATACCAATCTGCCCCAGGCCTTTGTGCAACTGACTACGCAAACTGGCCAAGCCCATGGGCGGACAATAATCGAGTAAATCTACTAGCGGCCCACGACTGACCTGACGCACCGCCTGGGCAATCGCCTCGCTGGCGCGCCAACTGCAAGGCAGCCAGCCGCAACACAGATTGAGTAGCTCGGCTCGGTCGTCGCTGAACTGTTGCCAGCGGTTGCTGAGCGTTTCATCAGGCACTGGCAGGTCGCGCAGCGGTTCGCTGAGCCGCTGCTCGGCGACAAAAAAACCGGCGCCATGGCGCGCTTCCAACACCCCTTTAGCCACCAGCCGGTCATAGGCCTCGATGACACAGGATTGGCTGACACCCTGCTCGCGCGCCAGTTGCCGAATTGACGGCAAGCGGCTGCCAGGGCGCAGGCGCTGCTGCTCAATCCAGGCCTGCAACTGATCGGCGAGCTGCTGTACCAACGGTGTGGTGGATTGGCGGTCGAGTGTCAGGTTCATGGGCTAAGTGTTCGTAGATTTTGTCCAAACAGTTAATCACAAATCCCCACCGAGTGTGCCTTGTGAGCCTTGGGTGATCGCCGGATAGTCGCGGCATCGACAAGGAGCTGTGCCATGCCCAACCCGCGTTCCCCTGCCCTGCTGGCCTTTGCGCTGTGCCTGATCACGTTCGCGGTCAACCTGCAGGCGCCGCTGTATGGCGCCTATGCCGAGCTTTCTGGACGAGGCGCGGCGGCCACGGCGGTGGCTTTTTCGGCTTATGTTGTCGGGGTGATCCCCGTGCTGTTGCTACTCGGCGGCCTGGCGGACCGGGTCGGGCGGCGGCCGCTGATTATGCTTGCCCTGGGCTTGTCGATGCTCGCCACTGTGTTAATGCTGCTGGCACCAGCCCTGGAGACACTGGGGCTTGCCCGCTTGCTGCTCGGACTTGGTACCGCCCTCGCTTCGGCGACAGGTACCGCTTACATGAGCGAGCTGATGCCCGGCGATGACAGCCAGCGCGCCGCGACATGGGTTACCGCCAGCACATCGCTGGGTTTTGGCCTCGGCGCCGCCCTGACCAGCCTGTTTCTGTTACGCGGGCCAACGTTGGCACCGGACAGTTTCTACCTGCACCTGCTGCTCGCCTGCCTGGCCTTGTTGGCGGTCTGGCGCCTGCCAGATCAACGCGGCGACAGGCAAGGTGCGTGGCTGCGCCTGCCCTTTTACCCCGCTGGCAGCCTGGTCTATGGTTTGGCAATACTGCTGGCCTGGGCCTGCGTCGGCCTGGTGATCGCCTTGCTACCGTCGATCCTCAAACAGCATGGCTTGGCCAGTTGGTCGGGGTTCTCAACCTTCTGTGTTATCAGCTGTGGCTTGTTATTCCAACCGTTGGCCCAACGCCTGGCGCCAGCCAAAGCGACCCTGCTCGGCTTGCTGATCCTGCCTTGCAGCTATGCCCTGCTGGCCTGGGGCGCTGACAGCGGCCAGCTTGTAGCGGTGCTGCTCGGCGCCGTGGCAGCGAGCAGCGCCTGCTATGGCTTTGTTTATCTGGGAGGCTTGTCGGCCGTGAACATACTGGCGCGCGCAGAAAAAGCCCGCGCGAGCGCAGGCTTCTTTCTCCTCGCGTATCTGGGCTTCAGCCTGCCAGTGATTTTCACTGGGCTGCTCGTCGACCACCTGGGCTCCAGGGCTGCCTTGCTGGTATTTGGCGCCAGTGTGCTGATCGGCAGCCTCAGTGTTGGCGCACGCCTGCTTCAGATTGCCGTTGCGCCACCGTCCACCGCCAAGGCTTGACCGGTGGTGAACGCGGCGCCATCACTACACAGGTAGAGTACGGCGCTGGCGATTTCCTCGACTTTGCCGATACGTCCAACCGGATGCATCGCTGCGGCAAACTCGGCTTTACGCGGATCGGCCTCATAAGCGCGGCGGAACATGTCGGTGTCGATTACCGCCGGGCACACGGCATTGACACGGATTTTCTTTTTGGCGTACTCAATCGCCGCTGACTTGGTCAGGCCAATCACCGCATGCTTGGAGGCGCTGTAGATACTCATCTTCGGTGCCGCGCCCAGCCCGGCCACCGATGCGGTGTTGACGATCGCGCCGCCGCCCTGGGCCAGCAGCAACGGCAATTGGTGTTTCATGCACAGCCACACACCCTTGACGTTGACACCGATGATCGCATCGAACTCGGCTTCGCTGCCCTCGGCCAGACGGCCCTGCTCGATTTCGATGCCGGCATTATTGAAGGCATAGTCCAGACGCCCATAGGCCTCGACGGTGCGAGCCAGCATCTGCTGCACATCAGCTTCACGGGTTACGTTACAGGCGACAAACAGTGCCTCACCGCCTGCCGCGCGGATCAGCTCGACCGTGGTTTCACCGCCTGCTGCGTCAAGATCAGCCACCACCACCTTTAAACCTTCAGCAGCAAAGGCCAGTGCGGTCGCCCGGCCAATACCCGCGGCGCCGCCAGTGACCAGGGCAACCTGGCCAGAAAAACTCATGCTCATCGCTAGCTCCTGCAACAAAGTGAGGTCAGTGGCCTGGAGTCTAGGCAGGCAATCACCGCGATGGGCAGCATCATCAGGGGGCCGGTTGAAGGGTTATCGCTGCAGGTGATTATGCAAGCTGCGCTGAATCACCCTTGTGGATCTCATTGCATTCGCCAATCCGGTAAACCTTGCCGGAATGCCTGGGAGGGTCTATCAACACTCTTTGCCCTACACACGAGAGCCCCTGTCATGACTGTTCAGACCAACCGCCGCTTCCTGCTCAGCAAACGCCCGATCGGGGCAGTCAGCCGTGACGACTTCACCTTCGAACAAGTGCCGGTGAGCGAGCCCGGCGACGGCCAGGTTCTGGTAAAAAACCTGTATCTGTCGCTGGACCCAGCCATGCGCGGCTGGATGAACGAAGGCAAGTCCTATATCCCGCCAGTGGGGCTTGGCCAAGTGATGCGCGCGTTGGGCGTGGGCGAAGTGATCGCCTCGAAACACCCCGGCTTTGCCGTCGGCGACCACATTAATGGCGCCCTCGGCGTGCAGGACTACTTTGTTGGTGAGCCGCAGGGCTTCTACAAGATCGATCCGAAACTGGCACCGCTGCCACGCTACCTGTCGGCTCTGGGCATGACCGGCATGACCGCCTACTTCGCCCTGCTCGACGTCGGTGCGCCGAAAGCAGGGGAAACCGTGGTGATCTCCGGTGCCGCCGGGGCGGTGGGCAGCATTGCCGGGCAGATTGCCAAGCTCAAAGGCTGCCGGGTCGTCGGTATTGCCGGCGGTGCCGAGAAATGCCAGTACCTGAAGGAAGAACTGGGCTTTGACGGCGTCATCGACTACAAGGCTGAAGAGGTACTGGAAGGTCTTAAGCGCGAATGCCCAAAAGGCGTCGACGTGTACTTCGACAACGTCGGTGGCGACATCCTTGATGCCGTACTCAGCCGCTTGAACTTCAAAGCGCGCGTCGTGATCTGCGGCGCCATCAGCCAGTACAACAACAAACAGGCGGTCAAAGGCCCAGCCAACTACCTGTCATTGCTGGTCAACCGTGCGCGGATGGAAGGTTTTGTGGTCATGGACCATGCCGCCAATTACGGCAAAGCAGCACAAGAGATTGCCGGCTGGTTGGCAAGCGGCAACGTGAAAAGCAAGGAAGATGTAGTCGAAGGCCTGGAAACTTTCCCCGAGACGCTATTGAAGCTGTTCAGCGGGGAAAATTTCGGCAAGCTGGTGTTGAAGGTCTAACGCCTTCAGGCGCGGATTTCTGCGACCACCGCCGCCAAGGCCTGCGCCGGATCGGCGGCTTGGCTGATCGGGCGACCGATCACCAGGTAATCGGAACCGGCGTCCAGGGCCTGGCGCGGGGTCAGGATACGACGCTGGTCGTCCTGCGCACTGCCTGCCGGGCGAATGCCTGGTGTCACCAATTGCAGTGACGGATGCGCCGCCTTCAGTGCCGGCGCTTCCAGCGCCGAACACACCAGACCGTCCATCCCGGCCTTCTCGGCCAGTGCCGCCAGACGCAGCACCTGCTCTTGCGGCTCGATATCCAGACCGATACCGGCCAGGTCCTCACGCTCCATGCTGGTCAGCACCGTTACACCGATCAACAACGGCTGCGGGCCACTGCGCTTGGCCAGCACCTCACGGCAAGCCGACATCATCCGCAGACCGCCGGAGCAATGCACGTTGACCATCCACACACCCATTTCTGCAGCGGCTTTAACCGCCATGGCCGTAGTGTTGGGAATATCGTGGAATTTCAGATCGAGGAACACCTCGAAGCCCTTCTCAACCAGGGTTTCGACAATCCCCGATGCGCTGCTGGTGAACAGCTCCTTGCCGACTTTGACCCGGCACAGGGACGGATCGAGCTGATCCGCCAGCTTCAGGGCGGCGTCACGGGTAGGGAAATCCAGGGCGACGATGATGGGCGTCTGGCAGGCGGACATGAGTCGGGTCTCTTGGCAAGTCTTGAACGGCGCGCATTGTAAACGATGTAACGGATTGTTGGGGGCCAATGATCGCCAATTGGCCCGCCGCTGGTGGCGCCCCTATAATTGAACCAATGAATGATGGAACGGTTCCAATTTACAGGAGCGACATTATTCGTCGCTCATAGGAGAACTACATGCCTTGGTATGCCTGGTTGATACTGGTGCTCGCAATAGGCTCCATCGTTGGTGGCCTGATGCTGCTGCGTGATACCGCGAAAAAGCTGCCCCTGACCGAGGAACAGCTCAAGCGCGTGCATGAACGCAATGCGGAGATGGATGCCAAGGATGCGCAAGACCGCTGAGCCCGCGCGTGCCTCGCTCCATCTGAAGCATCACTTGTAGCGTGCTGCAGCTGAGCTGCGCGACAAATTCGGCCCCAGTGCATCGCGCGCTTTAATCAACGCCTGCCAATCTGCAGCATCGGGTAACGAAGGAATAGTCACCAACTCCTGGCTGTCCAAGCCACTGAGCGCCGCATCGACCATCTCCCCTACTTCCATGACCATCTGTGGGTCGATATGCGCGACATCCAGCCCTGAGCGTTCCCAGATTTCGGTGCGGGTTACGCCAGGCAGCACCGCTTGCACTTGTACGCCTTTGTCCCTCAGCTCGCCGTGCAGTGTTTGGGTGAGACTCAACACGTATGCTTTGCTGGCACTGTAAACAGCATTGAACATCTCCGGTGCCAAGGCCACCACCGACGCCAGGTTGATAATGGTGCCGCGCCCTGCTTTGCCGAACTGGGCGGCCGCAGCTGAAGCCAGGCGTGTAACGGCGACAATATTGAGCGCCACCAAGGCATCGATTTGCGTTGGTACCGCCTCGGCCAATGTGCCGTGCATGGCGACGCCGGCATTATTGACCAACACACCGATACTCTGATCAGTGCGTAAACGCTGCTCGATGCGAGCGAGGTCTGTCGACTGCGAGAGATCCGCCGCCAATACCTCGACATTGACCCCATGGCGGGCTTGCAGATCCGCCGCCAGCACTTCGAGCCGCTGCCGGTCACGCGCGACCAGCAACACATCGTGGCCACGAGCTGCCAGCCGCTCGGCATAGACCGCACCGATGCCGGAAGAAGCGCCGGTGACGAGCGCGGTGGGGGTTTCCGAGAATGTTGTCATAGCGGTGCTCTCCGGGGGCTGCCTGAGGAAGAATGAGCCGGTTCAACAGAAAATATTACCAATATAATATTTATACAAATCCGAGCGACCAAAGGCATTCCCAAAACAAGAAGGCCGGTCAGTGACCGGCCGTTATGAAAGCGCTAGTTAATGGTGAGCTTGTCGCGGTTACGGTCGAGTAGCGCCTTGCCGATGCCCTTGATTTCCAGCAGTTCATCTACCGTGGCGAACGCGCCGTGCTCCTCGCGGTAAGCGACGATGGCTTCAGCCTTGGTTTTACCGATGCCGGTCAGGGTGGATTGCAAGGTTGGGGCGTCGGCGGTGTTGAGGTCAAGGCGGGCGACGGGGTGTTGCGCCGCGACGACTGGGACCGGGGCTGCAACAGGGTCAGCGGCGGGGGCTGCACTTAATGAGAAGGAGGCGCTGGCGAACAGGGGGAGGAGCAGGTAGGACAGGACGGTGTTGCGCATGGGTTGAGACTCCTAGGTGGTTGCGAAGGCAGCTTTTCCTTGGCTGCCTTTGAAACGTAGACCGTCTCTTGCTAGAGTCAAACACGCAATAAAGGGGGAATTTTTACTAAATCAAACACTAACTCCGCGTACCTCCTTACACGTCCCTTACGCTAGCGCGACTAACAATCTTGAATAAAATTGTTAGCCCGTATTAACGCAAAATGAATTCTACTCTTCATTCGACAACGTTGGTCCATTTCCGAATCAAGAAACCAGAGTTCGTATGTAGGAAAAATCAATACTCTGTGTTTGATTTTAGTCTGAAGAGCAGGCCGTCAAACCGGGTTTCTTAGTACGCGGAGGTAAAGCAAGCAGTACCGCTACCGGCAACCAGAATACCGTCCAGTAGTCACCCGGCCGAGTGAAAATACGCTCTACGTCGGTCAGCATTGCAACCAACGCGAAAATCAATGAAGGAAAGGCTAGGCGTACCCATGGCTCGTTACGAAGAATCCATACTTTGTAGAGCAGCCCCAACAATCCTGTTGTGAGTAATGACAAAGAGATCAAACCACTGTCATAGATTTGCTGAAGGTAAAGGCTATGCGCATGGGGAGAAACAGCTTTGACATTGGGCCAGACGTAATGAAATGGTGTTCCCAAGCCATGTCCGAACCACCAGTTACCCGGCATGGTCGAAAAAAAGTAGTCCCATATCGGACCACGCCCAGAGAGCTGACGGTGGGTTGCTTCGAACACCAATTTATCCCACCACAGGAACACTGCAAGTAACAGCGCCAGTAATCCGGAAGCCATCAAGAGCCAACCTCGACGGTTGTTATGCATAATCACCGCAACCGCGCAGCTAGTCATTAGCGCAATCCAGGCGCCGCGGGTATAGGTCAATAGTACATACAAACTCAACACCGCAAAACACAAAAGCCAGAAAACCGCCAGACGATGGCCTATGCGCTTATCCAGAGCAATCCCCAGCACCCAAGTCGCCACGGCACCATGAAAGATTCCAGCAGCGACAGGCCAACCATAATTGGCTATATCGCCAATTCCCGAACGGTCAATACGAAAAGCGCGATAGGCTAACGGCCGCTGCAAAAAACCATATTGGTAAATCAAGCTGGCCAGCGCCCCCACGGTCACTGCCACCAAACCAAGCAATAAGGCTCGCCGAAAAAACACCTCTTGCCGATTAAACAGCAGGTGGATTGCTACCAAATAAAGACCTATAAATAGGCCTCTTTTAGCCAAGGAGGAAGCGTTCGCATCCGAGTCAGTTGCCCACAGCGTGCTCAGTGCAACCCAGCCGAGAAACAAAGCCCATGGCAGATAGTAGAGGTCGGGTTTCGGACCTTTACGTGTAACGACCTTGTAAACCGAGAAAATCAGCGCGGGCAACAATAGCCAAAGGTAAATTTGAGCGTTACGACCACTACCTGATACCAACCAGACCTTGCCGCTTATCTGGACAAAAAAGCCAATGGCCAAGGCCCAAAGCATCACAACAGACCACCAGCCCCCCGGCACAGGGTGGGCGTTTCCTTGAAATTCTCTAGCCTTCATATCTTCCTGCTATGCCTACGCGCGCATCAGTACGCATTTTTATTGATAAAACCCTTGAACACAGTCAAAAAGATAATTTTCAGGTCCAACCAAAGCGACCAGTTGTCGATGTACCAGAGGTCATACTCTACGCGTTTCTGCATTTTCTCCAGCGTGTCTGTCTCGCCACGATAACCACTGACCTGGGCCCATCCAGTGATACCTGGCTTGACCTTGTGGCGCTGCATGTAGGACTCGACCAGATCCTTGTAGTACTCGTTGTGCGATAAGGCATGAGGGCGGGGTCCGACTATGGACATCCGTCCCTGCATGACATTGAAAAACTGCGGTAGCTCATCAAGGCTGGTTCGACGCAAAAAGGCCCCCACTCGGGTAATTCGCACATCGTTGCGAGTAGCCTGAGTCACATCGCCAGTACTTTCGCGATGTACAACCATGGATCGAAACTTGTAAACCTTAAAGCGCTTACCGTTGATGCCGGTTCGATATTGCTTGAACAGGATGGGCCCGTGAGATGTCAAGCGGATAGCCAAAGCAATGACCAGACATACAGGCAGGATCAACAGCGAAATCAAGCCGCCTAGCACCAAATCTTCCAACCGTTTCAATACCCGTGGCGGCCCATCCATCGGGCTGCAGCTCAAGTCTAGCGAGTAGACACCTGCAATATGACTGACCTTGTGGTTGAGCAGGCGAATGTCACCCCACTCTGGAATAAATCGTACCGCTACCGTGTGGTGACGAAGCGCATACATAATCGAGCTGATCACACCGCCCTCGCTCAGCGGCAAGCACAGCCAGACTTCATGAACCCCAAGTTCATTGACCTTTTCCACCAAGCTCTGAGTCCAATCCGGCTGCGCGCTGAAAGCTAGATTATTAACCACCTTGAAGCCATATTCCTCAAGGGTTCGGCCGTTACTCAACTGACTCGCTGAGCTTCCTCCTGAATCCACAAGCAGCACAGTCTTCAAGTTCATACCTGAAGCGCGTAGCCTCCTCAGCATCAGAAATGCCGAAAGACGCAACACCAGGCTCAGACCGCCCCCGGTTACCAGCATGGTGCTGAACCAAATTCGGGAGTAATTTTCTGAGACCTTAAGGAAAAATGTCAGTGAAAGGATTATGCCAGCTGCAGCAAACCAACCGGCTAGCAGTACGGAGAATTGCCGTAGAAACGCATGGCCGCGTTGCGAGCCGTATACCCCCCCCATTCCCAGACACAGCACAACCACTATCGCAGTCAGCATCGTCGCGGTGTTGTAGCGTCCTGTCATCTCAAGGGTGCCGAAGCGGTAGTAATGCGCCAAGAGACCCGCGGATATCACTATCAAGAAATCCAGCAGCGCTACAAAAAAGGGCACTGGGTAGCGCTCGGCAAAGGTTGGCTGATAACGAGGAATAGCTTGCATATCCTTTACAAAAACTCCGACGGGATTCGACCAAAGTCGAGAATATTAAAGCCCTTTCCCATAAATATCCTAGCGAAAGCTCGGAAATCAGGCATGGGCACTGCCACGAGGTCGGTGCACAGTCGGAAATCGACTAGCTCATTCGATTCTTCAGACCGCACCAACTGAAACCTAAACCCTGAGATCAGGGCCTTTCAGCAATGCTTTCACGCGCCAGAATTAAATTCGATGCGCCCCGACAGTCAAGTGGAAAAAGTCTATCTCTACCCCAAGCCTGTGGATTTTCGAAAGTCCATCGATGGCCTGGCTGCGCTGGTCGAGCTGGATATCAAAGTCGCCGTGTTCGACCCTGTCCTTTTCGTCTTCCTAAATAAAGCCCGTAACCGCAT